>NZ_JBFLVD010000035.1:0-106250 GCF_040750395.1 Scandinavium sp. UTDF21-P1B
TAAACGATCGGCATTAGGAGAGTTCTCCGGCTTTTTTGTTATTTCACCTGCTGACCAGGCTGCGCACCGCTGTCCGGGCTGAGCAGGAAGATATCTTTCCCGCCAGGGCCTGCGGCCATCACCATGCCTTCGGAAACACCAAAACGCATTTTACGCGGTGCCAGGTTGGCGACCATGACCGTCAGGCGACCAATCAGCGCCTGCGGATCCGGATACGCGGAGCGAATACCGGAGAAGACGTTACGCTTCTCACCGCCGATATCCAGCGTCAGACGCAGCAGTTTGTCAGAGCCTTCAACAAACTCCGCGTTCTCAATCAGCGCAATGCGCAGATCGACTTTGGCGAAATCATCAAAGGTGATGGTTTCCTGAATCGGATCGTCCGCCAGCGGGCCGGTGAGCGGCGCGCTGTTCAGTGCTTTCACTTCTTCTTTGGAGGCTTCCACCAACGCTTCAACCTGCTTCATGTCGATGCGGTTATAGAGTGCCTTAAAGGTGTTCACCTTGTGGCCGAGCAGCGGCTGTTGAATGCTTTCCCAGCGCAGTTCGGTGTTCAGGAAAGCTTCGGCGCGTTCAGACAGAGACGGCAGAACCGGCTTCAGGTAAGTCATCAGCACGCGGAACAGGTTGATACCCATGGAGCAGACAGACTGCAGATCGGCATCGCGGCCTTCCTGCTTCGCAACAACCCATGGAGCCTGCTCATCAACGTAGCGGTTAGCGAGATCCGCCAGCGCCATGATTTCACGGATGGCTTTGCCAAACTCACGGCTTTCCCAGGCTTCACCGATGGTCTGCGCCGCGTCGGTGAAGGTTTTGTACAGCGCAGGATCGGCCAGTTCAGCGGCCAGCACGCCGTCAAAGCGCTTGGCGATGAAGCCTGCGTTACGGGACGCCAGGTTCACCACTTTATTGACGATGTCAGCGTTGACGCGCTGCACGAAGTCTTCGAGGTTGAGGTCGATATCATCAATACGGGAGGAGAGCTTCGCGGTGTAGTAGTAGCGCAGGCTGTCGGCATCAAAGTGGTTCAGCCAGGTGCTGGCCTTGATGAAGGTGCCGCGAGATTTGGACATCTTGGCGCCGTTCACCGTCACGTAGCCGTGCACGAACAGGTTGGTCGGCTTACGGAAGTTGCTGCCTTCCAGCATGGCTGGCCAGAACAGGCTGTGGAAGTAGACGATGTCTTTGCCGATGAAGTGGTACAGCTCGGCGTCGGAATCTTTCTTCCAGTACTCGTCAAAGCTTGTAGTATCGCCGCGTTTGTCGCACAGGTTTTTGAATGAACCCATGTAACCGATTGGCGCATCCAGCCAGACGTAGAAATATTTGCCCGGCGCGTTCGGAATTTCGAAACCGAAGTACGGTGCATCGCGGGAGATATCCCACTGCTGCAGGCCATGCTCGAACCACTCCTGCATTTTGTTGGCAACCTGCTCCTGCAGCGCACCGCTGCGGGTCCACGCCTGCAGCATCTCGCTAAAGGACGGCAGGTCGAAGAAGAAGTGCTCGGAGTCACGCATCACCGGCGTGGCGCCGGAAACCACGGATTTCGGATCGATAAGCTCGGTCGGGCTGTAGGTGGCACCGCAGACTTCGCAGTTATCGCCGTACTGATCCGGCGATTTACATTTCGGGCAGGTACCTTTCACGAAACGGTCCGGCAGGAACATGCCTTTTTCCGGATCGAACAGCTGAGAGATGGTGCGGTTCTTGATGAAACCGTTCTCTTTCAGGCGGCCGTAGATAAGCTCGGACAGCTCGCGGTTCTCGTCGCTGTGCGTCGAGTGATAATTATCGTAGCTGATGTTAAAGCCAGCGAAGTCGGTCTGATGTTCCTGACTCATTTCGGCAATCATCTGCTCCGGAGAAATGCCGAGCTGCTGAGCTTTCAGCATGATCGGCGTGCCGTGGGCATCGTCGGCGCAGATGAAATTGACCTGGTGGCCGCGCATTCGCTGGTAACGGACCCAGACATCAGCCTGGATATGCTCCAGCATATGACCGAGGTGGATGGAGCCGTTGGCGTACGGCAGTGCGCACGTTACCAGAATTTTTTTCGCGACTTGAGTCATAGTGAACATTACTTCCTGCTTTTGAAAGGGGTGTCGATAGTACCAAAACGCCCGTTGATACGCTATGTGCGAAGACCCTCCGAAGAATTATTACCGTCGTGCGGCACTCGCAGTTACAATTAGCACTCCAGAACAACGAAAAAGGAGTCGGGATGAGTTCGCAATCCCAGGCCACATCCCCGGAACGTCTGCGCGCGATGGTCGCGGGCACGCTGGCCAATTTTCAGCACCCAACCCTGAAACACAATCTCACCGCCCTGAAAGCGTTGCATCACGTGGCGTGGCTCGACGACACCGTTCATGTTGAAATTCAGATGCCGTTTGCGTGGCACAGCGCGTTTGAAGAGCTCAAAGAGCAGTGCAGCGCTGACCTGCTGCGTATCACCGGTGCGAAAGCGATCGACTGGAAGCTGTCGCACGCCATTGCCACCCTCAAACGGGTAAAAAATCAGCCCGGTATTAACGGCGTGAAGAACATTATTGCCGTTAGCTCAGGGAAAGGCGGCGTGGGCAAATCCTCTACTGCCGTGAATCTGGCGCTGGCGCTGGCCGCCGAAGGGGCAAAAGTCGGTATCCTCGATGCGGATATCTATGGCCCTTCAGTACCGATGATGCTGGGTGCAGAAGGGGGGCGTCCGACCTCCCCGGACGGCACCCATATGGTGCCGATCGTGAAATTTGGTCTTGCCACCAACTCCATTGGTTATCTGGTGACCGACGATAACGCGATGGTCTGGCGCGGCCCGATGGCCAGCAAAGCGCTGATGCAGATGCTGCAGGAGACGCTGTGGCCGGACCTCGACTATCTGGTGCTCGACATGCCGCCAGGCACCGGCGACATTCAGCTGACGCTGGCGCAGAACATTCCTGTTACCGGCGCGCTGGTGGTGACCACGCCGCAGGATATCGCGCTGATTGACGCCAAAAAAGGCATCGTCATGTTCGAGAAAGTCGAGGTACCGGTCCTCGGCATTGTTGAAAACATGAGCATGCATATCTGCAGCCAGTGCGGCCACCATGAGCCTATTTTCGGCACCGGTGGGGCAGAACGCCTGGCGGAGCAGTATCACACTCAGCTGCTGGGGCAGATGCCGCTGCACATCAATCTGCGTGAAGACCTGGATCGCGGCACGCCGACCGTTGTGGCTCGCCCGGACAGTGAATTTACCACGCTGTACCGCCAGCTGGCTGGCCGCGTTGCCGCACAGCTGTACTGGCAGGGCGAAGTCATTCCAGGCGAGATTGCGTTTCGCGCCGTGTGATAGCCTCTGCGTAATCGAAAGCCACCCTGGGTGGCTTTTTTTTTCGCCCGTCAGCCGAGGATTTTTACGCCTTGCGGCGTGTTTATCCAGCGCGGGGCGAGAATGGTGTCTGACAAAAAGCAGGTCAGCTCATACAGCAGCCCCTGTAAGGTCTCTTCAACGCTGATGCTGAGCGGCTGCCCTGACAGCAGCTTGCTCAGCGCCAGGCAGTACTCGCAGAGCAATTCGCTTTCCGTTTCCATCGCCGGGCGGCAATCCGGCAGCACGTTGACGGTGAATTCGGCCATGCGATCGTCGGGAATGGGGTCGAGCAGCGTTGGCTGAAGCTGTGCCAGGCAGGTATGCAGGCGCTGGTAGAGATCGTGCTGTGTCTCCAGATGCTCGGATTCCAGGGCGCTGGCGGCCAGCTCCTCGCACTGCGTGGCGACGTCGACAAAATCGAGATTGGGATCGAATTCGGTAAAAAGCAGGGGATGAGTCCAGACGGCGGGTGCTTCCATGAATAACCTCTCCTGAGTGATACGATGACTGTATTTATATACAGTATATTGTATGCGCTGAGGCGACGCCGACAAGTGGGTTTCCCGGAACGAAGTTCTCAAAATCGAATGAAAATTATGTATGCAAAGGGACGGTGCTCAGGGAAGTAGGTAGTGCATTAACCAGTAGTCGCCCTCTGGCGAAATTCCGCGCGCTTCGGTATGCCAGCCGTGATGCTGATAAAACGCCAGAGCCTGCTCATTTTGCACCAGGCATTTCAGCGCACCGGTACCGGTAAAGGTCGCCTGCACGTGGCGCAGCAGCGCGCTACCCACGCCGTGCCCTTGCCATTGTGGAGCAACAAATAAATTGTGCAGAAAGTTATCGCTTTCCCACACGGAAGCGAACCCTGCCCGGTGACCGTCAATCTCGGCAACCCAGACCTGTTCATCAAGCGTTGCGGTATCGTAATCCTCCAGCGACCAGCCGGAGCTGTCAGCCCAGGGCCAGCTTTGTCTGCGCGAGTGAAGAAACAGAGTCCGAAGAAAAGGACGATCGGAAGGGGTTCCTGGGCGGATATTCATGGCTATCTCCAGGCATTATTGTACGACCTGTGAGCGTCGGTTACGCTCACAGTCTGCGCGGGCTCAGCGGTGATAGAAAATGTCGCCGTCGTAGGCTTTGATGATTTTACCGTCTGCATCGCTAATCAGCACATAGTTGCCGCCCATATAGGTCCAATGGGTGCCCGCATCTGGCGCAGGCAAATTGCGCAGGTTCCACTGCTTGATGTTGTACTCGTCCGTGCGGTACATCTCCGGCACGCTGTCCCCAATCTTGAAATGGGTAAAATCGGCAATGAAGTCGTTCAGCTCATACTGCTGGATCCCTGAGGTCGATACTGTTGCCGGTGCCGCTGATACTGCACCCGCTGTTGCCAGCAGTGCTGCCAGAAGCATCATTTTTGTTTTACGCATACCTTCTCCACATTCCTGTAATACATAACCTGGACTTAAAAATGCCGCCCCGTATCATTCCTGATGCACCCGCCTGCTGGCAAGCTTCTTGCGGGCAAAAAGTGTAAGCAAACCTCGAAAGCATACTGCGAATAGCATTCCCTGAGGCAGCAGACGGGCTTTTTGAGACGATTCCGGGTTTGGCTTACAATGCAGAAAGTGAATGGCTGGAGAAAAAGATGCTCAGACTGGAAGATCTGACCCTGTTCGTGCGCGCGGCGGCGTTGGGCAATTTTAGCGAAGCGGCGCGTGAGGCGGGGTTGCCGCCTGCGCAGGTGAGTACAGCCATTAAACGGCTGGAGACACAGCTCAACATTCGGCTGTTTGCGCGTTCGACCCGGAGCCTGCGATTAACCCCGGAAGGTGAAACCTGGCTGCCGTTTGCCACGCAGATGCTCGACACGCTCCATGCCGGAATGCAGCAGCTTCAGACTTCAGAAGATGAAATCCGCGGTACGCTACAGATTGCTGTGCCTTCAGATCTTGGCCGCAATCTCCTGCTCACGGTCTTTCAGGATTTTCGCCGCCGCCATCCTGCGCTGCGGCTGCGTATTCTGTTTTCCGACAACCTGGCCGACATTTTTAAAGATCCGGTGGACGTCGCTTTTCGCTATGGGCACAACGACGATGCATCGTTCATCTCTTTACCCGTCGCTGCGGAAAACCGTCGCGTGCTGGTGGCATCCCCCGACTGGATAAGCCGCCACGGCGAGCCGAAAACGCTGGAGGAGTTGCGCCAGCACAATGCTCTCACCTACAGCCTGCGCGGCAGACTCTACGATCGCTGGACGCTTTTTCGCGACGGGCAGATGCACGAGGTGCAGGTTTCCAGCGTGATGATGAGCGATGACGCGGAAGTGATCCGCCGTATGGCGATTGCCGGAGAAGGGATTGCCAATAAGTCGTGGCTGGACGTCAGCGATGATATTGCCGAAGGGCGATTGAAGATAATCCTGCCGGACTATCAGGGTGACCCGGTACCGCTGAATATGATTTGCCCGCACCGCAAACAGCTTTCGCCGGCGGTGCGTTTGTTATATGAAGTGGTAAGGGAAAAGTGCGTCCTAAAGCTGCAACATCTTCCGTTTTAGTGTGCTGACGATAGCCTGTCTATATGTCTGAATGATAAGGTAATAGTGTAAGGATTTTCCCTTCATTTTGGCGCTTAGTCTCTATTCATTGCCAGAGGATACGTTATTGTCCAGGGTGTCCAGCAAGGTGGTTCTGAAATTGAGAAGCGTTCTGGTCGACTAAACAGAGGGTATACCAACATGATTGCCACACCTGAAATTGTGACCGACAGGCTTATCCTTAAACCATTGCGCTCAGAAGATGCGCAGCAGATTCAGCGCAAATTTCCTCGTTGGGAGATAGTGCGCTATCTGATTTCAACCGTGCCCTGGCCTTTTCCTGAGGGTGCTGCACAGCATTACGTTGATAACGTCGCGCTTGCCGCCAGTAAAAAAGGGACAGGATGGTTCTGGAGCCTGCGACCCAAAGAAGACGAAAACGAGCTAATCGGCGTCATTTCACTGATGGATATCCCTGATAATAACCGCGGTTTCTGGCTGGTGCCGGAATGGCAGGGGAAGGGGCTGATGGCCGAAGCCTGCGAGGCGGTGAATGAATTTTGGTTTGAAACGCTGAACAAAGAGGTGCTCAGGGCGCCAAAAGCTGCTGATAATCAACGTTCTAAAAATCTGTCCATGCGAAATGGAATGCGTTTAGTCCGTACCGAAAAAGCGCAGTACGTATCCGGTGAGCTGGATTCAGAACTGTGGGAAATTACGCGGGAGATGTGGCGCGGGCGTCAGGGCTGAGTTGGAGAGACGTGTTTACATCCTCGGCCCGCAGCATTATCCTCCCCATGGTTTAACGTCACGTTAACCACAGAATTTGATTCAAATGACTCGGGGTGCCCTTCTTTGTGAAGGCTGAGAAATACCCGTATTACCTGATCTGGATAATGCCAGCGTAGGGAAGTCAGAACCCATATCGGGTATCGCTTCTTCACCGTCTGGCAGGAGCGAACCATGCAAGCTGACCTGCTAAACCCCGCGCTCGTTGCGCATACTTCACACCTTTTTCGTTCCCGCTCGCCGCTCGTTCACTGTATGACCAATGACGTCGTGCAGACTTTTACCGCCAACGTTTTACTGGCTATCGGCGCTTCTCCGGCGATGGTGATTGACGCTGATGAGGCTCGCCAGTTTGTCGCAATGGCGGATGCGTTGCTGATTAACGTCGGCACGCTGACGAAAGAACGTGCGTTGGCAATGCGTCTTGCCGTGGAAAGTGCGAGCGCGAACAATAAACCCTGGACGCTGGATCCTGTTGCCGTTGGCGCGCTGGCGCTGCGCACTGAATTTTGCCATCAGCTGCTGGCACTGAAGCCTGCGGCGATTCGCGGCAATGCTTCTGAAATTATGGCGCTGGCAGGGATGAGCCTGGGCGGACGGGGTGTAGATACCACGGACACCGCAGCGGCGGCATTGCCTGCCGCACAGGCGCTGGCCCGGCAAATTTCTACCGTCGTGGCGGTAACGGGTGAAGTGGATTACGTCACTGATGGACGGCGAACGCTGATGGTCATCGGCGGTTCATCGCTAATGACGCGCGTGGTCGGTACCGGCTGCGCTTTATCTGCGGTGGTGGCGGCAAGCTGCGCATTGCCGGGCGACAGGCTCGACAACGTGGCAGCAGCCTGCGGAATAATGAAACGGGCCGGAAGCCTGGCGACGGAAAACAGCGCCGGGCCGGGAAGTTTTGTCGCTGTGTTCCTTGATGCGCTGTATGGGGAGGGCCAGGCATGAAGCGGATTAACGCCTTAACTATCGCCGGCACGGATCCGAGCGGCGGCGCGGGTATTCAGGCCGATCTTAAAACGTTTTCAGCGCTGGGTGCTTATGGCTGTTCGGTCATTACTGCGCTGGTGGCGCAGAACACCCGTGGCGTGCAGTCGGTTTATCGGATTGAGCCTGACTTTGTTGCAGCACAGCTCGATTCGGTGCTCAGCGATGTGCGAATCGACACTACCAAAATAGGGATGCTGGCGGAAACCGATATTGTGGAAGCCGTCGCGGAAAGGCTCGCGCGATACCAGAGCCAGAACGTGGTGCTGGATACGGTAATGCTGGCGAAAAGCGGCGATCCGCTGCTCTCTGAATCGGCGGTTGAAACCCTGCGTAAAAGGCTGTTGCCGCAGGTTTCGTTAATCACGCCGAATCTGCCGGAAGCCGCTGCGTTACTGGATGCGCCACACGCTCAAAACGAGCGGGAGATGCTGGAGCAGGGACGTGCGCTGCGGGCTCTGGGCTGCGAGGCGGTGCTGATGAAGGGCGGGCATCTGGACGATGCGGAAAGCCCGGACTGGCTGTTTACCGCCGAAGGGGAACATCGCTTCACCGCACCGCGAGTACCAACGAAAAATACCCATGGAACCGGATGTACCTTGTCAGCGGCGTTAGCCGCGCTGCGTCCACGACATTCAGGCTGGCTGGAAACGGTGCCGGAGGCGAAACGCTGGCTCTCTGCGGCGCTCGCAAAAGCCGACTCGCTGGAGGTGGGGAATGGGATCGGTCCGGTGCATCATTTTCACGCCTGGTGGTAGTATACTGGCTGAAACTGTCTGTCAGGAAAATCAGAGATGGAACAAGCGCATACCCGGCTTCTTGCTCAACTGAATGAGCGCATCGCCGCCGCCGACAACACGCCGCTGTACCTGAAGTTTGCCGAAACGGTGAAGAACGCAGTGCGCAGCGGCTGGCTGGAGCACGGCAATATTCTGCCCGGCGAGCGCGATCTCAGCCAGCTCACCGGGGTATCGCGCATCACCGTGCGCAAGGCGATGCAGACTCTCGAAGACGAGGGTGTTGTGACGCGTGCCCGCGGCTATGGTACGCAGATCAACAACATCTTTGAGTATTCTTTGAAAGAGGCGCGCGGGTTTTCTCAGCAGGTGGTGCTGCGCGGGAAAAAGCCGGATACGCTGTGGGTCAACAAACGCGTGGTGGAATGCCCGGCTGAAGTGGCTGAGCAGCTGGCGATAGAGCCAAAAAGCGATGTGTTTCTACTCAAGCGCATTCGCTATGTCGATGAAGAGGCGGTGTCCATTGAGGAGTCGTGGGTGCCGTCGCATCTGATTGCGGATGCAGACGAGATCGGCATTTCGCTGTACGACTACTTCCGTAGCCAGCATATTTATCCGCAGCGCACCCGCTCGCGGGTCAGCGCCCGGATGCCGGACGCCGAGTTTCAATCGCACATCAAAATGGATGACAAAATTCCGGTGCTGGTGATTAAACAGGTGGCGCTGGACCAGCAGCAGCGGCCGATTGAGTACAGCATCAGCTACTGCCGCAGTGATTTATACGTGTTTGTGTGTGAGGAGTAGTTCGTCGCGCGTCGGTGCACAGTCGCCGCCGCGATGGCTTACCACCCACGATGCCACCGCATTGCCCAGCGTCACCGCTTCGTTTAAAGACCAGCCCGCAGCTAAACCGGCCAGCACGCCGCCCGCGTGGCTGTCACCCGCCCCGATGGTGTCGACCACCGTCGTCGGAAATGCCGCTGCTTGCCCGCAGCCTTTCTCACTGAAATACCATGCGCCGTCTTTGTCTTGCCTGACAATCAGCGGGGCATGCCAGCGTTCCAGCCACGCTTTGCCCAGCGCTTCAGTCTCGTCGGGAAGCTGGTAAAGTTCAGCCACGATCTCCGCTTCCTGACGGTTCAGGGTGATAAGCGGCTTGCAGGCCATGATGCGGGCGAAGCGCTCCGGTGGAATATCAGCAATACGCGGCCCGAAATCGATAAGCGCAGTGACGCCTGGCGTCAACGCCAGCCAGCCAATCAGCAAATCCGCGCAGGAGGCGGTGAGCTGATAGCCGGAAAGATAAACCAGACCGTCGGCATGGCGCGGCAGGCGTGCCAGCCATTCATTCGTCCATGCGTTTTCCACGCCGGTAAAGGACATGAAGGTACGCTCACCGTCGGGTTCAACCAGCGCCAGGCACCAGCCGTTATCACCTCTGTCGGTTTCAATCACGCTGGTGATGCCCTGCTTGTGCAGATTGTTACGCACGATGTCAGCCCAGACGCCCTGGCCCAGCGGCAGGGCATTGCAGGCATCGATATCCAGACGCTTCAGCGCCACGGCGACGTTCAATGCACAGCCGCCAATATTCACGCTTTGCTGCTGGAGCTCGATATCACAGCCGCGCCAGGGCAGGGCGTAGGCGTCGGCGATGACGTCAATCACCGCCGAGCCGATCACCGTCACCGGGCGCCGCTGCTGAAGCTGCCTCAGTTTGTCGCTCAGCATTTTTCCTCCCGCCGTTGACGGAACTGCAGCAGGGCATCGGCGTAGCGCCCAAAGTCGAGCTGATTCACTTCGTCCAGTTCCCGCTTCAGCGCAGGGTCAATGCCGTCGACGCCGTGCAGCGCGCCGCAGATAGCGGTTGCCATTGCGCCGATGGTGTCGGTGTCGCCGCCGAGGTTTGCGCAGAGGATGGCGCAGCGGTTCGGATCGGTTTCGGCCAGCTCCACCATTGCAATTGCACAGGCTACCGATTCAATGGTGCTGGTGCCCGCGCCAACCAGCTGGTAGAGCTGCTCGCAGGCGGATTCCACGCCGTGGGCTTCACGCACCGTTTTAAGCGCCAGCTCAATGCGCATCGCAAGAGAAGCATTGAAAGTGGTGACGCGTTTTTCCTGTGCGTGGTGGGCGATGGACGGTAGCGCATCGACAATGTTCTGCCAGCTTTCACCGTCAATCGCGCGGGAAACCGCCCAGCCAATGGCCACGGCGCCAGCGAGGGCGAGATCGGATTTGTGCGTCGGGCTGGAGGCCTGCGCGACATCATCAATAAAGGCATCCAGATTTGCCGTTGGCAGCACGCAGCCGAGTGGGGAAACGCGCATCGCCGCGCCGTTAGTCACGCCGTTGTTCTCAAGCTGGCTGACCGGCTTGCCGTCGCGGATCGCATTCAGCGCAATTTTTGACGTCGGGCCGAGCACGTTTTTATTGAACGCGTCGAAGCCCTCAGCCCATGCCAGGATGTGGCGACCGATGACGTCCGGGACGATTTCACCGTCGCATTCGATTAACGCGTCGGCCAGGCACAGCGCCATTGAGGTGTCGTCGGTAAATTCTGCGCGTTTGAAGTAGCAGGCGGCGTTATTTTCCGCCGGGCCATCGAGAAAACGGTCAATCCACCCGAAGTGCGCCTTCACGCGGGAGCGCGGCCACAGCTCAGAAGGCATTCCCATCGCATCGCCTAACGCCTGCCCATAGAGGGCACCGAGAATTCGTTGGTGTTTCATTTCACTTCCTCATGTGTCATCGCCATATCGCGTTCGTCGGTGTCGACGTGGATGGCGGTAATCTCTTTGTCCGATTCACGGAAGAACAGCATAAACAGCACGGCAATCACCGCGATCATCACCGCACCGAAGGTCCACATTCCGGCCCAGTTAAAGGTCAGTCCGTTAACGGGCTCCTTATAGGCGAACATTTTTTCCATCATCACCCCGCCCAGACGGTAGCCGAGCAGGCTGCCGAAGCCCTGACAGCAGAGCGTAATCAGGCCCTGCGCGGCGTTGCGCATCTGCACCGGCGCTTTTTTATCCACATAGATATAGGCCGTGACGTAGTAAAAATCGTAGCTCACGCCGTGCAGCAAAATACCGAGGAAAAGCAGGCCGTAGGTGAAGTAATGTTCTGCGCCACCGTAGACGAAGAAGCCATAGCGAATCGCTGCGGTGATCAAACCCAGTAATAATACCTTTTTAATACCAAAGCGTTTAGTGAAGAACGGCAGCGCCAGCATAAAGAAGATTTCGGAGAACTGACCGAGGGTCATCCAGCCGGTGGCATTGTGCATGCCCACTTCCGTTAAATAGCCATTGGCGAAGATGTAATAGAACGCCAGCGGCATCGCGAACAGGAAAGAGCAGAAGAAAAAGACGAGGAAGTTTTTATCGCGCAGCAGGACCAGCGCGTCCAGGCCAAGCATCACCTTCAGGCTCAGCTTGCCGGTGCTCTTCGGTGGCGTATCCGGCAGGAACAGCGCGAACACGCCGAGCAGCGCGGAGCTGCCTGCGGTAATCAGCAATGGAATGCTGGTTGGCGAAATGTCGTCATAGCCCATCATCTGCGGTAAGAATCCGCACACCAGCCCCGAGCCAATCCAGCCGATGGTGCCCATCACGCGGATGCGCGGGAAGTCACGCTCGACGTCCGGCACGTGGGAAAACGCGATGCTGTTGGTCAACGCGATGGTCGGCATATAGGTGAGCGAGTAGGCCAGCAGCAGCGGGAAGAAGCCGCTGAAGGTGGTTTGCTGTGCGGCGAAGTACATCAGGATGGCGCCTGCGAACATCAGCACGGCCAGCACTTTCTGCGCAGGGAAGAAGCGGTCCGTCAGCGAGCCGACGAGGATAGGCGAGAGGATCGCGGCGATGGCGGTACAGGCGTAAGACCAGCCGATTTCCCCGGCGCTGAAGCCATTTTTACTGAGCCACAGCCACAATGGCACGAACCATGCGCCCCAGATAAACCACTCTACGAACATCATGAACGACAGCTTTACCGTAGTTTTCATCTTTAAATCCTTCATGACAGGTAAGGTACGCCTGCACACTACCATTGAATAATACCTTTAAAATACCTTTGCGATGATTCCTTGAGCGACTTAACACTTTTCTGCACCTGAATCGTGCCAGCGGATTGTGCTTAAAAGCGCACGAATAGGCTGGAAAAATCAGGTCCAGAGGTCCAGGCTTAGGGTTGCCTGAAATCAGGCCCAGGACATTCATGCTCGTTTTTACGGGCACTTACGGGAGTTATCGCTATGACTGATATTGCGCAGTTGCTTGGCAAAGACGCCGACAGCCTTTTACAGCATCGTTGTATGACCATTCCGTCCGGGCAGCTTTATCTTCCCGGTCCCGATTATGTTGACCGCGTGATGATCGACAATAACCGCCCACCTGCCGTGCTGCGGAACATGCAGACTCTGTACAACACCGGCCGCCTGGCGGGCACCGGCTATCTCTCTATTTTACCGGTAGACCAGGGCGTTGAGCACTCTGCGGGCGCATCGTTTGCGGCAAATCCGCTCTATTTTGACCCGAAAAACATTGTCGAGCTGGCGATTGAGGCAGGCTGTAACTGTGTGGCCTCCACTTATGGTGTGCTGGCGAGCGTGTCGCGCCGCTATGCGCACCGCATTCCTTTCCTCGTGAAGCTCAACCACAATGAAACGCTGAGCTACCCGAACACCTTCGATCAAACCCTCTATGCCAGCGTCGAGCAGGCTTTTAACATGGGCGCGGTGGCTGTTGGGGCGACTATCTATTTTGGTTCGGAAGAGTCTCGTCGCCAGATTGAGGAGATTTCAGCCGCCTTTGAACGTGCGCACGAGCTGGGGATGGTGACGGTACTGTGGGCCTACCTGCGAAATTCTGCCTTTAAGAAAGACGGCGTCGACTATCACGTTTCGGCGGATTTGACCGGACAGGCCAACCACCTTGCGGCCACTATCGGCGCCGATATCGTGAAGCAAAAAATGGCGGAAAATAACGGTGGCTACAAGGCCGTCAATTTCGGCTACACCGATGAGCGCGTTTACAGCAAGCTCACCACCGACAATCCTATCGATCTGGTGCGTTACCAGCTGGCAAACTGCTATATGGGGCGCGCCGGGTTAATTAACTCCGGCGGTGCTGCCGGGGATAATGATCAGGCCGACGCGGTTCGCACGGCGGTGATTAATAAACGTGCGGGCGGTATGGGACTTATTCTTGGCCGCAAAGCGTTTAAGAAATCGATGGCTGAGGGCGTGAAGCTGATAAACTCGGTGCAGGATGTTTATCTGGACGAAAAAGTCACCATCGCCTGATCGCCTGCTGAAAAAAGCCTCCTGAATTTGGGAGGCTTTTTTCGCCGCTAGCGCAGTAAAGGGCAGCCTGGCGGCAGGCGGCATTTCAGAGCGTGCGGCAAAATCTCGATACGAAATTCCCGGCCGCTCATCGGCTCGCCGTCCAGGTTAAACGTGATGTCGTGCGGGGCGGAAATTTCAAACCACGATGACACGCCATCAATCAGGTTAGGGCTCTCCTGCGGGCTTGAAAGCGTAGTGAGCAGAGCAGGAAGCAGCTCTTCGCCGGTAAAGATACGCAGATGAAGCAGGCCGTCGTTAATGAGTGCGTCCGGGCAAAGCTGCTGGCCGCCTCCGGCCTGACGCCCGTTGCCAATGCCTATCACCAGCGCGTCGCCTTGCCAGTGGAATCCTTCTCCACGAATTTCACAGCGGTCGGCTTTCAGCGTATCAGGCCGCATCAGACCGTGAATCAGATAAGAGACGCCGCCCAGCGCTGCCTTCAGCTTTTCTGGCGTCTCGCTGGTAATTCTCGTCCCGAAACCACCGGTCGCCATATTGATAAAGCAGGTTTTTTCGTTCACCCGGGCGATATCGATAGCCGCGGCATTTCCCGCCATCGCCAGCTTCAGCGCTTTATCCAGTTCGCCGGGTACACCGACGCTGGTGGCAAAATCGTTGGCAGTGCCGAGCGGTAAAAGGCCGAGCGCCGGCGTATGCGGGTGTTTGCAGTGAATTAACGCCGTCGCCACTTCATTGATCGTGCCGTCGCCGCCGCCTGCGATCACCGTCGCCACGCCCAGCTCACAGGCTTCTTCAAGATAGCGAGCGGCATCCCCTTTCTCCCATGTCACCCGCACGTGGATCTCCACGCCCTCATCGCGAAGCTGGTTGATGGCCTCACGCAGCTCAGGGTTACCCGCGCCTTTGCCGTTCAGGATCAGTAAGCCAGGTGGAAAGTCAGTCATCTTTTTATCCATTTATTCAACATGATAAAAGTGTAACGCAGGAAGCAGGGATGCGCCTGGGGAATAGGCTGAAATGGGGCTGAATAGCAGACAAAAAAATAAGCCCGCCAAGGGCTGTGAGTTAATGGGTCGATGCAACACTATCCTTAAACAAGGAGGACGCAACCCTCTGTCATTATTTTGGGGATTGATTTTTATATCATCAGGAAGGGCTGGAAATAGTGCCCGAGGCATTGAAATTCTCATGGCGATCGCACAGGCTGAATGTAGCAGTGCCGGGAGAATCTTTACGTAACATTAACCTTAATACCTGGAGGATTTATATGTTGGTTCGTGCTGATCTTATAATCTCGCTCGATGGTTTCGCCACCACGACGGATCAAACTCCAGAAAAGCCATTCGGCGAGGACTGGTCGCGCCTGGTGGGGGCTTATGTTGCTACCCGGACTTTTCGGGAGCGCGTTCTCCATGACACCAGTGGCCAGGGCACTACTGGCCTGGACGATGATTATGCGAAGGACTACTTTGAGAACGTCGGGGCAGAGATCATGGGAGCCGGTAAGTTCGGACTGCACAACTATCCCGACGATCCGAACTGGAAGGGATGGTGGGGAGATGAGCCTCCATTTCACTATCCGGTCTTCGTCCTGACAAACAAGCCACGGCCTGCTATTGAAATGAGCGGTGGAACCACTTTCCACTTCATTACGGCATCGCCGGCCGATGCGCTGAAGCGTGCAGCAGCAGTCGCCAGGGGCAGGGATGTTCGCATAGGTGGCGGACCGACAATTGTTCGCGACTATCTCAGAGCCGGACTCATCGACCGCCTTCACGTTGCCATTACTCCCATTCTTCTCGGAGATGGCATACGTCTGTGGGACGATCTGCGTGGTCTGGAGGCCGGTTATAAGGTCACTTCGCAAACGGCTGAGAGCGGAACTGTTCACATCACATTTCAGCGCTAGCGCAGCTGTACGGCCCATCGTGTTAAAACAAAAAAATTAGCCCGCGTAAGGGAGATTACGCAGGCTAAGGAGGTGGTTCCTGGTACAGCTAGCATTTATGGGTTATGTTTTTCAGCGCCTCGGATAATACCCTTATCAAGCGAAGCGGTATGTGATCCGATTCTAAGAATTTTCCCACAACGAAAAAATAACTATGCTAAATCACTTCGCGTGAGGATTCACGGTGGTTTGCTGTCCCACGAAGTTGCGCATCAATAGCGCATAGTCGAGGCTGATCTCTTCCGGGACCGGGATCCACACCGTATGACCGTCGCCTGGCGCGACGTCGGTCGGCTGGCCTTTGCTGTTTTCCATGTGCTCCAGCACGAAGTTCACGTTGCCCTGCGGGGTCATCAGCTCCAGGCTGTCGCCTTTGAGGAACTTATTTTTTACCGCCACGGCGGCGAGGTTGCCTTTGCGCTCGCCAGTGAAATCACCCACAAACTGCTGGCGCTCAGATACGGAATAGCCATGCTCGTAGTTCTGATAGCTGTCATGGGTGTGCCGGCGCAGGAAGCCCTCGGTGTAGCCGCGGTGCGCCAACCCTTCGAGGGTTTCCAGCAATGATTCGTCAAAAGGCTTACCCGCAGCGGCATCGTCGATGGCCTTGCGATACACCTGCGCGGTGCGGGCGCAGTAGTAATAGGATTTGGTACGGCCTTCAATTTTCAGGGAGTGCACGCCCATCTGCGTCAGGCGCTCCACGTGCGCGATGGCGCGCAGATCTTTGGAGTTCATGATATAGGTGCCGTGCTCGTCTTCGAAAGCGGTCATGTATTCGCCCGGACGCTTGGCTTCTTCAATCATAAATACGCTGTCGGTCGGCTGGCCTTCACCAAGGGTTGGCTCGACGTTTTGTACCGGGATCGGCTCATGCTTGTGCACGATGTTGCCAATATCGTCCTCTTTACCTTCCTGAACGTTATATTCCCAGCGGCAGGCGTTGGTGCAGGTGCCCTGGTTCGGGTCGCGCTTGTTGATATAGCCGGAAAGCAGGCAGCGGCCGGAATAGGCCATACACAGCGCGCCGTGGACGAAGATTTCAATTTCCATGTCCGGGACCTGGGTGCGGATCTCTTCGATTTCTTCCAGCGACAGCTCGCGGGAGAGGATCACGCGGGTCAGGCCCATCTGTTTCCAGAACTTCACGGTCGCCCAGTTGACGGCGTTCGCCTGTACGGAGAGGTGAATATCCATCTGAGGGAAGTGCTCGCGCACCAGCATGATCAGGCCAGGGTCAGACATGATCAGCGCATCCGGCCCCATTTCCACCACCGGCTGCAGGTCGCGAATAAACGTTTTCAGCTTTGCGTTGTGCGGCGCAATGTTCACCACGACGTAGAATTTTTTACCGAGCGCGTGGGCTTCGTTAATACCCAGCTGCAAATTCTCGTGGTTGAATTCGTTATTGCGCACGCGCAGGGAGTAGCGCGGCTGGCCCGCGTAAACAGCATCGGCACCATAGGCGAAAGCGTAACGCATATTTTGCAGCGTTCCCGCCGGGGAAAGGAGTTCCGGTTTAAACATGATTTTCTCGTTCTGATGACAGGTCAGACTCGCTCACGGACGGAGCGGGCGGGGAGGTTCCCCTACATTAAGGGCGGGAATTGTAGCGCCGCGGGGCAGGGGAGTAAACCTTTTGCTTTGAGGCTATGCCCGGCGGCACTTCATTTGCTCGGGCCTACAGAAAATCGTAGGCCGGGTAAGCGTCAGCGCCTCCCGGCAAAACCTAAGCAAGACGGCAGGAATCCGCTTCCCAGCGATAGCCCACGCCGTACACCGCGCGAATAAAAGACTGCTCGGCATCCTGCGCTTCGAGCTTGCGGCGCAGGTTTTTGATGTGGCTGTCGATGGTGCGGTCGGTCACCACACGGTAGTCGTCATATAAATGATTGAGCAACTGTTCGCGCGAAAAGACTTTGCCCGGCTCCTGAGACAGCGTTTTCAGCAGACGAAACTCCGCCGGCGTTAAGTCCAGCAGCTTGTTTCGCCATGAGGCCTGGAAGCGACTTTCATCGACGATAAGCGGGCTTTCCGCATCCATGGCCTGCAGTTCACGGTGAGGGCGGCAGCGGCGCAGAATGGTTTTGACGCGCGCCACCACTTCTCGTGGGCTGTAAGGTTTGCAGATGTAATCGTCTGCGCCAATTTCCAGCCCCAGCAGGCGGTCAATCTCCTCGATTTTAGCGGTCACCATGACGATGGGTACTTCGGAGAAGCGGCGGATTTCACGGCACAGCGTCAGCCCGTCGGTGCCCGGCAGCATCAGATCGAGCAGGATCAGATCCGGCGGCGTCTGATGGACATAATTCAGCACCTTATCGCCATGATTAATCAGCGTCGGCGCGTAGTTGGCGGCCAGCAGATAATCAATCAGCAGCTGGCCCAGTTTTGGCTCGTCCTCAACAATCAGGATGCGCGGGGTTTTATCATCAATCGGTAATTCGGTCATACGGTTCCCGGTAAGTCGCGGTCCAGAGGTAAATCTACTTTAATGCTAACCCCACCAAAAGGCGAATGCACGGCGCGAAGCTGGCCACCGTGGGCGGCGACGATGTTCACGCAGATAGCAAGCCCCAGGCCCGAGCCACCGCTGGCGCGGTTGCGTGAGCCTTCAGTGCGGTAGAAACGTTCGCAGAGCATTTGCAGTTGTTCATCGGTGACGCCAGGGGCGCTGTCGGCGAAGGTCAGGATCAGATTATGGCCCGTTCTTTCCGCCGAGATTTGCAGCTGGCCGTCGGGATCGGTATAGCGGAGGCTGTTTTCCAGCAGGTTGTTAAACAGCTGCATCAGGCGATCCCGGTCGCCAAACACCATCGCGCGTTCCGGCAGCTTGAGGCTGATATTCAGCCCGCGGCTGGCAAAGCGCTCGCGGAAAGCGCCCGCAGCCATCTCCAGCAGCGAGATGATGTCCAGCGAGGTTTTCTGATAGGCCAATGCGCCTTCGTCGGACATCGACAGCTGATGGAGATCGTCCACCAGCTTGGTAAGCGTGCCAACTTCTGCCTGCAGCGAAGCCACCGATTCCGGGGTGAATTTCCGCACGCCATCCTGAATAGCTTCCAGCTCGCCGCGCAGCACGGCCAGCGGGGTGCGCAGCTCGTGGGAAATGTCTGCCATAAAGTCGCGGCGCATCTGCTGATTGCGCTCCAGCGTGCTTGCCAGCTGGTTAAAGTCCTGCGCCAGACGCCCCAGTTCATCGGTTCCGGTCGCGGCGACACGAGTCGAGAAATCTCCTGCGGCCAGCCGGTGGGTGCCTTCCACAAGACGTTTTACCGGGGCGAGCAGCCCACGCGCCAGCGGGAAGGTGGCGAGAGCAGCCAGCAAGGTTGCCAGTGCCACAATAAGCCAGCTGGTGCGGCGCTGCTGACGGTCAAAGTTAATGTCGGTATTGCGGGTCAGCCTTTCCACCGGTGAAGCGATGACGGCGCCAACTTCGATGCCGTTCACTACGATGCCGCGGCGGGTTCCATCCTTTGGCACCGGTGAACGTGGGCCAACCAGCACTTTGGCATTCTGGTCAACTACCCAGAACTGGGTGCGCCAGCCGTGGGGGGCATTTCAGGCGGGCCGCGACGATCGTCCGGGCCTGCTCCTGGACCGCGTTTATCATCAGGGCCGTCATGTTCGAACGAGCGCAGGATCTGGAAGATAAAGCGGTCATTGCCGCGCAGGAAGCGCCAGTTGTTATTGTGCGTGGCGTACTGCTCGGCAAGCGCATCGCTTAACAGCTGTAAACGCTGCTCGTTGCCGCGCTTGATGTAATCGATAAACCCGTGCTCAAAGCTCAGACGCACCGCCCAGTGCATGCTGATCAGCAGCACGATGCAGGTGGTGAGAATGGCGAGAAACAGCTTCGCGGTAATGCCTGGGCGCCAGACTTTCACGGTTCGCTCCTTTTGCGTCGTGCAATGATTACGTTTTTACTGGTGTCGTCAGGCACGCGGGCGAAAATCAACGCCGGAAGCGCAACGATCGCCGCCATGCTGAGGTAAGTGTACAAAAAGACCTGATGGGAAACCGCGCTGTCGATGCTGATATGGTGCTGGCCGTACATGCCGAGCAGCAGGCCGGCTACCGTCACGCCGATACTCATTGAAAGCTGCATCACCATCGACAGCATGCTGTTGCCGCTACTGGCGAGATCGTCCGGCAAATCCTTCAGCGTCAGGGTGTTCATCGAGGAGAAACGGCTGGAGTTGATCATCCCTTGCAGGAACAGCACGAGAGGCAGCAGCCAGTACCAGCCCATCAGCGCCACCGTCATAAACAGCAGGCTGATAGCGGCGAGCCCGAGCGTGGCGCTGATCAATACCCGGCGATAGCCAAAACGATTAATCACCTGCACCACCATGCGCTTCATCCCCATGCTGCCCAGCACCATCGGGATCATCATCAGTCCGGCGTGGAACGGCGAAAAGCCGAGGCCAATTTGCAGGAAAACCGGCGTCATAAACGGCAGCATGCCGCTGCCGATGCGTCCGGCGAAGCTGCCCGCCAGGCCGAGCGAGAAGGTGTGGGTTTTGAATAAATGAAGGCTGAACAGCGCATTCTCATTATTGCGGGCATGCCAGAGATAGAACAGCAGCGCCAGCAGGCCTGCAACAATCAATAAGGCCAGCATCATAGGTGAAATGCCAAGGCCTTTCTGGCCGTCCAGCGCCAGGGTCAGGGTTGCCATGCCCAGTGCCAGCATAAAGAATCCGGAAAGGTCAAAGCGCCGGGTTTGCAGGGTGTAGTTCGGCATGAGCCACAGCGTGGCGATGGCCCCGATGATGCCCACCGGAATGTTAATCAGGAAAATCCAGTGCCAGGAGGCGTACTCCACCAGAATACCGCCGAGCGCCGGGCCAACCAGCGGTCCGACCTGGCCCGGGATCGTGACGAAGGTCATCGCTGCCATGTACTGTTCGCGTGGCACGATTTTCATCACCGTGAGCCTGCCGACCGGCACCATCATGGCGCCGCCAAATCCCTGCAACACGCGGGCCATCACCAGTTCATTCAGGGTGTTGGCCCCGGCGCAGAATATCGATCCGGCGGTGAACAGCACGATGGCGGTGAAAAAGATATTGCGTACGCCAACGCGGTCCGCCAGCCAGCCGCTGGCGGGGAGCATCACCGCCACCGTCAGTACATAGGCAACGACGACCATATGCATATGCAGCGGGCTCTCCCCGAGGCTCTTCGCCATTGAGGGCAGGGCGGTGTTGACGATGGTGGTATCCAGCGCCTGCATAAAGAAGCCAAACGCCACAATCCACAGTTGCCAGCGTACGCTGGCGGGCAGCTCTTCCATAGTTACTCAGTTACCGGTTGATGAGATTTACGCGTGAAACGCAGCCGCAGGCGATCGAAGAACAGATACACCACCGGGGTGGTATACAGCGTCAGAAGCTGGCTCATCACCAGACCGCCGACGATGGTTATCCCCAGCGGCTGACGCAGCTCTGAGCCGTCTCCGCCGGACAACACCAGCGGCAGAGCGCCAAACAGCGCCGCCAAAGTGGTCATCATTATTGGCCTGAAGCGCAGCAGGCAGGCCTGGAAAATGGCGTCTTCAGGCGCCAGATCGCCGTTGCGCTGCGCCTCCAGCGCAAAGTCGACCATCATGATGGCATTTTTTTTCACGATACCAATCAGCAGCATGATCCCGATGAGCGCAATCAGGCTGAACGGTGCACCAAACAGCTCCAGCGCCAGCAGCGCGCCGACGCCCGCTGACGGCAGGGTGGAGAGGATCGTTAAAGGATGAACGTAGCTCTCATACAGCATCCCCAGCACGATATACACCGTCAGGATCGCCGCAATAATCAGGATCACCTGAGAGTTCATGGTCTGCTGGAACACCTGCGCCGTCCCCGCGAAGCTGCCACGGATAGTTTGCGGCACGCCAAGCTGCGTCATCGTTCTGTCGATGGCATCGCTCGCCTCCGACAGGGATTTGCCCGTCGGCAGGTTGAAGGAGATAGTTGAGGCCGCCGACAGGCCCTGATGATTGACGGAGAGCGGCGCGTTAGCCGGTTGCCATTTCGCGAAGTAAGAAAGCGGAATGGTTTTGCCTTCGCTGTTAATCACGAACATCTGGTTAAGGGCGCTGATATCCTGGGTGTAAACCGGGTCGACCTCCATCACCACCTTGTACTGGTTGAGCGGCTGGTAAATAGTGGAAATCTGCCGCTGACCAAAGGCGTTATTCAGCAGGCTATTGGCGTCTTCGACGCTGATGCCAAGCCGCGACATGGTTTCCCGGTCATACACCAGGTCCATTTCCGCACCGTTATCCTGTTGGTCAGAGTTCACGTCGGTGAGATCGGGTAGCGCCGATAGCGCCTTGGTGATTTTCGGCGTCCACTCCCGCAGATCGGCGAGATTATCGGACAGCAGCGTGTACTGATAGCCTGCATTCGCCTGGCGTCCGCCCACGCGGATGTCCTGCACCGCCATCAGAAACAGGTTTGCGCCGGGCTCTTTGGCGAGCTTTTTACGCAACCGGTCAATGACCTGCTGCGCCGTTTCGTTGCGCTCGTCGCGTGGCTTCAGGGTGATAAACATCATTCCGCTGTTTACGCGTGAACCACCGGTAAAGCCGGTGACGTTATCTACCGCTTTGTCTTCACGAATGATTTTCATGAAGTCCTGCAGTTTGCCGCGCATCGCCTGGAAAGAGATGCTCTGATCCGCCTGAATGTTGCCCATCACCACCCCGGTGTCCTGCTCCGGGAAGAAGGTTTTCGGAATGGAGATATAGAGCCAGACGTTCAGGGCGATAGTGCCAAGCAGCACCACGCCAACGAGGCGGGCATGGTTCAGCACCCATTTCAGGGATTTGCCGTAACCACGTTGCATCGCGACCAGCACGCGACCAAAGCCCCGATCGCGTGTTGGCTGGTGCTTGCGGGAAGATTTAAGCATCCAGCCGCACATCATCGGCGTCAGCGTGAGCGATACGGCAAGCGAAATGCCGATAGCGACGGAGAGCGTCACGGCAAACTCCCGCAACAGTCTCCCCGGCAATCCGCCCATCAGCAGCAGCGGCAGGAAAACGGCGACCAGCGACAGGCTCATCGACAGGACGGTAAACCCGACTTCCCGGCTCCCCTGGAGTGCGGCCTGCATTGGCTTCATGCCTGCTTCCACGTGGCGAGAAATGTTTTCCAGCACCACGATGGCGTCGTCCACTACAAAGCCGGTGGCAATGGTTAACGCCATTAACGACAGGTTATTGAGGCTGAACCCGCACAAATACATCGCGGCAAAGGTGCCGACCAGCGATACCGGTACGGCGACGGCGGGGATAAGCGTCGCACGGCCCGAGCGCAGGAACAGGAACACGACCAGAATCACCAGCGCGACCGAAATCACCAGCGCCTGTTCCACTTCATCAAGCGAGGCGCGAATGGTGGGCGACCGGTCCTGAGCGATTTGCAAATCGATGGCCGCCGGAATGGTTTCTTTCAGCTCCGGCAACTGGGCGCGAATGGCGTTCACGGTCTCAATGATGTTGGCTTCCGGCAGTTTGCGGATCATCAGCAAGATAGCCGGTTTGGCGTTGGTCATCCCGGCGTTGCGGACGTCCTGCACCGAGTCGGTGACGTTGGCAACGTCGCTCAGGCGCACCGAGGCACCGTTGTTGTAGTGGATTATCAGCGGCTTGTATTCCGCGGCGGTTTTCAGCTCATCGTTGGTGGCGAGCTGCCAGCGCTGGCTGTTGTCCTCAATGGCGCCCTGCGGTTTACGTACGTTGGCGTTGCCGATCGCCGTACGTACATCGTCCAGAGACACGCCCTGATTGAACAGCGCCTGCGGGTTAAGATCGACGCGCACTGCGGGCAGGGAACTGCCGCCGACGTCGACATCGCCGACGCCGTCAATCTGCGAAAGGGTTTGCGCCAGCTGCGTTGACGCGTAATCGTAAAGCTGGCCCTGAGAGTAAGTGTCCGAGGTCAGCGTCAGGATCATGATCGGCGCATCCGACGGGTTTGCTTTGCGGTAAGTAGGGCGGCCTGGCATACCGGTTGGCAGCAGGCTTTGCGCAGCGTTGATTGCCGCCTGCACGTCGCGTGCGGCGCCGTTAATATCGCGGTCAAAGTCGAACTGCAAAATGATGCGCGTGCTGCCAAGCGAGCTCATCGAAGTCATTTCGTTGACCCCGGCGATGCGGCCGAGTGAGCGCTCAAGCGGCGTGGCGACCGATGAAGCCATGGTTTCCGGCGAAGCGCCCGGCAGCGAGGCGCTGATCATGATCACCGGGTAATCCACCTGCGGCAGCGGGGCCACCGGCAATAACCGGAAGCCCAGCGCGCCGCAGAGGGTGATGGCGAGCGAAATTAAAATCGTCGCCACCGGCCGGTAAATGAAGAGGGCGAAAAACTTCACTTACGCCTCCTCTTCACGCGATGGCAGATGGCGTTTCAGGGTCAGCGACAGACGATCGAACAGCAGGTAGATAACCGGTGTTGTAAACAGCGTCAGCACCTGGCTCACCAGCAAACCGCCAACCATGCCAATTCCCAGCGGGCGACGCAGCTCAGCGCCAACGCCGGTACTCAGCATCAGCGGCAGCGCCCCAAGCAGCGCGGCAAGCGTGGTCATCAGAATTGGGCGGAAGCGCAGCAGGCAGGCCTGATAAATCGCCTCACGCGGTGGCATGCCCTGTTCCCGTTCGGCGGCAAGCGCAAAGTCGATCATCATGATGGCGTTTTTCTTCACGATACCGATAAGCAGAATGATGCCGATGATGGCGATAACGTCGAGTTCACTCCCCGAAATCCATAGCGCCAACAGCGCACCGACGCCCGCGGTGGGCAGCGTGGAGAGAATGGTGATCGGGTGAATGAAACTCTCATACAAAATGCCGAGTACGATATACATCGCCACGACAGCAGCCAGAACCAGCCAGACGGTGCTGCCGAGCGCGGCCTGGAAGGCCAGCGAACTGCCCTGGAATTCGGTACGGATATCTGTCGGAAGGTTCAGCGCTTTTTCCGCATCGGTGATGGCCTGTACCGCATCGCCCAGCGATGAATCCTGGGCGACGTTAAAGGAAATGGTCGTCACCGGGAACTGATCGAGGTGGTTAATCGACAGGGGGGCAAAGCGTTCTTCCACTTTGGCAATGGCGTTCAGTGGTACAACGTTGCCGCTGCTGCTGGTGATACGGATGTTATCCAGCGCCGACAGCCCCGGCGTTTCGCGGGTGTCGTGCTCCAGTACTACACGATACTGGTTGGATTGCGTATAAATGGTGGAAATTAGCCGCTGACCGAAGGCGTTATACAGCGCATTATCGACGTCCGCCATGCTGATGCCAAGCCGGCTGGCGCTGTCGCGGTCAACGTTCACATAGGCCGACAGGCCTTTGTCCTGCCAGTCGCTGCTTACGTCTTCGAGCTGCGGCAGCTTTTGCAGCTCCGCCATGAGCTGCGGCACCCATTCGCTTAGGGCATCCAGCGAATTAGCCTGTAGGCTGAACTGGTACTGCGTGCGGCTGACGGTGGTATCAATGGTCAGGTCCTGCGTCGGCTGCAGATAAAGCTCGACGCCAGGTACGCGGTCAATCGCCTGCTGCAGGCGACGAATCACTTTCTGTACGCGGTCGTCGCGCTCTGCCAGCGGCTTAAGGTTAATTTGCAGGCGTGCGCTGTTGAGCGCCGGGTTGGTGCCATCGACGCCGACGAAGGAAGTCAGGCTTTCTACCGCCGGATCTTTCAGGATGATGTCGGAAACCTGCTCCTGACGCTGGGCCATGCTGGCAAACGAAGCGGACTGCGGTGCCTGTAAAGTGCCCTGAATGATGCCGTTATCCTGAATCGGGAAGAAGCCCTTCGGAATAAAGATCCACAGCATAATCGACAGCGCCAGGGTACTGAGCGCTACGCCAAGCGTCAGCCACGGGTGGTTCAGTACTTTAGCCAGCATGTGCCCGTAAGCGGCAATCACGCGTTCGAAAAAGCGCTCGCTGGCGCGGGAGAAGCGGTTCTGTTTGCGCAGCGATTCATGGCTCAGCATGCGCGCGCACATCATCGGCGTCAGCGTCAGCGACACCACGGCGGAGATTAAAATCGCCACTGCCAGAGTAATCGCAAACTCGCGGAATAAACGCCCGACGATGTCGCCCATAAACAGCAGCGGAATCAGTACCGCAATCAGCGAGAAGGTCAGTGAGATGATGGTAAAACCGATTTCGCCTGCGCCCTTGAGCGCCGCCGCCATCGGCTTCTCGCCTTTTTCGATGTAGCGCGAGATGTTCTCGATAACCACGATGGCGTCATCGACCACGAAGCCCGTGGCGATGGTCAGCGCCATTAGCGTCAGATTGTTGATGGAAAAATCGAGGAAAACCATGACCGCAAAGGTGCCAACCAGGGACAGCGGCACCGCCACGCCGGGAATAATCGTTGCCGGGACGTTGCGCAGGAAGACGTAAATGATCATCACAACCAGCGCGATGGCCAGCATCAGCTCGAACTGGGTGTCGCTCACCGATGCACGGATATTGTTGGTGCGGTCAGACAATACCTTCACCTGCACGGACTTCGGCAGGCTGCTGGTGAGCTGAGGCAGCATCTGGCGGATGCTGTCGGCGGTGGCGATGATGTTCGCGCCGGGCTGGCGCTGAACGTTCATCACAATCGCCTGTTGTTTATTGGCCCACGCGCCAAGCCAGGTGTTTTCTGCGCCTTGCTCAATGGTAGCGACGTCGCCGAGGCGGACGGGCGATCCGTTCACATAGGCGATGATCAGCTTGCGGTATTCGGCGGCGGACTGCATTTGATCGTTGGCGGAGAGCGTGACCGCGCGGGTCGGGCCATCGAGGCTACCTTTCGCTGAGTTAACGTTGGCGTTGGTGATGGCGGTGCGTACGGTTTCGCTGGTCAGCCCCATTGCGGCGATAGCCTGCGCGTTAAGCTTCACGCGTACGGCAGGTCGCTGGCCGCCCGCAAGCGTCACCAGGCCGACGCCGGACACCTGAGAAATTTTCTGTGCCACGCGCGTTTCTACCATGTCTTCCACCTGCGTCATCGGCAGGGCAGAAGAGGTGACGGCGAGCGTCATGATCGGCGGATCCGCCGGATTGACCTTGCTGTAGACCGGCGGGTTCGGTAAATCGCTCGGCAGCAGATTTGTGGCGGCGTTAATGGCGGCCTGAACTTCCTGTTCGGCAACGTCGAGCGACAGCTCAAGCTGGAACTGCAGCGTCACCACGGATGCGCCCCCTGCGCTCTGGGAAGACATCTGCTTCAGGCCGGACATTTGCCCAAACTGGCGCTCAAGCGGGGCGGTAATGGAAGAGGTCACCACATCCGGGCTGGCACCAGGATAGAGCGTAACCACCTGGATAGTCGGATAGTCGACTTCAGGCAGCGCAGAGACCGGCAAAAAACGGTAGCCGATAATTCCCGCCAGCATAATGGCCACCATCATGAGCGTGGTGGCGACCGGGCGCAGGATAAACAGGCGGGATGGCCCGCCCGTATTGCCGGGAGGTAAAACGTGCATCAGGAGCGGGCTCCTTTTTTGCCGCTGTGCTCAGCCGCCGGTTTCTGATCGGAGGTGGAGGTATGGGCTTCAACCACCTCAACTTTGGCCCCTTCGGTCAGGCGGTCGATGCCGTCTGTGACGACCTTATCGCCTGCCGACAGGCCGTCGCTGATAACCACTTTCTGACTGTCCTGAATGCCCGGCACGACGATGTGTTTGCTGACTTTGTTTTCGTCATTCAGTACCCAGACGAAGTTGCCTTCGTTGCCCATCTGCAGGGCGGCGGCAGGAATGACCACGGCGTTTTGTTCGGTATCCACCAGCAGGCGAGCGTTGACGAACTGATTCGGGAACAGCGCGTCGTCCATGTTGTTAAAACGCGCTTTCAGCTTGATGGTCCCGGTGGTGGTGTCTATCTGGTTGTCCAGACTCAGTAATGCGCCGGTGCTGAGCTTCTGCTTATTGGTCCGATCCCATGCTTCTACCGCCAGGTTTTGCCCGGCTTTTTGCGCTTTGACCACCGTTGCAATATCGTTTTCCGGCAGGGTGAAGACCAGATCAATCGGGTGAGTTTGGGTTAATACCACAATGCCCGTGGTATCGCTGGTGGAGATTTGGTTCCCGATATCCACCTGTTTCAGGCCCACGCGGCCATCAATGGGGGCGGTGATGCGCGTCCAGTCGAGCTGCAATTGTGCGCTGGCAACGGCGGCTTCATCCGCTTTCACGGTGCCGAGACTTTCGGTGACCAGCGACTGCTGGGTATCCATTTCCTGGCGAGAGATAAGATTGGTTTTAACCAGCTGTTGATAGCGAGCAAGATCGCGGCGTGCGTTGGCGAGCGTGGCGTTATCTTTTGCCAGCTGACCCTGTGCCTGAGCGAGCGCCACTTTGAACTGGCTCGGATCGATTTCCGCCAGTAAATCGCCCGCTTTCACCTGTTGGCCTTCCTGGAAATGCAGCGCCAGCAGCTGGCCGTTAACGCGGCTGTGAACCGTAACCGTATTTGCCGCTGTGATCGTGCCAAGACCGGTCAGGTAGCGGGGCACGGCTTCGCTGGTGGCAGTTGCCGCCTGAACGGGGGCTAATGCGCCGCCGAAGCGCCCACCGTGACGACCCCCTCCGGCATGCTGACCCTGAGATGCTGCGGGAGCAGCGCCCGATTCGGACGTGCCGCTGCTGTGCCAGAAATACACGGCGACGCCTGCGATCGCCACTACGCCCAGCGCGCTTAACCAACGGGATTTATTGCTGCCTTTCATCGTTATACGTATCTCGTCCTGAAACCTTTCGCGGAATGATACTAGTTTAGTAACGGAACACCCCGGAATAATGGAGGAAATATGAAAGACTGTCTGGAAACGTCTGAATGACGGCAGGAAAGGCGAGGGTTGTGAAAGTAAAAACAGAGGCTAATGACAAACTTCAGTTGCCTGATGGCGCTACGCTTATCAGGCCTACAGGATTCAGGCAATAGACTGGAATTGAAGGAAGTTGTAGGCCGGATCAGGCGTTTACGCCGCCATCCGGCAGAAAGAGGACGAGGTTTGTCATTAATCTGAAGCCCTGTTAAGGGCTTCAATAAAGGAGTTAGCCAAATATCACCTGCGCCCAGCGGGCTAACCCTGCGGTGACCGAGCCAAAATCATCGCCACCGGCTATCTCAATGCCCGGCAGCTGCTGCGCCAGCGCTTTTTTGATCAGCGGTGAACGGGCGCTGCCGCCGGTTAAATAGATAACGTCCGGTTTTTCACGACCGTTATCCAGCGCCAGCTGTACCTGCTCAAGAATACGCGTTAACGGCTGATTGAGTGCGGCTTCCAGCCCCAACTGGTTGATGTCAGCGGCCAGCTCAGGACTGAGGAACGGCAGCGTGGTAGTCACATTCGTTTTATCCGAGAGCGCAATTTTGCTCTCTTCTGCGCTGCGCACCAGGCGATAGCTCAGGCGCTGCTGCCAGGTTTTCAGCAGCAGGGCGACTTTGTCTGTATCGCGTGCATCACGAACCAAATCCCGCAGCAGTCGACCATTAGCCGTGCTGTAAAAATCGGTCTGAGCAGGAACGTCGTTGATGGCGACAGCATTCCACCACGGTAGTACCGGCAGAGCGATGCCCTTTTCGGTTTCACCGCCCATGCCGAGCAGCGGCATCAGGCATTTGAATGCCAGTGCGATATCCAGATCGTTCCCGCCCACGCGGCAACCGCTGTGGCCGAGCAGGCTGCTTTGACGCTCGCGACGTTCGCGCCACTGCGGGCCCATCAACAATAAGGAGCAGTCGGTCGTCCCGCCGCCGATATCGACCACCAGGACGCGTTTTTCAGCCGTCAGCGTGGCTTCGAAATCCAGACCTGCGGCAACCGGTTCGAACTGGAATACCACGTCCGCAAATCCGGCGCGCTGTGCAGCGCGTTCGAGAATTCCCTGCGCCTGTTCGTTGGCGTCATCGCCGCCGAGGCCCTGGAAGTTAATCGGGCGACCAATCACCGCCTGGGTAATGTTCTCGCTGAGCTGAGTTTCTGCCTGCTGCTTGATGTGCAGCATCATGGCGCAAACCAGATCCTCGAACAGCGCCACCTGCTGCGGTTTCAGCCCGCTGGCTCCCAAAAACGATTTTGGCGATTTAACAAAGTAGACTTCTTCCGGATCGTCGATGTACTGCTTCAGCGAGGAGAGGCCGAACTGTACGCTGTTATGCTGCACGTCGATATCTTCTTCGCGATTAAAGCGGATAGCGCGGCGCAGTAAGGCTTCCGTCTCTTCGCCCGTTGCCGGAACGTCATGCTGACGGTACAGCCATTCGCTCACAGCCTCGCGCGTAGGGGCACAAAGCATTGAGGGCAGCAGCGTGCTGCCATTTTCAAGGGTTAAAAGCTGCGGTGAATTACCGCGCATCACGGCCACTGAGCAGTTTGCCGTGCCGTAGTCAAAACCAATAAACACCGTGTAACTTCCCCATGCCAGTGAAGAAAGGGCGACGACTTTAGCCGAATGCGTCAGTGGCGACAATAAATTTTAGTTTTTTTGCGTTCCACCGATACAACTCAACTGAAACCAGTCAAGGGAACGTTATGTCACTCAAGAAATCTGCCTTTATTGTATTACTCTCACTCTTTATTTTTTTTGCTGTCACCTCGTTGACCAATCTCTGGCTTGTCGTGGGCAGCAACAGCGCCCTTAACCAGGTGAATACGGAAATAAAAACGGTGCTGTCGATTATCGATCCCGTTAACCATAGCCGTACCCTGCGCGTGCGCCTGATGGAGCAGATGCGCGAGCGTGAAAGCGCCGGGAGTGAAACGCAAATGCGCGATCCGCAGGCTATCCAGGCGCTGCTGGACAAAGCGGATGCTGCTTTTGCCGCGCTCAGCAACAGCCCGAAGCTCGCCGGCGAAGGGGCATTGTATGAAAACTACTCCCGGCGCTGGACGGCCTACCGCCAGCAGGGGGTGCTGCCGCTGATTGAGGCGGTCAGGCGTAACGATCTTGTGCGCTTTCGGGAGCTGATCCCGCAGATCAGCGTTCTGGACGCGCAGTTTGAATCGGCCCTCGACAAGGTACTTGAGGTTCATCAGCGCTATGCGCTGACGCTGAATAACGACGCACAGCAGCGTTTCCAGCTGGGCATTGCCGGGAACCTCTTCTTTGCCTTGCTGTTTGGTCTGGCAATTGTCGTTGTACAAATGCTGCTTTCCCGACGGGTAATAAGGCCGATGGCGGCGGCGGGTGAGGTCTGCCAGAAGATCGCTGAGGGCGATCTGGCGATATCCGTGCCGGTAAAGGCTGAAGGTGGAAATGAAATGGATGCGCTGATGCGGGCAGTGGAAAGCATGCGTGGTGCGCTGGCCGGAGTGATTAGCCAGGTGCGTAGCGCCAGCGATGCCGTTGCGCACTCATCCCGGGAAATTGTTGCGGGCAGCTGCGATCTGGCTTCGCGCACCGAGGAGCAGGCTGCTGCGCTGACGCAAACCGCCGCCAGCATGGAGCAGCTGTCCGCTACCGTGAAGGCGAACGGCGACAGCGTTACCCAGGCCAGCCAGCAAACCCGCGAGGCGGTGGACAATGCGCGTAACGGTGAGGCGGTCACGCGCGACGTGATTGCCACCATGACGCGCATAGAAGCCAATTCCCGGCTGATCGTTGAGAGCGTCAGTGTCATCAACACCATTGCTTTCCAGACCAATATTCTGGCGCTGAATGCGGCGGTAGAAGCCGCCCGCGCGGGTACCCAGGGGAAAGGCTTTGCGGTGGTTGCCAGCGAAGTTCGCGAGCTGGCGCAGAAAAGTGCGTTGGCAGCCAGGGAAATTGAGGGCCTGATTGGGGAGTCCGTCCAGGCCGTGAAAGCGGGCTCGCAGCAGGTGCTGATGGCGGGGGAGGCCATCGCGGCGATTATTTCATCCGTCAATAAGGTGAATACCCTGATGGATCATGTCTCGACGGCCTCCGACGAGCAAAGCCGGGGGATAGGGCAGATTGAACTGGCGGTGAACGATATGGATAAGGTCACCCAGCAAAACGCGATGCTGGTGCAGCAATCAACCTCGGCAGCGATGTCGATGGAGGAGAAGATGCACCAGCTGACCGGCTCGGTTTCACTCTTCAGATTGGTACCAGAAAAAATATAAAAGCAAGGCGATGGCGCAGCCTGGCGGTTATGCTTGGGGTAAACAAGAGGAGACCGCATGTATACACTGCGCTGGCAGCCGCCCTTTGACTGGGCGTGGATGTTTGGCTTTCTTTCCGCTCGTGCGGTGGAGGGTGTGGAAGCTTTTAGCGATGGCAGCTATATCCGCAGCCTGGCGCTGGGGGAGCATCGTGGGCTGATACGGGCTACGCCAGATGAAGCCACGTGCACGCTACACGTTGAGCTGACGGCGGGCCTGAGGCCGGTCAGCGCGCTGTGTCTGGAAAAGCTGGAGAACCTGTTCGATTTACGCTGCGAACCACAGCAGATTTCAACGGCGCTCGGTGAGCTGGCGGCGGCCCGCCCGGGCCTGCGGCTACCGGGCTGTGTCGATCCGTTTGAGCAGGGCGTGCGGGCGATTCTCGGGCAACTGGTCAGCGTGGCGATGGCCGCGAAGCTCACCAGCCGGGTAGCAATGGCTTACGGTACGCCGCTTGATGATGAGTCGGGGCTTACCTGCTTCCCCACGCCGCAGCAGCTGGTCGTTGCGGATCCGCTGACGTTAAAAGCGCTTGGGATGCCGATCAAACGCGCCGAAGCGTTGGTTCACCTGGCGCAGGCCGCAATCGCCGGTGAGCTGCCTTTAACGCCGCCACAAAACATTGAGGCGGCGATGAAGGCCATTCAGGCGTTCCCCGGCATTGGCCGCTGGACTGCGAACTACTTTGCGCTGCGCGGCTGGCAGGCGAAAGACGTCTTTCTGCCGGACGACTATCTGATCAAACAGCGCTTTTCCGGCATGACGCCTGCGCAAATCCGTCGCTATGCGGAGCGCTGGCAGCCGTGGCGCTCCTATGCGCTACTGCACATCTGGTACAGCGACGCATTTCAGCCCGACTAGTGCGTATGCTGCTCGCGGGTTGTACCCTGCGGCTGGTGGCCAGAAATGACCACGCCGCGGGTTTCGCGACCGAAAGCCACAAACAGGCAAATCAGGATTGCCACCGTCCCCGCTACCAGCGCCATTGCCATCCCGTAGTTGCCGCCGTTAGCTTCAGCGATGCGTGCCTGTAGCGTTGCATTCACCGAAGCCAGCAGATTCCCCAACTGATAGACAAAGCCCGGCAGCACGGCGCGCGCGTTGGCGGGCACCAGCTCGTTGAGGTAGGTTGGCACCACGCCCCAGGCACCCTGCACCATAAACTGCATCAGGAAAGCGCCAAGCCCAATGTTAAATGAGCCAGTCGAGAACGCCCACAGCGGCAGCACGGGCAGGGCGAGAAATGCGGCGATAATCATCGCTTTTTTACGGCCAATCCTTTCGGACAGGGAGCCAAAGAAGATCCCGCCGATCATGGCGGCAATGTTGTAGCTGATGGCGATCAGGCTGACGGTATGCGGGTCAAATCCGTGCTGTACTTTCAGGAAGGTCGGGTATAAATCCTGCGTACCGTGGCTGAAAAAGTTGAAGCAGGCCATCAGCAACACGAGGTAAATGCACAGCTTCCAGTGGCTACGCAGAATGGGCAGCAGGGCAGTGCTCTCCTGACGCTCACGCGCCGCAAGCCATACGGGCGACTCCGGTACTTTGAACCAGATATACGGCAGCAGGAAGATGGGCAGCGCGCCAATCAGGAACATGCCACGCCAGCCGACGGTGCTGTAAAACAGCCCGAAGATGACGGAAGCCAGCAGATAACCGCAGGGATATCCGGCCTGGAAGATGCCCGACATCAGTCCACGTGAACGGTCAGGAATGGTTTCCATCGCAAGAGAAGATGCCACGCCCCAAATCCCGCCCATGGCGATGCCGTAAAGCACGCGGAATGTCAGGAAGGCGGTGAAAGAGGGGGACCATGCCGAAAGCAGTTCGAAGATGCTGAAGAAGAGAATGTTGAGCATCAGGATAGGGCGGCGACCAAACTTTTCCGCCATTCTCCCGAACAGCAGCGCGCCTATCGGCCTTACGGCCAGGGTCAGCATAATGGCAATGGACACCTCGGAGACCGAAGCGTGAAACCAGTTGGCCAGATCGCTGAGTACAAAAACGAGGATGAAAAAGTCGAAAGCGTCGAGCATCCAGCTGGAAAAGCTGGCGACAGCGACGTGTTTCTGAGTCGTGCTCCAGTTAAAAAGCGTATTCATAGTCGGTGTCCTGATAAAGCTGTGCTGAGACAGCGTGGGGCAGGCAGGCGAGGCGCGGCATACTGCGACGGGTCTGTCACCGGAAGAGTATTTTTGTTGTTCTTTTGTATATTACATGTAAAGAATAATTGATTAGCAGGTTAATGGTTAAATTTTGTAAGCATTAGCGTCGTAATAAGTAGACATGGCCTGCGACAGATGCCGCAGGCGGAGAGGTATAAACGTGTCAGTTGATGGCGAAATAGCTGCTGTTGAGCGCCACGTCGAGCGGCTGGTTGACGGCAATAATGTCGCCGTAAATCAGATCCACGCCGATGCCGGAGAGGGTATCCATCATTAATGCCTGGTGAGTTGGCCCGGCAATGGTTTTCATTCCAAGACGCTGGGCGTGGCCCTGGACGATGGTCACCAACATTTCATCCATCAGGCTGGTATGGACGTTGCCGATGATTTCCGGATCCAGCATGACGTAATCGGCGCTGCCGACGGAAAGATGCTCAAACAGCTCCAGATCCTGGCCGACCTGGCTGATGATGATTTTACAGCCCGCTTTACGCAGCTGATTCAACCCTTCCTGCACGCCCGTTTGTAACAGGCTTTCTGCGCTGAAGACCAGATGCAGCAGACGCGCGGGCATCGCACTGTGGGTCAGGCCATCAAGGATTTCGTTGACCAGTACGGGCCCGGTGAGCCCCGCCGCCGAAAGTGGTAGCGTGATGCTTATTCCGCGTGCGGCAACAACGTGTGCCCAGTTACGGAAAAAATCCTGATAGATACGGCGGTCAAGCGCATGGATGAGCTCCTGATCGGCCAGCCCCTTACGGAAAGCCTGCTCCTCAACCATTTCCCCTTCGCTGGTCCATAAACGCAGAGAAAGCAGCCAGAAATGACTGCTTTCCGGCACGCGGGGAGAGGCCACGCCGCGCGCCATCAGCACCAGATGGTTGTCGCGTACCATGCGCCACTGCTCATCGAGCGACATCATACTGCGCTGCTGGTGAAGCCTGTCTAACTGCGGCTCATAGACGCTGATAGTCCCACGCCCGTTATTTTTCGAGGTATAGCAGGCAATGTCCGCCTGAGACATCACTTCTGAGGCCAGATTATTGCTTTCGTCAATCAGGGTGATCCCGGCGCTGGCACCAATGCGGTGCAGGCGGCCTTCCCACATAAAGTGGTAATCGTTAATCGCCTGAACAATACGCCCGGAAATATAGCGGGCGCTTTCGACGTTGCAGTCAGGCAGCAGCAGCCCGAATTCATCTCCACCCAGACGGGCGAGAATATCGCTGGTACGCAGCATCCCGAGCATCATGGAAGAGATCTCGAGCAGCAGGGCATCGCCCGCCGCGTGACCTGCAGTGTCATTCACCGCCTTGAAGCGATCGAGATCGATATAGACCAGCGCGTGACGCTGATGGGTTTCCTGGACGGTCTGCAGCAGGCGCTTGAGATGATGCTCGAAGCTCACGCGGTTTGCCAGGTGGGTGAGGGCGTCATGCGAGGCGCTGTAGCTCAACTGGCGCAGCATTTTGCGCGATTCGGTGACGTCCTGAATCACCAGTACTGAGCCGATGTTTTGCCCGTCCAGGGTGCTGAGCGGAGTAATGCTGTAATGAATATCGTAGCTGCCGCCGTTGCGACAGTGCAGCACCACGTCCTGCTCGATATCGGTTCGGGAGATATCACCGCTGTGGATGTTTTCCATCAGCGGGCCATTGTCGCCAAAGGTGATACGCAGCACGTGCAGCAGCGGCTGCTTCATCGCTTCGTCCTGATTCCAGCCGCTCATCTTTTCCGCTACCGGATTCATAAAGATGACGTTCATGTCGACGTCGGTACAGAGCACCGCTTCGCCGATGGAATCGAGGGTGATGTGCAGGCGCTCTTTTTCCTGGAACAGCGCCTCGTTGAGCTGTTTGACCTCGGTCATGTCCATATTGATGCCGAGCAGGCGATCCACTTCGCCCTGTTTGTTCAGCACCCGGTTAGCCAGCGAACGGATATGCCGAATACCTTCCTTTACCTGAATGCGAAATTCCAGCTTGAACGGTGAACGGGCGCGCAGCGCGTTGCGGATCACCTGCTCCACCTGCTCTCTGTCTTCTTCTACCAGACAATTGTGCCAGAGCTGCCAGGTGGGTTTAAGGTGAGACGGGATTTCATACAGCTCGAACATCCGCTTGTCCCAGGAGATCAGATCGGGCCCCAGCTCCCATTCCCAAATGCCGATTCCCCCCGCTTCGTTAGCGAGCGTAATTCGCTCCATCAGGCGCTTATTCACCCATTCGGTGTGCTTCAGGTCGTTGATATCTTCAATCTGGGCGATGAAATAGAGCGGCGTGCCATCGGCGTGCCGCACCAGTGAAACCGCCAGCAGCGCCCATACGACGTCACCTTTACGCGTGTAGTAGCGTTTTTCCATGGTGTAGGTATTGATTTCGCCGCTGACAAGCTGCTCAAGCTGGGCAAGATCGTTATCGAGGTCTTCCGGCCAGGTCAACTGCTGGAAAGTCATGGCGCGCAGTTCGTTCTGGCTGTAGCCGAGGAAATTACACAGCGCTTTGTTTGCCTGTAGCCACTGACCTTCCGTGCTAACCAGCGCCATGCCGATGGCCGAATATTCCATCGCGTTGCGAAAACGCTCTTCACTTTCGGTGATGTGCTTGCGTTCGGCGCGGAAGGCGTACATCACCATCGTCATTACGTTGGCGGGCAGCAGCATCATCAGGAACGGCAGCCACGGCGCGTTGCTCATCGCATAGGCCTGCGGTGTTACCAGGGTGACGGGATGGGTAGCCATCATCAGCGACACCATCATCACGGTTATCAGAAAGACGCTGAATGCTTCCATGCGCGGTAGACGGACGGCGCTCCACATCAGAAGCACGATGACACAGGTAAACGGCCACGGCAGCCACAACATTGCTATTGCGCTCAGGGCCAGGGTGACCGCCAACGTCAGCAGCGTTTCCAGCAGCAAACGCGGGTTACGGTGGCGTAGCAGATAGTGATTTTTGTAGAGCAGTCCCAGCGGTACCAGCGCCAGTGCGCCGATAGACTCAGACAGCACCCAAAGCAACAAGGTGTTTAGCCAGTTATCGCCGGGTGCCAGGATGATGACCAGAGCGCCGCCAACCAGGGGCGGAACTATGGCGCAGGCTACGGCCAGACGAATCCAGTCGTGCAGGTTTTGCAGCGGATTATAGCCTGGTAAAAATTTACGCAGCAGCAGCGCGCCCAGGGCGGCTTCCACGAGATTAATTCCGGTGAAAATCAGATTGGCGTCGCTGAAGGGGAACAGCACCATTGAGGCCAATACGCTTGAAACCGAACAGACCGCGGCGATGGCCGGCCACATTTTCCCGGCGTGACGGTAGAAGGCCACCATCATGATCGAAGTGGGGAACCATAAAGGTGCTAGAATTGTTCCAAAACGCGTTAATTCGAGTGAGAAAAGCGTAAAGATAAAGGTCAGAAGCCCAAGGCTTGCCATGCGCAACAGCGGGTGACCAGGGGACTCGGAGGCTCTATTTTCGGATATCTTCATTTACCGCTTTCCGCCAGGGCCTTCCGGCCGCGACTTTTCACGAGGAATTGGCCTGAATTCATTAGGATTGTAAATGGGATCATGCTAGTACAAACAATTTACATTTCCTATGCCATCTGCTCATTATTTAACAGCATTGAGAGATAAATTCGCAGTTTGCGCAAAAACGGTCAGGAGCGTCGGAAAAGTGAACATATTAATTTGCGAATAGTCACTTTTTATCCCAACGCGCGGGAATGTCGTTTTCGACTGGTATCGGGGGGCTGAAATCCCTATAATTGCGGCGTTTGGCGCTCAGGCGTCACCCTTCCTCACATCCAGGTTAATCAGGTCGCAAAAACTTATGACTGATAAGTCTCATCAGTGCGTCATTATAGGCATCGCCGGCGCATCGGCTTCGGGTAAAAGTCTCATCTCCAGCACCCTTTACCGCGAATTACGTGAACAGGTTGGCGATGAACATATTGGCGTCATCCCCGAAGACAGCTATTACAAAGACCAGAGTCATCTGTCGATGGAAGATCGCGTCAAAACGAACTATGACCACCCAAGCGCCATGGATCACAGCCTGCTGTATCAGCACCTGCAGATGCTCAAGCGCGGTGAAGCGATCGAACTGCCGGTTTACAGCTATGTGGAACATACCCGTATGCCGCAGACGGTGCATATCAAGCCGAAGAAAGTGATCATCCTTGAAGGGATTTTGCTGCTGACGGATGCTCGTCTGCGTGAAGAGATGAACTTCTCCATTTTCGTTGATACGCCGCTGGATATTTGCCTGATGCGTCGTATCAAGCGTGACGTGAACGAGCGCGGGCGTTCGATGGACTCCGTGATGGCGCAGTATCAGAAAACGGTGCGCCCGATGTTCCTGCAGTTTATCGAACCGTCCAAACAGTACGCCGATATTATCGTGCCGCGCGGTGGGAAGAACCGCATTGCCATCGATATTCTGAAGGCCAAAATCAGTCAGTTTTTTGAATAATTCCCCTGAATTATGTACTGTGCACTATGACCCGGCAGAGGCCGGGCTTGCGGCATTAAAGGAGATAGCGCATGCGTCTGTGTGACCGAGATATTGAAGCCTGGCTGGACGAAGGCCGACTGGCAATTTCCCCACGCCCTCCGGTGGAGCGCATCAACGGTGCGACGGTGGACGTGCGCCTCGGCAATAAATTCCGTACCTTTAGCGGGCACACGGCGGCCTTTATCGATCTCAGCGGCCCGAAAGCGGAAGTCAGCGCCGCGCTCGACAAAGTGATGAGCGAAGAAATCGTGCTTGCCGAGGGCGATGCGTTTTATCTTCATCCGGGTGAGCTGGCTCTCGCCGTCACCCTGGAATCCGTCACTATTCCTGCCGATCTGGTGGGCTGGCTCGACGGTCGTTCCTCTCTTGCGCGACTGGGTCTGATGGTTCACGTTACCGCGCACCGCATCGATCCTGGCTGGTCCGGCTGCATCGTGCTTGAATTCTATAACTCGGGCAAGCTGCCGCTGGCGCTGCGTCCGGGAATGCTGATTGGCGCCCTGAGCTTTGAACCGCTCTCCGGCCCGGCGGCTCGCCCTTACAACCGCCGTGAAGACGCCAAGTACCGTGACCAGCAGGGCGCGGTAGCCAGTCGTATTGACAAAGACTGAGCGTAACGAACGCGCCGGAGACATCATGAGACGAATTCTGACAACGCTGATGATTTTGCTGGTCGTGATTGTGGCCGGCCTGTCGGCGTTGGTGCTGTTGGTCAACCCGAACGATTTTCGTGACTACCTGGTCCGCCAGGTGGCGGATCGCAGCGGCTATCAGCTTCAGCTGGATGGACCGCTGCGCTGGCACGTCTGGCCGCAGCTCAGTATTTTGTCCGGCAGAATGACCCTGACGGAGCCGGGTGCCAGCGCGCCGCTGGTGAAGGCCGACAACATGCGCCTTGATGTGGCGCTGATGCCGCTGCTGTCTCACCAACTGAAGGTCAACCAGGTGATGCTAAAAGGGGCGGTCATCGAACTGACCCCGGCGACCGAAGCCATCAAGGACGCTCAGGCACCGGTAGCACCTCGCGAGAATACGCTGCCGCAGGCACCCGAAGATCGGGGCTGGTCCTTCGATATCGCGAAGTTACAGGTCGCTGACAGCGTGCTGGTGTTCCAGCATGAGGACGACGAACAGGTCACCGTCCGCGATATCAAGCTGCAAATGGATCAGGACGATCACTATCAGGCCAACGTTGATTTCTCTGGTCGTATCAACCGCGATCAGCGGGATTTGAATCTCTCCTTCACCGCAAAAGTCAACGCCGGGGAATACCCACACGCGCTGACCGCAAGCTTCAGCCAGCTCAACTGGCAGCTTAAGGGCGCCGATCTGCCGCCACAGGGCATTGCCGGGCAGGCATCCCTGCAGGCTGAGTGGCTCGAAGAGCAGAAGCGTCTGAGCTTCAGTCAGCTGCAGCTGACCGCCAACGACAGCAAGCTGGGCGGCGAGGGTAGCGTGCTGCTCGGCGATAAACCTCAGTGGCAGCTCGATGTGCATTCCGACAAGCTGAATCTGGACAATTTACTTTCGCAGGCGAACCCCAGCGCGGACAGCGCGGTCAGCCAGCAGGGGCAGAGTCAGCCTCGCCAGCAGCGCCCGGTGATTGCCGACAGCACGAATCAGCCGGATTACAGCAGCCTGCGCGCATTCAGTGCAGCGCTGCAGCTGAAAGCCGGCCAGATCCTCTGGCGTGGTATGAACTTCACCGACGTCAACGTGCAGGCCACTAACAACTACGGCTTGCTTACTCTTGCTGAGCTTCAGGGCAAGCTGGATGGCGGCACGCTGTCGCTGCCCGGCAGACTGGATGCGCGGCAGAGCATGCCGGTTTCTGCGTTTGAACCGAAGCTCGACAACATTCAGATTGGCACGCTGCTGAAAGCGTTTAATTACTCCATCAACCTGACTGGCAAACTTTCACTGACCGGTGAGTTTGAGGGCGGCAAAATTGACGCCGACAGCTTCCGCCGCAGCTGGCAGGGGCAGGCGAAGTTGACGCTACTGGATTCCCGTGCGGAAGGGCTTAACTTCCAGCAGCTGGTGCAGCAGGCGGTGGAACGCAGTACTAACGTGAAGGCAAAGGAAAGCCTGGAGAGCGCGACCCGGCTTGACGAATTTACCAGCAGCATGACGCTGGATAATGGCACCCTGTCGCTGAATGACATGAGCGGAAAATCGCCGATGATGGCCCTTGGCGGCAAAGGGGCGATGGATCTGGTGAAGGAAGATGCTGATATGCGCTTTGACGTAACAGTGCTGGGGGGCTGGCAGGGGGAAAGCAAGCTGATCGATACCCTGAAAAACACCGCCATTCCACTTCGGGTCTACGGCAAGTGGGATGCGCTTAACTACAGCCTTCAGGTTGACCAGGTATTGCGTAAACAGCTGCAAAGCGAAGCCCGCGATCGTCTGAAAGCCTGGGCGGACAAAAACCAGGACAGTCAGTCCGGCAAAGATGTTAAAAAGCTGCTCGACAAACTGTAAGTCCGCTTAATCTTAACACCGGGTGTGAATGCCCGGCGGCAATTCGTTTGCGCGGGCCTGCAGGGTTCGGCAGGCCGGATAAGGCATCAGCGCCACCGGGCAAAAAGAGCCTCTGTGCCGTTTACCGGCCGCTTCATTACACTTCGTAATTCAATTCATCTTCATCGCGCTGTGGTGGAATAACCAGTACCCGCTGCACGCGATGATTTTCCACCTGCAGCGTTTTCAGCATAAAACCACCTACCTCGACGCTTTCACCTGCCTGCGGCACTCGCTGTAAATGCTCCATAATCAACCCGGCAATGGTGTGGTACTCCCGCTTCTCGTCCAGCGGCATCGGCACAAACTGCACCAGATCCTCCAGCGGCATATGCCCGTTGGCCGTCCAGCTGCCGTCGGCATTCTTCTGAATATCATGGCGGGCATCTGTTTCCTGCGCTTCGTTCGGCAGGTTACCGGCGATCGTTTCCATCACGTCGCTCAGCGTCACAATCCCTTCCACGGATCCAAACTCATCGACTACGAAGGCAAAGTGCGTTCTGGCATTACGAAACTGTTCCAGAGCGGGCAAAAGCGGCAGCGTTTCCGGGAAAACCAGAGGCTGGCGCAGCAGCGCGCGCAAATCCAGCGGGTCGCCACGCAGCGACTGTGCGAGCAAATCAATGACGTGCACCACGCCCACCAGTTCCTCTTCGTTTTCTCCGCCGGTGATGACCAGGCGGGTATGCTGGTTTTTTTCCAGCAGGGCGCGCACTTCCTCTTCCGGCGCGCTGAGGTCGATGTGCTCAATATCGTGACGGGAGGTCATGATGCTGCTGACGCTGCGCTGATTGAGGTTCAGCACCCGTTCGATCATGCGTCGCTCCTGCGGCTCGAACACGGGCTCATCTTTATGGTCGGCAATCAGCGAGGCGGTTTGCGCATCCAGTTCCGCATCCTCTTTTTGCCCGCTCAGCAGCCGCATAACGGCTTCCGTCGTTCGGCTGCGCAGGCTCTGGTTAGCGGACAAAAAACGGCGACGATTGAAGTTCGCCAGCTGGTTCAGGGCCTCAATCATCACCGAGAAGCCGATCGCTGCGTACAGATAGCCTTTCGGAATGTAGAAGCCAAACCCTTCCGCGACGAGGCTAAAGCCAATCATCAGCAAAAAGCTCAGACACAGGATGACGATGGTCGGGTGGCTGTTCACAAAGCGCGTCAGTGCTTTGCTGGCGAAGAGCATCATAGAGATGGCAATAACGACTGCCGCCATCATCACCAGCAGATGGTCGACCATGCCGACGGCAGTGATCACTGAATCGAGAGAGAAAACGGCGTCCAGCACCACAATTTGCGCCACCACCGCCCAGAACTTCGCGCCCCTGCGCTGCGTCGGGCCGTCATTGTTCTTACCTTCCAGCCGCTCATTAAGCTCTACCGTGGCCTTAAACAGCAAAAAAAGACCGCCACCGAGCATAATGAGGTCGCGCGCGCTGAAGCTAAGATCGCGGAAGCTAAAGAGTGGGCGGGTGAGGGTCACCAGCCAGGAAATCGAGGCCAGCAGCAGCAAGCGCATCACCATGGCCAGAATCAAGCCGGTGATGCGCGCCCGGTTGCGCTCTGCCGGGGGCAGCTTTTCTGCGAGAATCGCGATAAAAACCAGATTATCGATCCCGAGCACCAGCTCGATAACCACTAAAGTAATGAGGCCTGCCCAGATTGAGGGATCGGCAATCCATTCCATATGTTGTTTAACACCTTCTGCGATATGAAAATTGTCACACCAGGATCATGGATAACGGTGGACGGAATTGCAATATATATTGAGGATAATCTTAAATTGAAGTTATTGCTCAACAACATATTATCCATATTGTTTCTGTTATTAATTATATTGTCACTTTGTTATGCGTGTTTTTGTTCGGGAACGTTATGTCATTTCTGTCAATATAAAGATAATCCTAAAAAGAATCTGACTTTCTTAATATTTATCCTAAAAGCAGGCCTGTCAGGCATTGCGTCCTTGTCGAAAATAACGGTTGCTGCAACAATTCACATGCATAAATAAACGTTATCCGTATGCCACTTACACTTTATTTCTGAAGCGATATTGGGCATGTCTGTTTTATATGCCATCTCACATTGTTCTGGGCGGAATTATCACCGGAACTCTGTATAACCTTATGATTAAGCAGTGGATTGGTAACTGAAAGCCAAGGGCGGTAGCGTGCCTGATGGCCGCGAAATTAGCCTGAATTATTCTGTCAACTGCTGCTGGATCGATAACGGTCTTTTAGGAATGATACCAGTTATATTTCGTTTCGGTTAACGGCATTCTCAATCGAAATGATCGGAATGCATTCTGGTTTGTTTTATTCGCACAGGATAATTTCTCCGCCAAAGTGAAAAATAATCAATGATGAAATCTCAACTGAAATTGATGCCATTATTGGTGTCTGCAATCCTGATGAGCGGTTGCACGGTTCTCCCCGGCAGCAATATGTCGACCTTCGGCAAAGATGTGATTAAGCAGCAGGATGCTGATTTTGACATCGACCGGATGGTGAATGTTTATCCGCTGACCCCGCGACTGATTGAACAACTGCGTCCGCGTCCAAACGTGGCGCAACCGAATATGTCGCTGGATCAGGAGTTAAGCAATTATCAGTACCGCGTGGGCCCCGGTGACGTGCTGAGCGTAACCGTCTGGGATCACCCGGAGCTTACCACTCCGGCGGGCCAGTACCGCAGCTCCAGCGACACCGGTAACTGGGTGCAGCCTGACGGCTCGATTTTCTATCCGTACATCGGCCGCGTGCAGGTGGCCGGGAAAACGCTCTCTGAAATCCGCAGCATGATCACGGGTCGCCTGGCGACCTACATCACCGATCCGCAGGTGGATGTGAACGTGGCGGCGTTCCGCTCGCAAAAGGCCTACGTTTCAGGCCAGGTGAATAAATCCGGGCAGCAGGCCATCACCAACGTGCCGCTGACCGTGCTGGACGCCATCAACAACGCCGGCGGCATGACCGATCTGGCCGACTGGCGCAACGTCGTGCTGACGCACAACGGTAAAGAAGAGCGCATTTCTCTGCAGGCGCTGATGCAAAACGGCGACCTCAGCCAGAACCGCCTGCTCTACCCGGGCGATATTCTCTTCGTGCCGCGCAACGACGATCTGAAGGTCTTCGTGATGGGCGAAGTGAAAAAACAGAGCACCCTCAAAATGGACTTCAGCGGTATGACGCTAACCGAGGCGCTGGGCCAGGCGGAAGGTATCGACATGACCGCCTCCAACGCCAGCGGCATCTTCGTGATCCGTCCACTGAAAAACGACAAGAGCGGCAAGATTGCTAGCGTCTATCAGCTGGATATGTCCGATGCGACGTCGCTGGTCATGGCCACCAACTTCACGCTGCAGCCGTACGACGTGGTGTACGTTACTACCGCGCCGGTCGCGCGCTGGAACAGGCTTATCAACCAACTGCTGCCAACCATCAGTGGCGTTCGCTACATGACGGATACGGCGAAAGATATCCATACCTGGTAACCCTTATGTTCAACAAAATTCTGGTGGTATGCGTCGGCAATATCTGCCGCTCCCCGACGGCGGAGCGGCTGCTGAAAAATTATCTTCCGTCTCTTAGCGTCGAGTCTGCGGGCCTGGGCGCACTGGTCGGTAAAGGGGCAGATGAATCCGCCGCAAGCGTGGCAGCGGTACACCAGATTTCCCTGGACGGGCATTGCGCCCGTCAGCTCTCCGGCAAGATGTGCCGCGAATACGATCTCATTCTGACCATGGAAAAAAGCCACATTGCCCGGCTGTGTGAGATCGCACCGGAGATGCGCGGCAAAGTGATGCTGTTTGGTCACTGGGACAATGAGCGTGAAATTCCCGACCCTTATCGCAAGAGTCGTGAAGCCTTTGAAGCGGTTTACCACTTACTCGATCAGTCTGCGCGCCAGTGGGCGCAGGCACTGAAAGTACAGCAGGGATAACAATGACAGATAACGTAAAACAGGCGCACCCGCACGCGTCGGGCAGTGATGAAATTGATATTGGCCGCCTGGTCGGTACGGTGGTGGAGGCCAAATGGTGGGTGCTTGGCATTACCTCGCTGTTTGCCGCCGCAGCGGTGATTTATACCCTGTTCGCCACGCCTATCTACAGTGCGGATGCATTGGTGCAGATTGAGCAGGACACCAGCAGCTCGCTGGTGCAGGATTTAAATTCGGCCCTGAGCAACAAACCCCCCGCGTCCGACGCGGAGATCCAACTGATTCAGTCGCGTATGGTGCTCGGCAAAACGGTGGACGATCTGAATCTGGATATCGCGGTCACCAAAAACACGATGCCGGTGTTTGGGGCTGGCTGGGAGCGCCTGATGGGGCGCGCGAACGAAAGCGTCAGCGTCGAAACCTTCACCGTTCCGGCGGGCATGCATGACCAGGTTTTCACTCTTGAAGTGCTCGGGCATAACCGCTACCAGCTGACCAGCGACGGCGGATTCAGCGCGCGCGGTGAAGTTGGCCAGCCGCTCAGTAAGTCGGGTGTTACCCTGCTGGTCAGCGCCATTCACGCGCAGGCGGGCGGTGAGTTTACCGTCACCAAATACTCCACGCTCGGCATGATTAACACGCTGCAAAACAACCTTTCCGTGACGGAAAACGGTAAAGACACCGGCGTCCTGAGCCTGACCTATACAGGTGAAGATAAAAACCAGATCCGCGAAATTCTCAACAGCATTGCGCAGAACTATCTGGCGCAGAACGTGGAGCGCAAATCGGAAGAGGCCTCCCGCAGCCTGAGCTTTCTCGCGAAGCAGCTGCCGGAAGTGCGCGAGCGTCTGGATTCCGCTGAAAACAAGCTCAACGCCTACCGCCAGCAGAAAGATTCTGTGGATATGTCTCTGGAAGCGAAGTCTGTTCTTGATTCGGTGGTGAACATTGATGCCCAGCTCAACCAGCTGACCTTCAGCGAAGCGGAGATTTCCAAGCTCTACACCAAAAAACATCCTGCCTATCGCACGCTGCTGGAAAAACGCCGCACGCTGGAAGAAGAGAAGGCCAATCTGAACAAACGCATCACCGCGATGCCGGAAACCCAGCAGGAAATCGTACGCCTGACGCGCGACGTAGAGTCCGGCCAGCAGGTTTATATGCAGCTGCTGAACAAACAGCAGGAGCTGAAGATTCAGGAAGCGAGCACCGTCGGCGATGTGCGCATCGTTGACCCGGCAATCACCCAGCCGGGCGTGCTGAAGCCGAAAAAGGCGCTGATTATCCTCGGCGGCATTATTCTCGGCCTGATGTTCTCCATTCTCGGCGTGCTGCTGCGCTCGCTGTTTAACCGCGGCATTGAAAGCCCGCAGGTGCTGGAGGATAACGGCATCAACGTTTATGCCAGCATTCCGCTCTCTGAGTGGCAGAAGCAGCGCGATCAGGTCAAAACGGTTAAGGGCGTTAAGCGCTTCAAGCAGAGCCAGCTGCTGGCGGTGGGTAACCCAACGGACCTCGCGATTGAAGCGGTGCGCAGCCTGCGTACCAGCCTGCACTTTGCCATGATGCAGGCCAGCAACAACGTGTTGATGTTAACCGGGGTCAGCCCGTCAATCGGTAAAACGTTCGTCTGCGCCAACCTGGCGGCGGTGATCAGCCAGACCGGCAAGCGTGTGCTGCTGATCGACTGCGATATGCGTAAGGGCTATACCCACGAACTGCTGGGAACGACGAATGAGAGCGGCCTGTCAGATGTGCTGGTCGGCAAAGCGGATATCGCGAACTGTGCTAAACGCACGTCCATTACTAACTTCGACCTGGTGACCCGCGGGCAGGTGCCGCCGAATCCGTCTGAGCTGTTGATGAGCGATCGCTTCAGCGAGCTGGTGAACTGGGCGAGCAAAAACTACGACCTGGTGCTGATCGATACGCCGCCAATCCTCGCGGTAACCGATGCCGGCATTATTGGGCGTCATGCGGGCACCACGCTGATGGTGGCTCGTTATGCGGTCAATACCCTGAAGGAAGTGGAAACCAGCCTCAGCCGCTTTGAGCAAAACGGTATTCAGGTGAAAGGCGTGATCCTCAACTCCATCTTCCGCCGGGCTACCGGCTACCAGGATTACGGCTACTACGAGTACGAGTACAAGTCTGACAGTAAATAACGATCCGTTTAAACCCCTCTCCCTAACCCTCTCCCGAAGGGAGAGGGGACCGACCAGGCCGATTTTCTCCCTCTCCTTTCGGGAGAGGGCCGGGGAGAGGGGATATCTCAGCCTTTCAGAGGAACACAATGACAACAGCAAACCCTTTGATCTCCATTTATATGCCGACCTGGAACCGACAGCAGCTGGCCATTCGCGCCATCAAATCGGTGCTGCGCCAGGACTATCCGCACTGGGAAATGATCATTGTTGACGACTGCTCCTCTTCCTTTGAACAGCTGGAGCAGTTCGTCGCGGGACTGGACGACGCGCGTATCAGCTACGTTCGCAACGACTTTAACTCCGGCGCTTGCGCGGTGCGTAATCAGGCCATTTTGCAGGCCAGGGGCCAGTTTATTACCGGCATCGACGACGACGATGAGTGGACACCGAACCGTCTTTCGGTCTTCCTCGAGCACAAACATCAGCTGACGACACATGCCTTTTTGTACGCTAACGACTACGTCTGCGAAGGGGAAGTCTACTCCCAGCCGGCGAGCCTGCCGCTGTACCCGAAATCACCGTTCTCCCGCAAGCTGTTCTTCAAGCGCAACATCATCGGCAATCAGGTGTTCAGCTGGGCCTGGCGCTTCAAAGAGAGCCTGTTCGATACCGAACTGAAGGCGGCGCAGGACTACGACATTTTCCTGCGTATGGTGACGGAATACGGCGAACCGTGGAAGGTGGAAGAGGCGACCCAAATTCTGCACATCAATCATGGCGAAATGCAGATAACGTCGTCGCCGAAGAAGTTCTCAGGCTACTTCCACTTCTACCGCAAGCACAAAGACAAGTTCGACCGGGCGAGCAAAAAGTATCAGCTTTTCACGCTCTACCAGATCCGCAATAAGCGCATGAACTGGCGCACACTGCTGACCTTATTGTCCGTGCGCAACGGCAAACGCCTGGCCGACGGCCTGCGGGGGAAATGATGTGGCTTGAAGATCTACGCGCTAACAGCTGGAGCCTGCGCCCGTGCTGTATGGTGGTCAGCTATCGCATCGCCCACTTCTGTTCGGTGTGGCGCAAGAAAAGCGTCATCAACAACCTCTGGGCTGCTCCGATCCTGCTGATGTACCGCTTTATCACCGAATGCCTGTTCGGCTACGAAATTCAGGCGGCTGCCACCATTGGTCGCCGCTTCACCATTCATCACGGCTATGCCGTCGTTATCAATAAATTCGTGGTGGCGGGCGATGATTTCACCATTCGCCACGGCGTGACGATTGGTAATCGCGGGCCGGATAGCCTGGCGTGTCCGGTTATTGGCAACGGCGTAGAGCTGGGTGCCAACGTGGTGATGATTGGTGATATCACCATCGGCAACAACGTCACCGTTGGGGCGGGCAGCGTGGTGCTGGAGAGCGTGCCGGACAACGCGCTGGTGGTAGGTGAAAAAGCGCGGGTAAAGGTAATTAAATGAATATTCTGCAATTTAACGTCCGTCTCGCGGAAGGCGGGGCGGCAGGCGTGGCGCTGGATCTGCACCAGCGGGCGCTGCAAAAGGGGCTGCCGTCGCGTTTTGTGTACGGCTATGGCAAAGGCGGCAAGAAAAGCGTCAGCCATGACGACTACCCGAACGTCATTAAACAAACGTCACGCGTGACCTCAATGGCGAATCTGGCGCTGTTTCGCCTGTTCAATCGCGATGTGTTCGGCAACCTCAACAATCTGTACCGCACCGTAACCCGCACCGCCGGGCCGGTGGTGCTGCATTTTCACGTGCTGCACAGCTACTGGTTGAATCTGGAAGAGGTGGTGGATTTCTGCCACAAGCTGAAAGAGCACAAGCGGGATGTGCGATTTGTCTGGACGCTGCACGATCACTGGAGCGTGACCGGGCGCTGTGCGTTCCTCGACGGCTGTGAGGAGTGGAAAAGCGGCTGCGGAAAATGCCCGACGCTGACCAATTACCCGCCGGTAAAAATCGACCGCGCGAGCCAGCTGGTGAGCGGTAAGCGTCAGCTGTTTCGCGAGATGATCGCGCTGGGCTGTCAGTTTATCTCTCCGAGCCAGCACGTTGCCGATGCCTTTAACCGTCTGTATGGGGAAGGCCACTGCCAGATCATTAACAACGGCATTGATGTGGCGACCGAAGCGATTCTCGCCGAGCTGGCGCCACAGAGCGTGACGGGAAGCAAACCGAAAATTGCCGTTGTTGCCCATGACCTGCGCTATGACGGAAAAACGAATCAGCAGCTGGTGCGCGACATCGTGGCGCTCGGCGATGCGGTGGAAGTGCACACCTTCGGCAAGTTTTCACCCTTTGAAGGGCGCAACGTCATTAACCACGGCTTTCTGACCAACAAGCGCCAGCTGATGAGTGAGCTCAATCAGCTTGACGCACTGCTGTTCACCTCACGGGTTGATAACTACCCGCTGATTTTATGCGAAGCGCTCTCCATCGGCGTGCCGGTGATCGCCACCCCAAGCGAGGCTGCGCAGGAAGTGCTGGAAAAATCCGGCGGACGGACCGTCACTGAAGAAGAAGCGCTGGCGCTGGTCACGAAGCCGAAAGCGGAGATTGCGCAGGCGATTTTTGGCACCACGCTTGAGGCGTTCCGTGACCGCAGTCGCCAGGCGTACAGCGGACAACAGATGCTGGAGGAGTATGTCTCGTTCTATCAGAATCTGTAGCTATCTGCTGCTGCCGCTGATTTACCTGCTGGTTAACGTCAAGATTGCCCAGCTTGGTGAAAGCTTCCCTATTACCATTGTGACCTTTTTGCCGGTGCTTTTATTGCTCTACGTTGAGCGCATCAACCTGAAAAAGCTGATGATTGCGCTGGGGGCCGGGGCCGGACTGACGCTTTTTAACTACATTTTTGGTCAGTCGCTGGATGCCAGCAAGTATGTCACCTCGACCATGCTGTTTGTCTACATCGTCATCATTATTGGGATGGTGTGGAGTATTCGCTTCAAAACGGTTTCCCCCCACAACCATCGTAAGATTTTGCGCTTCTTTTATGTGGTGGTTGCGCTGGTGGTGATGCTGGCGGCACTGGAAATGGCGCAGATTATCCTCAGCGGCGGCAGTAGCCTGATGGAGACGATTTCGAAATATCTGATTTACTCCAACAGCTATGTACTGAACTTTATCAAGTTCGGCGGTAAGCGAACCACCGCGCTTTATTTCGAACCGGCATTCTTCGCTCTGGCACTAATCTCAATTTGGCTCAGCATCAAACAGTTCGGTATCAAAACGCCTAAGACCGATGCTATGATTCTGGCAGGAATCGTTCTCTCAGGATCGTTTTCAGGGGTGATGACCTTTATCCTGTTTTATTTGCTGGAGTGGGCTTTCCAGTATCTGAATAAGGAAGCGATCAGCAAAAAGCTGCCGCTGGCAATTATTTCGCTGGCCGTATTTTTAGTGGGGCTTGTTTTTGCCTTTCCGTATATATCGGAGCGCCTTGGCGATCTCGGAACGGAAGGGTCGTCATCGTATTATCGTATTATCGGGCCGCTGGTCATGGTGGGTTATTCATTGACCCATATCGACGGCGTTGTGCGTTTCGGATCGCTTTATGAATATGTCGCATCATTCGGAATCTTTAACGGTGCGGACGTCGGCAAAACCATAGACAATGGTCTGTATCTGCTGATTATTTATTTTTCCTGGTTCGCCGTATTACTGACTGCCTGGTATATGTCGAAAGTGGGGAAAATGATGGTTAGCGCATTTGGTAATAACCAAAACTTTCGCGTGCAGTTGTATCTGTTTTTCCCGGTGTCGCTGTTCTTTACCGGTTCGATATTTAGCCCGGAATATGCGTTTTTAATTGTCTGTCCTTTTATTCTGCGTAAAGCACTAAAGCTCACGGACAGCTAATAAGGAGTCAAAACATGCTGCTGAGTGTGATTACCGTTGCATTTCGAAATTATGAAGGCGTGGTGAAAACCTGGGCGTCACTGGCTCATCTGGCACGCGATCCGGGCATAGAGTTTGAGTGGATTGTCGTCGATGGCGGCTCTGCGGATGGCACCGAGGATTTTCTAAAAAAACTCAACGGTGACTGTGGCTTACGCTATGTCAGTGAAAAGGATAACGGCATCTACGACGCCATGAACAAAGGGATAGCCATGGCGCAAGGTCAGTTCGCCATTTTCCTCAACTCTGGCGACGTGTTCCATGAAGATATTGCCGCGAGCGTGCGTCAGTTAAGGAACAAAAACGATCGGGCCATGTATATCGGTGATGCCATGCTGGATTTTGGCGAAGGTCACAAAGTGCGTCGTAGTGCGAAACATGGCTGGTATATCTACCACAGCTTGCCGGCAAGCCATCAGGCTATTTTCTTTCCGCTGAGTGGATTGCAGAAATACCCTTACGATTTGCAGTATCGGGTCTCTTCCGATTATGCGCTGGCGGCAAGAATGTATAAAGAGGGCTATGCCTTTAAACGCATCAAAGGTCTGGTGTCTGAATTTTCCATGGGTGGGGTGTCAACCTCAAATAATCTGGAATTGTGCCAGGATGCGAAGAAAGTGCAGCGCCAGATATTGCGGGTTCCGGGTTTCTGGGCAGAAATATCTTATATGCTCAGATTGCGCACGACGGGTAAAACGAAAGCCTTATATAACAAAGTCTGAATATAAGGATAACGCATGCAGGAATTAAAGGGTTTCTCGGTGCCAAAAGGGTTTCGGGGGGCGGGTGGTATTAAAGTTCAGCTGTGGTGGGCGGTACAGGCAACGTTATTTGCCTGGTCACCACAAATACTGTATCGCTGGCGGGCATTTTTATTACGTCTGTTTGGCGCAAAAATCGGAAAAAACGTAGTCATTCGTCCGTCGGTAAAGATTACCTATCCGTGGAAATTAACGCTGGGCGATTATGCCTGGGTCGGCGATGACGCGGTGTTATATACCCTGGGTGAAATCACCATCGGTGCAAATTCAGTGGTTTCCCAGAAGTGTTATTTGTGTACCGGCAGTCACGATTATATGAGCGCGCACTTTGACATTAACGCGACGCCGATTGTGATTGGCGAGAAATGCTGGCTGGCAACGGATGTGTTTGTGGCACCCGGCGTGACGATCGGTGACGGCACCGTCGTGGGCGCCCGCAGCAGCGTTTTTAAATCGCTACCGGCAAACGCGATTTGCCGTGGCAATCCCGCAGTAACGATACGCCAACGAGCGTGAGTGCTTTCACTCTCACCCTAACCCTCTGAGAAGAGGGGACAGTTTTCTCCCTCACCCCTTTGGGGAGAGGGCTGGGGTGAGGGGCAAGGGCAACCTGAACTATTTACAGAGGAAAATTATCATGACTAAAGTCGCACTCATTACCGGCGTTACCGGGCAAGATGGCTCCTATCTGGCCGAACTGCTGCTTGAGAAAGGCTATGAAGTTCACGGTATCAAGCGCCGTGCGTCTTCCTTCAACACCGAGCGCGTGGATCACATTTACCAGGATCCGCACGCCAGCAACCCGAAATTCCACCTGCACTACGGCGATCTGACCGATACCTCCAACCTGACCCGTATTCTGCAGGAAGTGCAGCCGGATGAAGTCTACAACCTGGGCGCGATGAGCCACGTTGCGGTCTCCTTTGAATCACCGGAATACACCGCTGACGTGGATGCCATCGGCACGCTGCGCCTGCTGGAGGCGATTCGCTTCCTGGGCCTCGAGAAGAAAACCCGTTTCTATCAGGCCTCCACCTCCGAACTGTACGGCCTGGTGCAGGAAATCCCGCAGAAAGAAACCACGCCTTTCTACCCGCGATCTCCGTATGCGGTAGCGAAAATGTACGCCTACTGGATCACCGTTAACTACCGTGAATCCTACGGCATGTACGCGTGCAACGGCATTCTGTTCAACCATGAATCTCCGCGCCGTGGCGAAACCTTCGTGACCCGCAAAATCACCCGTGCGATTGCCAACATTGCTCAGGGTCTGGAGAAGAAGCTGCACCTCGGCAATATGGACTCCCTGCGCGACTGGGGCCACGCCAAGGACTACGTAAAAATGCAGTGGATGATGCTGCAGCAGGAAAAACCGGAAGACTTCGTTATCGCCACCGGCGTGCAGTACTCCGTGCGTCAGTTCGTGGAAATGGCGGCGGCACAGCTGGGTATCAAACTGCGCTTTGAAGGCACTGGCGTGGACGAGAAAGGTATCGTCGTTTCCGTAACCGGCCATGACGCACCGGGCGTGAAGCCGGGCGATGTGATTGTTGAGGTTGACCCGCGTTACTTCCGTCCTGCTGAAGTGGAAACCCTGCTGGGCGATCCGACCAAAGCGCACGAAAAACTGGGCTGGAAACCAGAAACCACCCTGCAGGAAATGGTCAGCGAAATGGTCGCCAAAGATCTGGAAGCGGCGAAGAAACACTCCCTGCTTAAGGCTCACGGCTACGAGGTAGCCATCGCGCTGGAGTCCTGATTAATGACTAAGCAACGTATTTTCGTCGCGGGCCACCGCGGCATGGTGGGGTCGGCGATTGAACGCCTGCTTGAACAGCGCGGTGATGTGGAGCTGGTTGTGCGCACCCGCGATGAGCTGAATCTGCTCGACAGCAAAGCGGTGAACGATTTCTTCGCCGAACAGCGTATCGACCAGGTGTATCTGGCGGCGGCGAAGGTCGGTGGGATCGTGGCGAATAACACGTTCCCGGCGGATTTCATCTACGAGAACATGATGATCGAGAGCAATATCATTCACGCGGCGCACATGCACAACGTGAACAAGCTATTGTTCCTCGGCTCATCATGCATTTACCCGAAGATGGCGAAGCAGCCTATCCCGGAAAGCGAGCTGCTGCAGGGCACCCTTGAGGCAACCAATGAGCCGTATGCGATCGCTAAAATTGCCGGGATCAAGCTGTGCGAATCGTACAACCGTCAGCATGACCGCGACTACCGTTCGGTGATGCCGACCAACCTGTATGGCCCGCACGACAACTTCCATCCGAGTAATTCGCACGTGATCCCTGCGCTGCTGCGCCGTTTCCACGAAGCGACGCAGGAAAACGCCGCTGACGTGGTGGTGTGGGGTAGCGGCACGCCGATGCGTGAATTCCTTCACGTGGACGATATGGCCGCCGCCAGCATCCACGTGATGGAGCTGGATCGCGAGGTGTGGCAGGAAAACACCGAGCCGATGCTGTCGCACATCAACGTCGGCACCGGCGTGGACTGCACCATTCGCGAACTGGCGCAAACCATCGCCAAAGTGGTGGGCTACAAAGGGCGTGTGGTATTCGATGCGACTAAACCTGACGGCACGCCGCGCAAGCTGCTGGACGTTTCCCGCCTGCATCAGCTGGGCTGGTATCACGAAGTGACGCTGGAAGCGGGGCTTGCGAGCACGTACCAGTGGTTCCTTGAAAATCAGCATCGCTTCCGGGGGTAACGCATGTTTCTGAAGCCAGAAGATTTTGCCACCGTGGTGCGTTCCACGCCGCTCATCTCCATTGATTTGATTGTCGAGAACGCCCAGGGCGAATTTCTGCTCGGGAAACGCAATAACCGTCCGGCACAGGGCTTCTGGTTCGTGCCGGGCGGGCGAGTGCAGAAAGATGAGCGTCTCGCCGATGCCTTTACGCGCCTGACCGAAGCGGAACTGGGCATGAGCCTGCCGATGTCTGCGGGCGAGTTTTACGGCGTCTGGCAGCACTTCTATGACGACAACTTTTCCGGCACGGATTTCAGTACCCATTACGTGGTGCTGGGCTTTCGCCTGAAGGTGGACGGCAGCACGCTGACGTTGCCTGACGATCAGCACAACGATTATCGCTGGCTGACGAAAGAGGCTTTGCTGGCGGCGGACAACGTGCACGCCAACAGCCGCGCCTACTTTCATGATGAAAAAACCACGGAGGCACCGCTTCTGTGAAAATTTTAGTGTACGGCATTAACTATTCGCCTGAATTGACGGGCATCGGCAAATACACCGGTGAAATGGTGGAGTGGATGGCGCAGCAGGGCCATGAAGTGCGCGTTATTACCGCACCGCCTTACTACCCGCAGTGGCAGGTCGGTGAGCGTTACTCCGCCTGGCGCTATCGTCGCGAAGAGGGAGAGGCGACCGTCTGGCGCTGCCCGCTGTACGTGCCGAAACAGCCTTCGACGCTCAAGCGTCTGATTCACCTCGGCAGCTTTGCGCTCAGCAGCTTTTTCCCGCTAATGGCGCAGCGCAGCTGGAAGCCGGACCGCATCATCGGCGTGGTGCCGACGCTGTTTTGCACACCGGGCATGCGCCTGCTGGCAAAACTTTCCGGTGCCCGCACGCTGTTGCATATTCAGGATTACGAAGTCGACGCGATGCTTGGCCTCGGCATGGCCGGAAAAGGCAAGGGCGGGGTGGTGGCGAAGCTTGCCAGCCGCTTTGAGCGCAGTGGCCTGCACGGCGTCGATAACGTCTCCACCATCTCGCGCTCAATGATCAATAAAGCGCAGGAGAAAGGCGTGGCGGCGGACAAACTCATTTTCTTCCCGAACTGGTCGGAAGTGGCGCGTTTTCGCGACGTCAACCCGACCCAGATCGCGGTGCTGCGTGAGCAGTTCGGTCTGCCCGCAGATCAAAAAATTGTGCTCTATTCCGGCAACATCGGCGAAAAGCAGGGGCTGGAAAACGTCGTGGCGGCGGCAGAGCAGCTTCAGGATAAACCCTGGCTGTTCGTGATTGTCGGCCAGGGCGGCGGCAAAGCGCGGCTGGAGAAACTTGTCGCCGAACGCGGGTTGCGCAATGTGCGCTTCTTCCCGCTGCAGTCTTACGAAGCGTTACCCGCCTTGCTGAAAATGGCGGACTGTCATCTGGTCATCCAGAAGCGCGGTGCGGCGGACGCGGTGCTGCCCTCAAAGCTGACCAACATTCTTGCGGTAGGCGGCAATGCGGTGATTACCGCGGAAGCTGAAACCGAGCTTGGCCAGCTGTGTGAGGCGCATCCGGGCATTGCGGTCTGCGTGGAGCCGGAGTTGGTCACGGCGCTGGTCGACGGTATCGAACGCGCACTTGCCATGCCGCAGCACAACGCCATTGCGGCCGAGTACGCCGGGCGCACGCTCGAAAAATCGAACGTGCTGACACACTTTATCAACGCTATTTCGTCTAATGACGTCGGGGTTACGTTATGAGTCAGACTCAACTCTTTCCGGTAGTGATGGCCGGTGGCTCCGGCAGCCGTTTGTGGCCGCTCTCCCGGGTGCTTTATCCCAAACAGTTTCTGTGCCTGAAAGGCGAGCTGACCATGCTGCAGGCCACCATCAACCGCCTGAACGGCGTGGAGTGCGAAAGCCCGGTGGTTATCTGCAATGAGCAGCACCGTTTTATCGTCGCCGAACAGCTGCGTAAGCTGAACAAGCTCACTGAAAACATCATTCTGGAGCCTGCGGGTCGTAACACTGCTCCGGCGATTGCGCTGGCGGCGCTGGCTGCCCGTCGCAGCTGCCCGAACGGCGATCCGCTGATGCTGGTCCTCGCCGCTGACCACGTGATTCAGGATGAAGAAGCGTTCCGTCAGGCGGTACGCAATGCGGTGCCGTATGCTGAAAGCGGCAAGCTGGTGACCTTCGGGATCGTGCCGAACCTGCCGGAAACCGGCTACGGCTACATTCGGCGTGGCGAAGTCAGCCCGGGCGAAAAAGATGCCGTGGCGTTTGATGTCGCCCAGTTTGTTGAAAAACCGAATCTTGAGACCGCCCAGGCCTACGTCTCCGGCGGCGACTATTACTGGAACAGCGGCATGTTCCTGTTCCGCGCCGGGCGCTATCTGGAAGAGCTCGGCAAATTCCGCCCGGACATTCTTCAGGCCTGCGAGCAGGCGATGAGCGTGGTGGATCCCGATCTTGATTTTGTCCGCGTCGACGAAGCCGCGTTTCTGGCCTGTCCCGAAGAGTCCATCGACTATGCCGTCATGGAGCGCACGGCGGATGCCGTAGTGGTGCCGATGGATGCGGGCTGGAGCGACGTGGGCTCCTGGTCTTCGCTGTGGGAAATCAGCAATCACACCTCCGAGGGCAACGTTCACCACGGCGATGTGATCAGCCACAAAACTGAGAACAGCTACGTGTATGCGGAATCCGGGCTGGTAACCACCGTTGGCGTAAAAGATTTAGTTGTGGTGCAGACCAAAGACGCGGTGCTGATTGCCGATCGCAATGCGGTGCAGGACGTCAAAAAAGTGGTGGAAAAAATCAAGGCCGATGGCCGCCATGAGCACCACATTCACCGCGAAGTCTATCGCCCGTGGGGGAAATATGACTCCATCGATTCCGGCGAGCGCTATCAGGTGAAACGCATCACCGTGAAGCCGGGGGAAGGGCTGTCGGTGCAGATGCATCATCACCGCGCGGAGCACTGGATTATCGTGGCGGGCACCGCAAAGGTGACCATTAACGAGGAAGTGAAGCTGCTCGGCGAAAACGAGTCTATCTACATTCCGCTGGGCGCCACGCACTGCCTGGAAAACCCCGGCAAGATTCCGCTTGACCTGATTGAGGTCCGCTCCGGATCGTACCTCGAAGAAGACGACATCGTGCGCTACGCCGACAGGTACGGGCGCGTGTAGCGCCTGATTTGCCGGATGCGCGTTGCTTATCTGGCCTACAGACCGTAGGCCCGGTAAACGGAGTGCCACCGGGCAATAAATTCCACATCAATCAATAAGGCTCATGAAGAGTCAGGGCTGACTGCTGCCTGAAAAAGGGTAAAACGATGAATAAATTAACCTGTTTTAAAGCCTACGACATTCGCGGCAAGCTCGGTGAAGAGCTCAACGAAGAGATCGCCTGGCGCATTGGCCGTGCTTACGGCGAATACCTGAAGCCAAAAACCATCGTACTTGGTGGCGACGTTCGCCTGACCAGCGAATCCTTAAAAATGGCGCTGGCGAAAGGCCTGCGCGACGCGGGCGTTGACGTGCTCGATATTGGCCTGTCCGGCACCGAAGAGATCTATTTCGCCACCTTCCACCTGGGCGTAGACGGTGGGATTGAAGTGACCGCCAGCCACAACCCGATGGACTATAACGGCATGAAGCTGGTGCGCGAAGGCGCGCGCCCAATCAGCGGCGATACCGGTCTGCGCGACGTACAGCGCCTTGCGGAAGCTAACGACTTCCCGAAGGTTTCTGAATCACAGCGCGGCAGCTACCAACAAATCGATCTGCGTAAAGCCTATATCGATCATCTGCTCGGCTATATCGACGTCGCCAACCTGAAGCCGCTGAAGCTGGTGATTAACTCCGGCAATGGCGCAGCGGGGCCGGTTATCGATGCGCTTGAAGCCCGCTTTAAGGCGCTGAATGTGCCCGTAACGTTTGTCAAAGTGCACAACACCCCGGACGGCAATTTCCCGAACGGTATTCCGAACCCGCTGCTGCCGGAGTGTCGCGACGATACCCGCAATGCGGTGATCGAGCACAAAGCAGACATGGGCATCGCTTTTGACGGTGACTTTGACCGCTGCTTCCTGTTCGACGAAAAAGGCCAGTTTATTGAGGGTTATTACATCGTCGGCCTGCTGGCGGCAGCCTTCCTCGAAAAACAGCCGGGCGAGCGCATCATCCACGATCCGCGTCTTTCGTGGAACACCGTGGACGTGGTTGAAGCGGCGGGCGGCACGCCGGTGATGTCGAAAACCGGGCACGCCTTTATCAAAGAACGCATGCGTCAGGAAGATGCCATCTACGGCGGCGAAATGAGCGCTCATCACTACTTCCGTGATTTTGCCTACTGCGACAGCGGGATGATCCCGTGGCTGCTGGTAACGGAGCTGCTGTGCCTGAAGGGCAAAACGCTCGGCGAACTGGTGCGTGACCGCATGGCGGCCTTCCCGGCGAGCGGGGAAATCAACAGCAAGCTGGCGGACCCGGGCACCTCTATTGCCCGCGTGGAGCAGCATTTCGCCGAACATGCGCTGGAGATTGACCGCACCGACGGCATCAGCCTGGCGTTTGCTGACTGGCGCTTCAATCTGCGTTCGTCGAATACCGAGCCGGTTGTGCGTCTGAACGTCGAGTCGCGCGGCGATGCTTCGCTGATGGAAGCCCGAACGAAGGACATTCTGGCGCTGCTGAATCAGTAACGTGTGGCCCCTCACCCCGGCCCTCTCCCCGGAGGGGCGAGGGGGAAGGTCAAGACCGGGATATGCTCCGGCTCGCTTTTTCAACTGTCATGACGAGTGAAAAAGCCTGATGCCTGTCCCGGTCCGTCCCCTCACCCTCAGGGGAGAGGGGGAGGGGAATGCTATCAACAACAGGAACAACGATGACAACTCTAAGAAAGCGCGAGAGAGCCAAAACGAATGCATCGTTAATCTCAATGGTGCAGCGGTTCTCCGACATAACCATTATGTTCGGCGGGCTGTGGGTGGTCTGCAAAGGGGCTGCACTGCCGTTTTCCTATCTGCATCTGCTGATGGCGCTGATTGCGCTGGTCGTTTTTCAGATGATTGGCGGAATGACGGACTTTTATCGCTCATGGCGCGGCGTGCGCATGACAACAGAACTGCTCTTACTCCTGCAAAACTGGACGTTAGCGCTGGTGCTTTGCGCCGGGGTGCTGGCGTTCAACACTGATTTTAATGACAGCTTCGCCCTGTGGCTTGCCTGGTACCTGCTGAGCACCTGTGGAATGGTGGCCTGTCGCGGCTTTATCCGCTTCGGCGTTGGCTGGCTGCGCAACCGTGGCTACAACATTCGCCAGGTGGCCGTTGCGGGCGATATGCCTGCCGGGCAGCTGTTGCTCGACAGCTTCCGCAACCAGCCCTGGCTGGGGTTTGAAGTGGTCGGCAGCTATCACGATCCGAAACCTGGCGGCGTGCACGCGGACTGGGCCGGGAACTATGAGCAACTGCTGGAAGACGCCCGCGCAGGCAAAATTCACAACGTTTATATCGCCCTGGCGATGCAGGAAGAAGCCTGCATCAAAGAGCTGGTACGCGAGCTGGCGGATACCACCTGCTCGGTGATCCTCATTCCGGACGTGTTTACCTTCAACATTCTCCATTCCCGCATCGATGAAGTGAACGGCGTGCCGGTGGTGCCGCTGTACGACACGCCGCTCTCCGGCCTGAACCGCGTGCTCAAGCGGGTGGAGGATATCGTGCTGTCGTCGCTGATTTTGCTGCTGATCTCCCCGGTGCTGGCCTGCATCGCGCTGGCCGTGAAGCTTACCTCCCCGGGTCCGGTTATCTTCCGTCAGACCCGCTACGGCATGGACGGCAAGCCGATCAAGGTATGGAAGTTCCGATCAATGCGCGTAATGGAAAATGATGCGGTGGTGACTCAGGCCACGCAAAACGATCCGCGCGTGACCCGTGTAGGGAACTTCCTGCGTCGTACCTCGCTTGATGAGCTGCCGCAGTTTATCAACGTGCTGACTGGCGGGATGTCCATCGTGGGCCCACGTCCGCATGCTGTGGCGCACAACGAAGAGTATCGCCAGCTGATTGAGGGCTACATGCTGCGCCATAAGGTGAAGCCAGGCATTACCGGCTGGGCGCAAATCAACGGCTGGCGCGGGGAAACTGACACCCTCGAGAAAATGGAAAAGCGTATCGAATTCGACCTCGAATACATTCGCGAATGGAGCCTGTGGTTCGATATTCGTATTGTTTTCCTGACTATTTTCAAAGGCTTTGTTAACAAAGCAGCGTATTGAGGTAGCGGCATGAGCCTGAGAGAGAAAACCATCAGCGGGGCGAAGTGGTCCGCCATGGCGACCGTCATCATCATCGGCCTCGGGCTGGTGCAGATGACGGTGCTGGCGCGCATCATCGACAATCACCAGTTCGGGCTGCTGACCGTGTCGCTGGTGATCATCGCCCTGGCCGATACGCTGTCGGATTTTGGTATCGCCAATTCGATTATCCAGCGCAAAGAAATCAGCCATCTCGAGCTGACCACGCTCTACTGGCTTAACGTTGGGCTCGGCATTGTGGTGTTTGTGCTGGTGTTTAGCCTGAGCGGTGCGATCGCAGACGTATTGCACAACCCGGATCTGGCGCCGTTGATGCGCACGCTGTCGTTTGCCTTTGTGGTGATCCCGCACGGGCAGCAGTTCCGCGCGCTGATGCAAAAAGAGCTGGAATTCAACAAGATTGGCATGATTGAAACCTCCGCCGTGCTGGCGGGGTTCACCTTTACCGTGGTGAGCGCCCATTTCTGGCCGCTGGCGATGACGGCCATTCTGGGGTATCTGGTGAACAGCGCCGTGCGCACGCTGTTGTTCGGCTGGTTCGGGCGTCGGATTTACCGTCCGGGGCTGCATTTTTCGCTGGCCTCCGTGTCGTCTAACCTGCGCTTTGGCGCATGGCTTACGGCGGACAGCATCATTAATTACGTGAACACCAACCTTTCGACGCTGGTGCTGGCGCGCATTCTTGGCGCGAGCGTGGCGGGTGGGTACAACCTCGCCTACAACGTCGCCGTTGTGCCGCCGATGAAGCTCAACCCGATCATCACCCGCGTGCTTTTCCCGGCGTTCGCCAAGATTCAGGACGACACCGCGAAGCTGCGCGTGAACTTTTACAAGCTGCTGTCGGTGGTGGGAATTATCAACTTCCCGGTGCTGCTGGGCCTGATGGTGGTCAGTAATAACGTGGTACCGCTGGTGTTCGGTGAGAAGTGGGTCAGCATCATTCCGATTCTTCAGCTGCTGTGCGTGGTGGGCCTGCTGCGCTCGGTCGGCAATCCGATTGGCTCGCTGCTGATGGCGAAAGCCCGCGTGGATATCAGCTTCAAGTTCAACGTCTTTAAAACCTTCCTGTTTATTCCGGCGATTATCGTCGGCGGCCACCTGGCGGGGGCGCTGGGCGTGACGCTCGGCTTTCTGCTGGTGCAGATCATCAATACCGTTCTCAGCTACTTCGTGATGATCAAGCCGGTGCTGGGATCGAGCTACCGGGAGTACATCCTGAGCCTGTGGCTGCCGTTTTACCTGTCGCTGCCAACCCTGGCGGTGAGCTATGGGCTTGGCGTGGTGCTCAACGGCGAACTGCCGCTGCCGTTGCTGCTGGGAGTACAGATTGCCGCAGGTGTGCTGGCGTTTGCGCTGATGATTGTCTTCTCGCGGCATCCTCTGGTGGTGGAGATGAAACGCCAGCTGTGCCGCAGTGAAAAAATGAAAGTGTTATTGCGGGCGAGCTAGCATTCGCCCCTCTCCCTGACCCTCTCCCAATGGGAGAGGGAATAGATCGCATTTGCGACTGGCTGGGAGGCTAAAAATCAACGCCGTATTTCTCCCTCTCCCTGTGGGAGAGGGCCGGGGAGAGGGCATCACGCCGCTCCCGGTGAATTAAGAACCCCTTTAGAGGTCACATATGAAATTACTGATTCTTGGCAACCATACCTGCGGTAACCGCGGCGACAGCGCTATTTTAAGGGGTCTGCTGGATGCCATTCACACCCTCAATCCGGACGCTGAAGTGGACGTGATGAGCCGCTACCCGGTCAGCTCTTCGTGGCTGCTGAACCGCCCGGTAATGGGCGATCCGCTCTATACCCAGATGAAACAGCACAACAGCGCCGCGGGTGTGATGGGCCGCGTGAAAAAAGTGCTCCGTCGCCGTTATCAGCATCAGGTGCTGCTTTCCCGGGTGACCGACAGCGGCAAGCTGCGCAATATTGCAATTGCCCAGGGCTTTACCGATTTTGTTCGTCTGCTGGGTAACTATGACGCGATCGTTCAGGTTGGCGGCTCATTCTTTGTCGATCTCTACGGCGCACCGCAGTTTGAGCATGCGCTCTGCACGTTTATGGCGAAAAAACCGCTCTACATGATTGGGCACAGCGTCGGGCCGTTCCAGGATCCGCAGTTTAACCAGCTGGCCAGCTACGTATTCGGCCAGTGCGATGCGCTGATCCTGCGCGAGTCCGTCAGCCTGAATATGATGGAGCGCAGCGAGATCACCACGGCCAAAGTTGAGCAGGGCGTGGATACGGCCTGGCTGGTCGATCACCACGATGATGATTTCACCGCCAGCTATGCCGTTGAGCACTGGCTGAACAAAATTGGTCAGCAGAAAGCGGTTGCGGTCACGCTGCGTGAGCTTGCCCCGTTTGATAAACGTCTGGGCACGACGCAGCAGGCTTATGAAGAGGCGTTTGCCGGCGTGGTTAATCGTATTATCGATGCGGGCAATCAGGTGATTGCGCTCTCCACCTGCACCGGGATTGACAGCTACAACAAAGATGACCGCATGGTGGCGCTGAACCTGCAAAAGCACATCAGTAACCCGGCGAAATATCATGTGGTGATGGATGAACTCAACGATCTGGAGATGGGCAAAATCCTGGGGGCCTGTGAGCTTACCGTTGGTACGCGCCTGCATTCGGCCATTATCTCGATGAACTTCAATACCCCGGCGATTGCCATCAACTATGAGCACAAATCCGCCGGGATTATGCAGCAGCTGGGCATGCCTGAAATGGCGATAGACATTCGTCATCTGCTTGACGGCAGCCTGGAGGCGATGGTGGCGGATACGCTGGGTCAGCTGCCAGCGATCAACGAACGCCTGCGCATTGCGGTGAAGGCTGAACGTGCGAACGGGATGCAGATGGTGAAATCCGTGCTTGACCGAATCGGGGAGGAGAAATGAAGGTTGGTTTCTTCCTGCTAAAATTCCCGCTGTCGTCAGAAACTTTCGTTTTAAACCAGATCGTGGCGTTCATTGAGATGGGATATGAAGTGGAGATTGTCGCGCTGCTGAAGGGCGATATGACGAATACCCATGAAGCATTTACGCGCTACGGCCTGGCGCAGAAAACCCGCTGGCTGCAGGATGAGCCAGCGGGGAAGCTGGCAAAATTACGCTACCGGGCGCTTAACACCCTGAAGGGGCTGTATCGTACAGCCACCTGGCAGGCGCTGAACGCCAGCCGCTACGGGCATGAAGCCCGCCATCTGATCCTTTCGTCGATTACGGCACAAAATCCCCGACCTTTTCAGGCTGACGTGTTTATCGCCCACTTTGGCCCGGCGGGCGTGACCGCCGCCAAGCTAAGGGAACTGGGCGTGCTGCGGGGAAAAATCGCCACCGTCTTTCACGGAATTGATATCTCCAGCCGTGATGTGCTCAGCCATTACACCTCTGAGTATCAACAGCTGTTTCATCGCGGTGACGTGATGCTGCCAATCAGCGATTTGTGGGCCAGACGCCTGCGCACGATGGGCTGTCCGGATGAGAAAATTGTCGTGTCGCGCATGGGCGTCAATATGGAACGTTTTGCGCTGCGGCCGGTGAAAACGCCGGACGACACTTTACAGATCATTTCCGTCGCACGACTGACGGAGAAGAAAGGACTGCATGTGGCAATCGAGGCCTGTCGTCAGCTGAAATCACGCGGCGTACGCTTTAAGTACAGGATCCTCGGTATTGGGCCCTGGGAGCGCCGTCTGCGCACGCTCATTGAGCAGTATCAGCTGGAAGATGTGATTGAAATGCCGGGCTTCAAGCCAAGCCATGAGGTGAAGGCCATGCTCGACGACGCTGATGTATTCCTGCTGCCGTCGGTGACCGGTGCGGACGGGGATATGGAAGGGATCCCGGTGGCGCTGATGGAAGCGATGGCGGTCGGCATTCCGGTTGTCTCAACGCTACACAGCGGCATTCCTGAGCTGATAGACGCAGGGGAGTCCGGCTGGCTGGTGCCAGAGAATGACGCCGCTGCGCTGGCCGACAGGCTTCAGGTGCTGGGTAAGGTTGAACATCATACGTTGCAGCCCGTCGTCGCCAAAGCGCGCGCCAAAGTCGAAGCTGATTTTAACCAGCAGGCGATTAACTCTCAGTTAGCCAGCCTGCTGCAAACGCTGTAAGCGAGGTCGCATGACGGATAAAAAGTACTCCCTTTCACGACGCGCCTTCCTTGGTTCCAGCTCCGCGCTGGCCGTATTGCCACTCCTCAATAGTCGTGCAGTTCGGGCGGTAGAGAAAACGTCTGCCGCGGATATTCGTCGTTTCAATTCCGCTAACGACTGGGTTCGTGCCTTCAACGATGCGTTCACAGCGAGCGATGTGGTGCAGGTCCCGCAAGGCGTGGTCTGCGACAACATCAATACCGGTATCATCATTCCACCAGGCAAAACCCTGCAAATTGACGGCGTGCTGAAAGGCAACGGGCGCGGGCGATTCGCGCTCCAGGACGGCTGTAAAATCATCGGTAACGGTGGACGCCTGAACAACCTTTGCCTGGACGTTCGCGGGTCCGACTGCGTGATTCAGGGGGTGACCCTGAGCGGATACGGCCCGCTGGCGCAGATTTTTATCGGCGGCAAAGATAAACGCACCATGCGCAATTTGCTGATTGATAACATCACGGTGACCGAGGCTAATTACGGCATCCTGCGCCAGGGATTCCACAATCAATTCGACGGCGTAAGAATCACCAACGGACGCTTCACGAAGTTGCAGGGTGACGCCATCGAATGGAACGTGGCGATCAACGACAAGAACATCCTTATTTCCGACCACGTCATCGATGACATCAACTGTACTAACGGTAAAATCAACTGGGGCATCGGCATAGGACTTGCGGGCAGCACGTATGACAACGGCTATCCCGAAGGACAGACGGTGAAGAACTTTGTGGTTGCCAACATCACCGGCAGCAACTGCCGTCAGCTGGTGCATGTGGAAAACGGCAAACACTTTATTATCCGGAATGTCAAAGCCCGTAATATCACTCCTGAGTTCAGTAAAAAGGCGGGGATTGATAATGCGACGGTAGCCATTTATGGCTGTGATAATTTCATTATTGATAATGTCAATATGGTGAATAGCGCCGGGATGCTGATTGGCTACGGAGTGATCAAGGGTAACTACCTCTCAATCCCACAAAATTTCCGCCTCAATGATGTTCAGATGGATAACACGACGCTGCCGTACAAGCTGCGGGGGATCCAGATTTCTTCCGGCAACGCGCAATCGTTCGTCTCCATTACCAATCTTAACCTGAAGCGAGCCTCGCTGGAGCTGCACAATAAACCGCAGCATCTCTTTATACGCAATATCAATGTGATGCAGGATGCTGAACGGGGACCTGCGCTGTCGATGAACTTCGATTTACGCAAGGATGTGCGAGGCAAGTTCATGGCGAAAGAGGACACGCTGCTGTCGCTGGCGAACATTAAGGCGGTGAACGAAAAGGGTCAGCGATCGGTGGATATCGACCGGGTGGATCAGCAGGTAGTGAATACCAATGGGTTAAACTTTCGGCTACCGGGCAAATAAATACGACAATTCCTGGTAAGCAAGGATAACTATCGGATTAACCCTGAAGTTTTATAAAATTCTGCCAGGTATCATCAAAAAAACATGCTGGATAAAACGTTCCGACTGGCTATAATTCTCCAACCATTCATAGGTGGACATGATAATGATTAATTTGAAAGCAGTTATTCCGGTAGCGGGCCTCGGGATGCACATGCTTCCTGCCACCAAGGCCATTCCTAAAGAAATGCTGCCGATCGTTGACAAGCCGATGATTCAGTACATTGTCGACGAGGTTGTTGCTGCAGGGATCAAAGAAATCGTCCTGGTCACTCACGCGTCGAAAAACGCGGTAGAAAACCACTTCGACACCTCTTATGAACTTGAGTCACTGCTCGAGCAGCGCGTGAAGCGCCAGCTGCTGGCTGAAGTGCAGGCCATCTGCCCGCCGGGTGTGACCATCATGAACGTGCGTCAGGCACAGCCTCTTGGCTTAGGCCACTCCATTCTTTGTGCGCGTCCGATCGTTGGCGACAACCCGTTCGTGGTTGTGTTGCCCGATATCGTTCTGGACAACGCAACAGCTGACCCGATGCGTTACAACCTTGCTGCAATGGTTGCCCGTTTCAATGAAACCGGCCGCAGCCAGGTGCTGGCGAAACACATGCCTGGCGACCTGCGTGAATACTCGGTCATCAAAACAAAAGAGCCGCTTGAAGTAGAAGGTAAAATCAGCCGTATCATTGATTTCATCGAGAAGCCGGATCAGCCACAAACGCTGGATTCCGATCTGATGGCTGTAGGGCGCTATGTCTTGTCTGCAGATATTTGGGCGGAGCTTGAAAAAATCGAGCCGGGTGCCTGGGACCGCATCCAACTGACAGACGCGATTGCTGAGCTGGCGAAGAAACAGTCCGTTGATGCAATGCTGATGACCGGTGACAGCTACGACTGTGGCAAGAAAATGGGCTACATGCAGGCATTCGTTCAGTACGGACTGCGCAACCTGAAAGAGGGCGCTAAGTTCCGGGAAAGCATCAAGAAATTATTGGTAGGCTGATACCGAAAGGACAGTATGCCAAACTAAACGGCAGGTAAGGTCATAGTGCAATTAAACTACACTTATGGCGGCACCGCCGTTTTTTTTGTTTAAAATCAGTGAGTAATCCCTGCCTTAAAAGTTGTCGTTTCAGTCTTAAAGATGGGATTTGTCCTTGTTTTGCGGTCGGATTCGGACCACAATATTGGATTAATGATTTCTGTCATTTGTTTGAATTTTAGGCAGGTGGCGTAACAACATACAGACGTTGCGTGCAGTGCACTGGTAGCTGTTGAGCCAGGGGCGGTAGCGTATTTAATGTACGCGTTAATGGCATCGTATTTATTTTGTCAGCACCGTTTTAATGTCAATAAATAAAAAAACAATCGCAGAAATAGCTTAATGTCGGATTCATTTTTAAGCGATCATGAAAGCTGAGTGTGGACTGACATATTTCAAGAAGTATGTTTTACCTGTTTAACAGATAGGGGATGGCAATGAAAGTATTGGTGACAGGGGGGACTGGATTTCTCGGTACCGCGTTGGTCAAATCGCTGAAAGCAGCAGGACACCAAGTCAGTCTTACCACGCGGCAGCAGGAAAATATTGCCCTGGGCATTTATAACTTGGGGGATATTTCGGCGGATACGTGCTGGGAAGATATACTGAAAAATTGCGATACCGTTATTCATACCGCTGGCAGAGCACATATTCTCAACGATAACACCAATGATGCACTGGCTGAGTTTCGTCGCGTCAACCATGATGCCACAGTAAAACTGGCCAGGGATGCGGTGAGCTGTGGCGTTAAACAATTCATTTTTGTGAGCTCTATTGGCGTAAACGGCAACTCGACGACCTTAGAAGCGCCTTTCACCGAGCAATCTACACCACGGCCGACGTCTGATTATGCTATTTCGAAGCTTGAAGCTGAAAATAGTTTGCTCAACATTGCGAATGAAAGTGGAATGGCTTTAACCATTGTCCGCCCGGCATTGATCTGTGGTGAAAATGCTCCGGGTAACATACGTCGATTATTAAAACTAGTGGAACGTAAATTACCGTTGCCATTTAAAAACGTCAAAAATAAACGTGCATTGGTGTCGCTTGATAATGTCGTCAGTTTTATAACCGAATGCGTTGTGAATGACAGGTCGAAAAACCAACTCTATCTGCTCGCTGATCCCGAATCTCCCTCTACGGAAGAGATGATTGACGCCTTTGCCGCAGGGATGGGTTTTAAAGCGAGAGTTATTTATTTCCCGAAAAAGGTACTGAGAAAACTGCTATTACTGGCAGGTAAGGTCGGTATTTATGAGCAGCTATTTGGAGATTTGGAAGTGGACGCCAGTAAATCCAGAATCCAGCTTGAATGGTCACCTCCAATAACATTGCAAGAAACTATGAAAAAAACGGCAAAATATTATATTGAAGGTAATAAATAATGTTGGATTTAGGTATTGTGATTCTCGCTTTTCTTACCGCTTGTGCATTGACCTGGGGACTTAGGGTGTATGCCATTAAGCATAATGTTATCGACCGACCCAATCAGAGAAGCTCACATTCAGTACCAACGCCAAGAGGGGGCGGCGTTGCTATTGTTTTGACGTTGCTAGTCGCGCTAGCCTGGTTATATTTAAGCGGTTATCTCACGGCAGATAGTTTCTTTGGGTTGTTTGTACCCGGAGTGATTGTTGCTGTTATTGGTTTCCTTGACGACCATGGACATCTTGCAGCTCGTTGGCGTCTGCTCATGCATTTTCTGGCGGCAGCTATAGGTCTTTATTTTTTAGGCTCTTTCCCGGTGATTAATTTCGCTGGTTTTGATATTTCCCTTGGATGGTTTGGTATGATCCTGGGAAGTATTTATCTTGTTTGGATGCTTAATTTATATAACTTTATGGATGGCATTAATGGCCTGGCAAGTGCGCAAGCTATTCTGTTTGCATTGGGGAGTGCCGCTTTAATGGCCTTACATCAGCATACAGATTTGTCGGGCAGCATTTATCCGTTGACTCTTGCCCTTGCCGGGGCTGCAGCTGGATTCATTGTTTGGAATTTTCCTGTCGCAAAGATTTTCATGGGAGATGCAGGAAGCGGTTTTTTGGGAATTATTATCGGTTTGATGATCCTTCATATTGCAAAATTAGATACGCACTTCTTTATGGCTGAGTTGTGCCTGCTAGGTGTATTTATCGTGGATTCCACTATCACCCTATTGCGCCGTCTGGTGGCGGGCAAAAAAGTGTACGAAGCTCATGCAAGCCATACCTATCAGATTTTGGCCAGAAAATACGGCAGTCATGTTCCTGTAACGCTGGTTTCAGTTGCGGTCAATATTGTTTGGCTTTTCCCCATCGCCTATCTCATTGCTTCAGCAAAAGTTGATGGTCTTGTTGGACTGGTTATCGCCTGGTGTCCGCTGATTGTCATTGCATTCAGATGTGGGGCGGGTGTAAGGGATAAAGAGAGCAACGCTAATGCATGACCTGTTGATACTTGGCGCAGGCGGTCATGGTCGTACTCTTTATGAGACAGCAAGCATGTTAGGCTTCGCTGATATTGTTTTTCTTGATGACAATGCGTCACCTTTTCACGAGACTAACCAACGCATTATTGGAAAAATTTCAGAGCTAAAGTTACACCTGCGCCAAGCTAAGAATGTCATTATTGGCATTGGGAATAATCGTGTCCGGGAACAACTTTACGATCAGATTATCAGCACTGGTGTTTATCCAATTACGCTAATTCATCCTTCTGCTTTTGTCAGTCCTTCTGCAGAGATTGCCTGTGGATCGGTGGTACTGGCAGGGGCGGTGGTGGGGGCCAACTCAAAACTAGGTGTGAGCACGATTCTAAATAGCCATTCGACGGTTGACCACGATTCTGTTCTTGGTGATTTTGCTCACCTTGGTGTCGGGGTTCATCTTGCAGGAAATGCGGATATTGGGAAATCAGCATTCCTACAGGCGGGAACAGTGGGTGGCTATAATGCAAAAGTAGACGAATACTCAGTGTGCCCTGCTGGTACTATTTTATAAATTAAAGGCAAGTTTTCACGAGGCGACTAGTTTTTAGTATGCTAATTTATTTGATATCTTTACCAAGACCAATAAAACGAATTATTACGTTATTGATTGATACTTTTCTGCTCTTATGCGCATTCTGGTTTGCGTTTTGGGTACGAATAGATTCAATGACGCCAATATACAGTATGGCTCATTGGTTATTAATTTCCTCAATAATACTTGTCACCTTGGCAATGTTTGTCAGACTGGGGCTTTATCGCGCAGTCATCCGGTATATCACAGCCAAAATTCTGTTGGTAGCCGCTGCTGGGATGGTAATGTCTTCCGTATTACTTATTATCGCAGCGTTTTATACCAATCTCTTTTTACCCAGGACCATTCCGTTCATCTATTTCTCATTCGGTTTATTATTAATTGCCGGGTCAAGACTTAGCATGCGGATGCTGGTAAATCGCGGGTTAAATTTGGGTACCCGTGTCGTTATCTATGGTGCTGGGGCTTCAGGTCGCCAACTGCTGCCTGCACTAAGTCAAATGGATGAGTACTACCCGGTTGCTTTTGTTGATGATAATCGCGCGCTGCAAGGACAGGTTATTCATGGTGTCAGTGTGTTCGCGCCTGAAAAACTTGCATGGCTGATACAAAAATACGAAGCGAAGAAAATTCTGCTGGCAATGCCGAGCGCTAGCCGGGCAAGAAAGAACGAAGTGATTAAAACCCTGGAAGGTTTGCCTTGTGAGGTATTGTCTATTCCAGGAATGGTTGATCTGGTGGAGGGTAAAGCCCGCATCGATGCCTTACGAAAAGTGGTTATTACAGACCTGCTGGGCCGCGACCCTGTTTCACCCATTCCAGAGTTAGTTGCGCGCAATATTAGTGGCAAAACGGTGATGGTCACTGGGGCGGGAGGATCTATTGGATCCGAACTATGTCGACAGATAATGAAAAATAAGCCCGCCCAACTTATTTTATTTGAATTATCAGAGTTCTCACTGTATTCCATTGATTCAGAATTACGAAATCAGAACCTCAGCCAGGATTTGAAGGTGAAGATTTATCCAATTCTCGGAAACGTTCAGGATAAAGAACACCTTGAGAGGCTGATTAAGGCATTCAGCGTTGATACTATTTATCATGCTGCAGCATACAAACATGTACCGCTTGTGGAATTCAACGTTATCGACGGTGTTCGCAATAATATCTTCGGAACCTTGTGTTGTGCACAGGCAGCTGCGAACGGTGGTGTCGAAAACTTTGTATTAATCTCTACCGACAAAGCAGTACGGCCAACCAATACGATGGGCGCCACTAAACGCATGGCAGAATTGGTGCTGCAAGCCCTGGCGAAAGAATCCGCCAAAACCTGTTTCAGTATGGTGCGCTTTGGTAACGTGTTGGGCTCATCGGGTTCAGTTGTTCCCCTGTTTGAAAAACAAATTGCTGCTGGTGGACCTGTTACCCTGACTCATGAAGAAATTACTCGTTACTTCATGACCATTCCTGAAGCAGCGCAGTTGGTGATCCAGGCTGGCGCCATGGGCACTGGTGGCGATGTTTTCGTGCTGGATATGGGGGAGCCAGTGAAAATCCTTGATTTGGCACACCGAATGATTGCTCTGCAGGGGCTTTCCATCCGTGATGAAAAAAATCCGTATGGTGATATCGCTGTGCAGACAACGGGCTTGCGCCCCGGCGAGAAGCTCTATGAGGAATTGCTCATAGGTGACAACGTGTCCATCACTCAGCATCCGCGGATTAGGACTGCAAACGAGGTGATGTTGCCGTGGGAAGAGATGAGCAAAATTCTCAGTGAGCTCGACATCGCCTGCTGCGAATTCAACTATGAGCGTGTACGTGAGATATTATTGCAAGCACCCGCTGCTTTTAATCCAACCGATGGCATCTGCGATTTACTCTGGAAAGAAAAGGTAAATTAAAATAGCAGATTGGCATTTTCTCTTCCCTGGTGTTTGTGAAAGTCACCAGGGATTTTGGCGTGTGATTTATTGTTACTCAAAACTTTAAGAGCGAAATAAACGTGAAAATTCTGGTGACTGGTGGAGCGGGCTTTATTGGGTCTGCAGTGGTGCGACACATTATCGATGATACGCAGGATTCTGTCGTTAACGTCGATAAACTAACTTACGCAGGCAATCTCGAATCGCTGGTCGACGTTGCTCAGAGCGATCGTTATCATTTTGAACATGCCGACATCTGCGACAGCGATGCCATGGCGCGTATTTTTTTACAGCACCAGCCGGACGCAGTGATGCATCTGGCCGCTGAAAGCCATGTTGACCGCTCCATTACCGGCCCGGCAGCGTTTATCGAGACCAATATTGTCGGCACTTATATGCTGCTGGAAGCCAGCCGTAATTACTGGTCAGCGTTAAGTCCTGAGAAAAAAGCAACATTCCGTTTTCACCACATCTCGACCGATGAAGTGTATGGTGATCTCCCTCATCCGGATGAAGTGGCAGAGGGTACTGAACTGCCGTTGTTCACGGAAAAAACAGCCTATGCACCAAGTAGTCCATACTCGGCGTCTAAAGCGTCCAGCGATCATCTGGTTCGCGCCTGGCTACGTACCTACGGCTTCCCGACTATTGTGACGAACTGTTCTAACAATTACGGCCCTTACCACTTCCCCGAAAAACTGATCCCGCTGGTTATCCTCAATGCGCTTGAAGGCAAAGCCCTGCCGGTTTACGGCAAAGGTGACCAGATCCGTGACTGGTTGTACGTTGAAGATCACGCTCGCGCACTTTATACCGTGGTCTCTAAGGGCAAAATTGGAGAAACCTATAACATTGGTGGCCACAACGAGAAGCAAAACCTTGATGTGGTGCATACAATCTGTTCCCTGCTGGATGAAATCGTTCCAAAAGAAGGTTCTTACCGCGATCAAATTACTTATGTTGCCGACCGACCAGGCCACGATCGCCGCTATGCGATTGACGCTGAAAAAATTGGTCTGGAACTTGGCTGGAAGCCGCAGGAAACGTTCGAAAGTGGCATTCGCAAAACTGTGGAATGGTATCTCGCTAATACCCAGTGGGTAGAAAACGTGAAAAGCGGTAACTACAAGTCCTGGATTGAAAAAAACTATGGGGATCGTGCTTAATGATCATCCTGCTATTTGGCAAAACAGGGCAGGTAGGATGGGAGCTACAGCGTTCGCTGGCCCCACTTGGCACTCTGATTGCTATTGATGTCCACTCACAGGATTACTGCGGGGATTTCAGTAATCCTGAGGGGATTGCGGAAACTGTGCGCCGAATTAAGCCGGATATCATAGTCAATGCGGCTGCATATACCGCTGTCGATAAGGCTGAATCAGAACCAGAATTTGCTCTGTTGCTTAACGCAACGAGCGTTGAGGCGATCGCGAAAGAAGCCCAAAAAATGGGCTCCTGGGTTATTCACTACTCTACCGATTACGTCTTCCCGGGTAACGGAGAGACGCCGTGGCTGGAAACGGATACAACTGCTCCCCTCAACGTTTACGGTGAGAGTAAGCTTGCTGGTGAAAAAGCGTTGAGTGATCACTGCACGCGGCACTTAATTTTCCGTACCAGCTGGGTATACGGCAGTAAAGGGAACAACTTTGCCCGCACCATGCTGCGACTGGCGAAAGAGCGCTCTGAGCTCTCAGTCATTAACGACCAGTTTGGTGCGCCGACGGGAGCGGAACTGTTAGCAGACTGTACTGCGCATGCTATCAGAATAGCGCTGGAGAAACCTGAGGTCGTTGGGACATATCATCTGGTTGCAGGTGGGACGACGACTTGGTACGACTACGCATGCATGGTCTTTGACGAAGCTCGGAAAGCAGGAAAGGAATTAGCATTAACTCAGGTTCACGGTGTACCAACCAGCGCTTATCCAACGTCTGCATGTCGCCCGGCAAACTCTCGCTTAAATACCTCTAAGTTCCAGCAGAGTTTCAATCTGGTACTTCCGGAATGGGAAGTCGGAGTTAAGCGCATGCTGGCCGAATGGTTTACTGCTACGGAAATTTAAATACTTGGTATTGGGTATTTTATATAAAGAGATGATGAAATGAAAACGCGTAAAGGTATTATTCTGGCTGGTGGATCCGGTACTCGCCTGTATCCGGTAACAATGGCAGTCAGTAAGCAGTTGCTGCCTATTTATGATAAGCCGATGATTTACTACCCACTATCAACTCTGATGCTAGCGGGTATCCGAGACATTTTAATCATTAGCACTCCGCAAGATACACCGCGTTTTGAACAACTCCTTGGCGACGGTAGTCAGTGGGGATTGAACCTGCATTATAAAGTCCAGCCAAGTCCAGATGGGTTGGCTCAGGCCTTTATCATTGGCGAAGAATTTATCGGTAATGATGATTGTGCCTTGGTACTGGGTGATAATATTTTCTACGGACATGATCTGCCAAATTTAATGGAAACAGCCGTTAATAAAGAGGGCGGTGCTACAGTATTCGCATATCATGTGAACGATCCTGAACGATACGGTGTTGTAGAATTCGATAAAAATGGTACGGCTGTTAGCCTCGAAGAGAAGCCATTGGAACCGAAGAGCAATTATGCTGTTACCGGGCTCTATTTCTACGACAACAGTGTTGTTGATATGGCGAGAAACCTGAAGCCATCATCACGTGGTGAGTTAGAAATTACTGATATTAACCGTATTTATATGGAGCAGGGAAAATTATCTGTTGCCATGATGGGGCGTGGCTATACGTGGCTTGACACAGGTACTCACCAAAGTCTTATTGAAGCCAGCAATTTTATTGCAACTATCGAAGAGCGTCAGGGTTTGAAAGTTTCCTGCCCGGAAGAGATTGCCTACCGCACAGGGTTCATTGATGCTGAGCAAATAATTAGACTCGCAAAACCATTAGCAAAAAATAATTATGGGAAATATCTTTTGAAAATGGTCGATAAAAAACTTTAATCATTTTCTATTTTAAATATTTCTTTCCAACACGCATAGCTATGACTGTCATAAAGAAATACGGATTTATGGGGATTTTATGCATTTTAGTGTATTAATGTCACTCTATGACAAGGAGAAATCTACCTATCTGGAGGAGTGCCTGGAAAGTTTGGCGAATCAAACCCTTCCGGCAGATGAAATTGTATTAGTCTATGACGGTCCTATTAATGCAGATTTAATAGCAGTAGTCGAGAAGTGGTCATCGTCGCTCCCTATCAAAATAGTCGCGCTAAAAGAGAATGTAGGTTTAGGGCAAGCACTCAATGAAGGCATGAAACACTGTACTTACAATTACATCGCGCGTATGGATACTGATGATATATGTCAACCAAACCGCTTTGAATTACAGTCTAGGTTTATGGATATGAATCCGGATATTGATATTTCAGGTAGCCGTATTAGGGAATTTGTGGACAACAAAGACAATATCGTATCCGAAAGAATTGTACCTCTTACGAATGACGAAATAGCCAGATTTGCAAGGCTCAAGAATCCTTTTAATCATATGACTGTGGTTTTCAAAAAGTCAAGTGTTCAGTCTGTTGGTGGGTATCAGCACCATTATCTTATGGAAGATTATAATTTATGGCTCCGATTACTTGGAAATGGATTTAAAGCAGGAAATCTTGATGTACCACTTGTCCTGGTCAGAGTCGGAGTCGATATGTTAGTACGTCGACGTGGCTTAAAGTATGTTTTTAGTGAGTATAAGCTTGCACAAATTAAAAGAACTACTGGTTTTCAGAATATACTAACCGCCAGTTATTTTTTCATTTTAAGAAGCATACCGCGGTTGTTGCCGCTTTGGGTACTAATGAAAATTTATAATGTTACTCGAAAGTAATAATGAATCAATGAACTACAAGTTGTAAAAGAGGATTTGATGAAAATAACGAATACTTCACTCAATGGTGTCATGATTATCGAACCTCGAGTATTTCATGATGAGCGAGGTTATTTTTTTGAAAGTTTTAATGAGAAAAGCTTCAAGGAAAATATAACCTCTGATGTTAGCTTTAAACAGGATAATCAATCCAGGTCAGTCAAAGGTGTATTACGTGGACTGCACTATCAAGTAGCCCCTTTTGCTCAGGGGAAACTAGTCCGATGCGTAAGTGGTGAAGTATTCGATGTGGCCGTTGATATCCGTAAGGACTCACATACATATGGACAATGGGTAAGTGTTGTATTGTCTGAAGAAAATAAGAAACAACTTTGGATCCCACCTGGATTTGCCCATGGTTTTCTTACTCTTAGCGAGCATGCTGAATTTCAGTATAAAACCACAAATTATTACTCGCCGACGCATGAGCGTTGTATTAAATGGAATGATGCAGACTTGAATATAGAATGGCCAGCAATGGAGTATATCATTTCAGAGAAAGACCAACACGGTTCAATATTTTCTTCATTAAATCTGAAGGATGAATAATGAAAATAAATTTTATCCCACTTCAAAAACATGGCGATGACCGTGGCTCGTTAGTCGCATTAGAGGAAGAAAATAATATACCTTTTAGTATTAAAAGAGTTTATTACATCTTTGATACTAAAGAGGGTGTGCGTAGAGGTTTTCATGCCCACAAAAAACTCAAGCAGGTAGCAATTGCTGTCAAAGGTTCCTGTCGTTTTTTACTGGATGATGGAACAGAGCGAATCGAGGTTGTGCTAGATAATCCAGCACAGGGGCTTCTTATCGAGTCATGCATTTGGCGTGAAATGTATGATTTTTCCAGCGATTGCGTCCTTATGGTATTAGCCGATAGTCATTATGACGAAAAAGATTATATTCGTGATTATGATGCATTCACCGTTTATGCTAAAGAAAGCAGCGAATCTTAAGAGACTAAAATGATTAATTTTCTGAATTTAAAAGAACTCAATAGTAAGTATGAAAGTGAATTGCAGGAAGCGTGTTCTCGTGTGATTCAATCCGGCTGGTATATTATGGGAGATGAACTCAACAGTTTCGAGTCAGAGTTTGCTGATTACGTTGGGTCAGAGTATTGTGTAGGTGTTGCCAATGGTTTGGATGCTTTAACTCTTTCACTTAAAGCTTGGATTTTGATGGGGAAATTAAACGAGGGAGATGAGGTGATTGTTCAGGCAAATACATATATTGCCTCTATACTTGCAATTACTGCTAATAACCTTGTTCCTGTTCTTGTCGAACCATCTGAAAAAAGTTTTAATCTCTCTGTCGAGAACATTCGTTCAGCAATCTCTCCAAAGACAAAGGCTATTCTTCCAGTACATCTGTATGGGCAATTAAGTCCAATGCGAGAAATTATGAATATAGCGAATGAACACGGATTACTGGTGCTAGAGGATTGTGCACAGTCACATGGTGCTTCCGCTTCAGATAAAAATGCTGGTAACTGGGGACATGCTGCTGGCTTCAGTTTTTACCCAGGTAAGAATTTAGGTGCGTTGGGCGATGCCGGTGCAATAACAACCAATGATGCTGATTTTTTTGAAGTAGTTAAAGCATTACGCAATTATGGCTCTCATAAAAAATATCAGAATATTTATGAAGGTGCAAATAGTCGTCTGGATGAAATTCAGGCAGCAATGCTAAGAGTTAAATTAAAGTATTTAAATGACGAGACAAGTGCCAGACAAGAGATATCAAGAAAATATCGTGCGTCGATTGTAAATCCTCATATTACTCTTCCTGAAGTCGCTTCCAGCAACGAGAAGAGCCACGTATGGCATTTGTTCGTGATTCGTACCAATAATCGAACCAAACTTCAGGAATATTTGACTGAGCATAATATCCAGACACTCATACATTATCCAATTCCACCGCATAAACAACAAGCCTATTCATTATGGAATCATCTAAACTTGCCAATATCTGAAAGTATGCATAAGGAAGTGTTATCGATTCCATTGGATTCCACACTCAGTAATGATGATGTTGATTACATTATAAAAACACTAAATGGCTATACTGAATGAAGAAGTTGTTGGGCATAACAGTTATGTCCGGAATAATGACATTAATTAAAATTGGGATCGGTTTTATTATCGCGAAATTGATTGCGCTATATACCGGCCCAACTGGGATGGCATTATTAGGGCAATTGCAGAGTTTGGTTACAGGAGTGAATGGGATAGCAAATGCTCCTACAAGCACTGGTATCGTAAAGTACACTGCAGAAAATCACGATAATTTTGAAAAATGCTCGCCCTGGTGGCGAGCTTCAATTTATTACACAGTCATTATTACACTTTGCTTTATACCATTTCTTTTGTTTTTTTCTAAAGACATTGCGGAGTGGATCTTTCATGATGCTCAATACCGGTGGATTGTGGTTATCACGGTATTAACATTACCTATAACTTCTTTTGGCACTGCTATCATTTCCGTGCTTAATGGATTGCAGAATTACAGATTCTACATTTTAACTGGTGTTGTTTCAGCGATACTTTCGGGTGTACTGATCTCTGCTATGATTGTGCTCTGGGGGATTAAGGGTGCTTTGGTTGCTGCATCAATGCAATATGTCTTTATTGGTTTAATCGCTTTCGTCATTAATTCCAGACAGAGATGGATGAAGTTTTCCTACTGGCTAGGACGAACAGACTCTCGGGCCAATAAGGACATATTAGAGTTCGTACTAATGACCGCCGTCAGTTCAGTCATTATCCCCGTAGCATTAATTTTTATAAGAAACTCTCTTGTATCGCACGCAGGTTGGGATTCAGCAGGGCAATGGCAGGCCGTATGGAAAATTTCTGAAGTCTATTTAGGTGTTCTCACGATGGCTCTGTCAGTTTACTATCTGCCAAAGTTAGCCTCCTTAAATAGTGCGAATGAAATAAAAAGAGAAATAAATTCTGTCGTGCTATTTGTTTTTCCAGCAATTGTCCTCGCTGCTTTGCTTATCTATCTTCTTCGTGATTATATTATTTTAATCCTATTTACTCCTGACTTTTTGGCTGCGAGAGATTTATTTGCCATACAATTGTGCGGTGACGTAATCAAGGTCATAAGCTGGCTTTATGCTTATCCAATGTTGGCAAAGAAAGCGACGAAATATTTCATAGGCACTGAATTTTTCTTTGGATTTACATGGGTATTGTTGAGCATGTTATTCATCGATAAGTATGGGGTTTTAGGTGCAAATATTGCCTATGCTGTGAATTATGTCATGTACTTCCTTTTTGTGTTCTTCAATCTGAAACGAGTGATTTCGCTGCGATAAATTGCAGTAATAATTTATTCTGGAGTGTTTGTGATATCAATTGTTGTTCTTTCATATAATCATGAGAAGTATATTGCGGAAACCCTGGCATCGGTCTATGCTTTAAATATGCAGAAAGAAGTTATCATCATTGATGATTGTTCAAAAGATTCATCAGTGAATGTTATTAAGGAAGTTGTAGCAAAATTTGATACAGGTGAATACACTAAAATTTTGGCAAAAGATAAAAATGCAGGTCTAATAGATTCTCTTAATACTGGGCTGGAAATTGCCCAGTATGATTATATATATTTTATTGCATCTGATGATGTTATTGACGTGGAAGGTTTTACTGCACTTTACTCCGAATTGCGTGATAATAAACCCGCTCAATTTGCTATGGGCAATGCTTGGGTATATTATACAGGCGAAGAGCCTTCAGATGTGGTATATAAAAAACAGCATAAAGAATTCTTTTCTTATACTGATTGTATATTGCGTGAAAAGATGTTCACAGACTACCCTAAACCGTTGCTACTGCAAGCCACTATCTTTAAGAAAAATGCTTTAAAGAATGTTGGTGGGTGGGATAAAAGTTTGGCATGGGATGATTACCCTATGTTTGTTAATCTGTTTAATAATTACTCCTTAATAAACAATGATTTTATTTATCGTGATAATGTAAGTGTCGCGAGATATCGACAGCATGATACCAATGTATATAAGAATTTAACAAGGCAGTTGAACATGGTTGAAGCAGCCATGATGAAATTGGCTCCTTCAGAGTTATATAATAAAGCGATAGCACGGCAATATGCTTTTTATTTTCTTTTGGCTGGGAAATCAAGCGATTTTAACAGCATAAAATATATTATCAGGAATGTATTTAGAAAAAGAATTGTTTTTGCTACTATTTTTTATGTTGGCACAGAAATAGTACAATGGGTACTTAGGAAGAAAAAATGAGAGATTATGTTTTCTTTGATTTTTTGTTCGGTAATTATATTGAGTACGTGGTGTATGCATTATTAATTTGTTCTTTTCTCTTTTTTATTTCTAATGGAAAAATAAAGAACATAATGGATCCATTCCATTTTTACTATGCCTTTACATACGGCACTGGGTATGCAATAATTTTAATATTATTCGTCCATGGTCTGGTCGATGCTTACCTCTTTAGTTACCTATTTCTAAGCGGAACTCTTTTCTTTTTGATGTTTTATTGTTCTTCTAATTCAGCTGAGAAGTATCAGAGGACATTATTTAATAGGTTGAGTCTTTCCATTAAAGATCAGGAAGGTTTTCTACTCAAATTCCTCTCTATCGTTTATTTGTCTTTATTTGTTTTTTATCTTTCTCAAGTGTCGTTGACAATGTTTTTTACCTCTCGTTTTGAAGCGAACAGAGGGCTTGGAATTATAGTGCGGTTAATGGATGCACTCCGTGTTATTCTGGCAGGATGGTATTTTTATTATTATCTTAGTTCGCGTAAAAAACGCTTCTTTATTCTTGCTTTACTTATTTCAATCGTCGGCGCGCTAATATCTGGTGCAAAATTTGCCTTTTTGGAGCAAATTTATGTACTTTGCGTAGTCGGATTTATTACGTCCAGGAAGTCATTTAAATTTAATCTAAAATCCCTAGTGTTAATAATTTTAATTGCATCTTTATTTTTAATTTTCTCATTGTACTTCATATCAAAACTATCGGTAATGATAGGGTATACATCTTCACAATACATTCCAAGCGCTCCTGTTGCCATAGAACTCCTGTTGTTGAGGATTTTGGCAAATGGGGATGCGTACTATTTATCTTTGACTGAGCATGTTATTGATAAAGTTATTATTGATCATCCAGTACTTCAGTTATTGTCCAATACGTTTGGTAACTCTGTAATGGCCAATTTGTTTAATATAGATTTTTCAAATTTGGACGTGGGACGGCAGATCTGGTTACACTGGTATCCAAATGATCCAGTGATGCGTGGCCCAACTAATCACTTCGATCTGGCAGGGTATACTTATTTTGGTTATGTCGGAGGCTTAATGTTCTCCGCTATAATTGGCTACATTATCGGTATTGTTAATAGCTGGAAGTTGAATTGTGATAACTCATCCGCAGTGGTTGTTGCATTCATTGCGGCTCTATATTGTCGTTCAATGCCTCTTATTTTAAATCCCTCTGTCGGCATTGCGTATATGGTTGATATTTATATTATACTTTTCGTTTCTCTTGTATTGATAACTCTTTGTAAAGGTGCAACAAAAAATGCTTACCGGCATAGTGATCGTAACTTATAATTCAGACATAGAGCGCTTGGGGTTAATATTGAACTCCCTGGGTCAACAGGGCGTAAGTTATTTTATCTCCGACAATTCAATAAATTCTGAAAAGAAAGCAGCGATACAAGGTCTTTGTGTTGAACGTTGCGTCCGTTTTATTGATATGAAAGGCAATGTTGGCATTGCAAAAGCTCAAAATGAAGGGATTCTTTCAGCGTTCAATGCTGGCTGTAGTGACATCTTATTACTGGATGATGATAGCCTTCCATCCTTTGGTATGTTGAATGAACTGTTACGAGCCAGGACTGCATTCGTCCAGAAATTCGGGGCAATGCCTGTTATTTGCGCAAATGCAATTGCTGAAAACGGTGAAAGCTTATCTCATTTTGGAAAGCCTGTCGCTGATGGCATTTTTTCTTACCGGGATATGATTAGCTCAGGAACACTGATCAACAAAAGTATTTTAGACCTAGTGGGTCTACATGAAGAAAGATTATTTATCGATTGTGTTGATTATGAGTGGGGATGGCGTGCCGCGAGCTTGGGGGTCAACGTTGTCATTGCAGAAAAAGCAGTTTTGAATCATAGACTGGGAAATGGCAGGATAAAAGCAATCAATGCAGGCTATGGGTCACCCATTCGGCATTATTACCAGTACCGTAATATTTTATATATGATGGGAAGACATTATGTCCCTCTCTCATGGCGTTTATCCCAATTCGCTAAGTTACTAATAAAACCTGTTGTAATGATTGCTTTCTTCGATAAGAAGATGATTCGACTGAAGTATGCTTTCAAAGGATTTGTCGATTTCTTTAGAAAAAAGTATGGCGATATAAATTAGTGTTATATTTTTGAGTTGGTTCGTTAAAGTTATGCCTTTATTTGAAATGATCAGATTATTCACCTAGCCCAACTAACCCAACTCAAACGCGCTATGTAGCAATATCTGCTATTCATCACCTCTATTCCTGAGTTAACATCTTCCCCACATTCCAAGCCGCGCGCACTCTGCGCGGTGACCACACCTGACAGGAGTATGTAATGTCCAAGCAACAAATCGGCGTCGTCGGTATGGCAGTGATGGGGCGCAACCTGGCGCTCAACATCGAAAGCCGTGGTTATACCGTCTCCGTTTTCAACCGCTCCCGTGAAAAAACTGAAGAAGTGATTGCCGAGAATCCAGGCAAGAAGCTGGTTCCTTTCTATACGGTTCAAGAGTTTGTTGAATCTCTGGAAACGCCTCGTCGTATCCTGTTAATGGTGAAAGCGGGCGCAGGCACAGATGCCGCCATCGATTCTCTGAAACCTTATCTGGAAAAGGGCGACATCATCATTGATGGCGGTAACACCTTCTTCCAGGACACTATTCGTCGTAATCGTGAACTGTCTGAAGATGGCTTTAACTTTATCGGTACCGGTGTGTCCGGTGGTGAAGAGGGCGCACTCAAAGGCCCATCTATCATGCCTGGCGGTCAAAAGCATGCTTACGAACTGGTTGCGCCAATCCTGACCAAAATTGCTGCAGTCGCAGAAGATCGTGAGCCATGTGTGACCTATATCGGTCCCGACGGTGCTGGCCACTATGTGAAGATGGTGCACAACGGTATTGAATACGGCGACATGCAGCTGATTGCTGAAGCCTATGCACTTCTGAAAGGTGGCCTGAAGCTCTCTAACGAAGAACTGGCTCAGGTCTTCACCGAATGGAACAACGGCGAGCTGAACAGCTATCTGATTGACATCACCAAAGATATCTTCACTAAAAAAGATGAAGAGGGTAAATACCTGGTCGATGTGATTCTGGATGAAGCAGCAAACAAAGGCACCGGCAAGTGGACCAGCCAGAGCTCTCTGGATCTGGGCGAGCCGCTGTCTCTGATCACCGAATCCGTATTCGCTCGTTATATTTCTTCTCTGAAAGAGCAGCGCGTAGCGGCATCCAAAGTACTGAGCGGTCCTCAGGCGAAACCAGCAGGTGATAAAGCTGAGTTCGTAGAGAAAGTGCGTCGCGCGCTGTATCTGGGCAAAATCGTTTCCTACGCTCAGGGGTTCTCTCAGCTGCGTGCTGCTTCCAACGAGCATAATTGGGACCTGAACTACGGCGAGATTGCTAAGATCTTCCGTGCTGGTTGCATCATTCGCGCACAGTTCCTGCAGAAAATCACCGATGCTTACACTGAAAATGCGGACATCGCGAACCTGCTGCTGGCTCCGTACTTCAAGAAAATTGCTGACGATTATCAGCAGGCGCTGCGTGATGTTGTGGCCTATGCTGTGCAAAACGGTATTCCGGTTCCGACTTTCTCAGCCGCTATCGCTTACTATGACAGCTACCGTTCTGCGGTACTGCCAGCGAACCTGATCCAAGCTCAGCGTGACTACTTCGGGGCACATACCTATAAGCGTACCGATAAAGAAGGCGTGTTCCACACTGAGTGGCTCGACTAATCGGATTTTCGCCATTGACTGAACAAGGCCCGGGGTAACGCTCCGGGCTTTTTTTATTCGGCGAGGGTTTGAACGATCGAAGTAGTCTGAATATCGTGTCAACACAGTCCTAAATCACGGGCTTCGCCTTGACAGTTCCTTGGCGCAAGAGGTAAAAACGCCAACAGTTATTGATTATCGTGGTGGCATCGATGCCATCTTTGCCCAGTTAACTGAAGAAGTTGCGTTCTAATGAAAATTACAATTTCCGGTACAGGTTACGTAGGTCTATCAAACGGCATTCTGATTGCCCAAAACCACGAAGTGGTTGCGCTCGACATTGTCCAGGCCAAAGTCGACATGCTTAATCATAAAAAGTCACCGATTGTTGATAAAGAAATCGAAGAGTATCTGGCGACTAAGCAGCTCAACTTCCGCGCTACGACGGATAAAGAAGATGCTTATCGTGATGCTGATTTTGTGATTATCGCCACGCCAACCGATTACGATCCCAAGACCAACTACTTTAATACCGCCAGCGTTGAATCAGTTATTCGCGACGTGACTGCAATCAATCCTAATGCAGTGATGATTATCAAGTCGACTATCCCGGTTGGTTTCACCAATGAGATTAAAGAGCGTCTGGGTATCGACAATATCTTTTTCTCCCCTGAATTCCTGCGCGAAGGCCGTGCGCTGTACGATAACTTGCACCCATCTCGTATTGTTATTGGTGAGCAGTCTGAGCGTGCTAAACGCTTTGCGGCGCTGCTTCAGGAAGGTGCGATTAAGAAAGATATCCCGACTCTGTTCACCGATTCGACTGAAGCAGAAGCGATCAAGCTGTTTGCCAACACCTATCTTGCTTTGCGCGTCGCTTACTTCAACGAGCTGGACAGCTACGCAGAAAGTTTAGGATTGAACTCACGACAGATTATCGAAGGCGTCTGTCTGGACCCGCGTATCGGCAACCACTATAACAACCCGTCATTTGGCTACGGTGGCTACTGTCTGCCGAAGGATACCAAGCAGCTATTGGCAAACTACGAATCTGTGCCTAACAACATCATTGGCGCGATTGTGGATGCCAACCGTACGCGTAAAGACTTCGTTGCGGACTCTATTCTTTCCCGTAAGCCGAAAGTGGTGGGCGTTTATCGTCTGATTATGAAGAACGGTTCGGACAACTTCCGCGCCTCCTCTATTCAGGGGATTATGAAGCGTATCAAGGCGAAGGGCGTTCACGTCATCATTTACGAACCAGTGATGCAGGAAGATGAATTCTTCCATTCGCGCGTGATGCGCGATCTGGATGCATTCAAGCAGGAAGCTGACGTCATTATCTCTAACCGTATGGCGAAAGAGCTGGATGACGTGGCGGAGAAAGTTTATACCCGCGATCTGTTCGGCAACGACTAACAACAGATATGAGTAAGGAGGGGAGACCCTCCTCTTTCATTAATAAATAATCTCGACTTTTTCAGGAAGGTACTTTCTGTATTTTGCTAATGTTGACAAAATTTTCTCTTTTGAGATTGAATAGAGAAAATCCTCCTCTGTCTCACCTGTGCGTTCAGCACCAAATCTTTCGTGAAACTTAATAACAGACAGGTTTCCTTTACGAACATCAAAATGCGCTCTTTCGAAGCCCAAATCCAAAGCAAATGTATACAGCAGAAGTGCAGATTCTATCGCACAGTGCGAAGGTGCCGCTTCGGCGACTACCCATGACCCCCAACAGAAAGAGTCTCCCTGTTGGTCGTACATTCGCACTGTTCCGAGCTGCGTGTCATCAAAATCGGTAATCAGGAAGTAAGCCTGTCCCTGACTGATCAAATAATCTTCGAGCCATTTTCTTTGTTTACTTACATCGCCGGAAGTTGCGCTGATAAAACGACCTTTCTTATCATTTGTTCTGATATTGACGATAAACTCAGCATCAGAAGGCGCTACATTTCTCAGCCTAATTGTTCTTCCTTTAATTTGTTGTGCCGGGATAATTGCCACTTCGTGCGAATCGCTTTTCATTCTTCTAGACCTCACTATGATTCTGAGAACTGGTATTTTTCTGATTTTGCATTAATAAGTTTATGAGTTGTAGAATCCGCGATACCAGTCAACAAAGTTTTTCACGCCTTCCTTCACTGAGGTTTCCGGCTTAAAGCCAGTGACGGCTTGCAGAGGCTGCGTATCGGCGCTGGTTTCCAGCACGTCGCCAGGCTGAATCGGCATCATATTCTTGTCTGCCTCAATGCCCAGCGCCTCTTCCAGCGCGGTGATGTAATCCATTAGCTCAACCGGGGAACTGTTGCCAATGTTGTAGACGCGATACGGTGCTGAGCTGGTTGCCGGGGAACCTGTTTCAACCGTCCAGTCCGTATCGGCCTGCGGGATCACATCCTGCAAACGAACAATTGCCTCTGCAATATCATCGATGTAGGTGAAGTCACGCTTCATCTTGCCGTAGTTGTAGACGTCAATAGGCTTGTTCTCAAGCATAGCTTTGGTGAACTTGAACAACGCCATGTCCGGGCGGCCCCACGGGCCATAGACGGTAAAGAAACGCAGGCCGGTGGTCGGCAGACCGTACAGGTGAGCATAAGTGTGTGACATCAGCTCGTTGGCTTTCTTGGTGGCGGCATACAGGGACACCGGATGATCCACTGAATCATCGGTTGAGAAAGGCATTTTACGATTCAGGCCGTAAACCGAACTGGATGAAGCATACAGCAGGTGCTGGATCTTGTTATGACGGCAGCCTTCCAGCACGTTTAAGTGGCCAGTCAGGTTTGAATCGGCATAAGCGTGTGGGTTTTCCAGAGAATAACGAACGCCAGCCTGGGCCGCCAGGTGGATAACCCGGTCAAATTTCTCGTCGGCAAACAGGGTTGCCATGGCATCGCGGTCGGCAAGATCCATTTTATGGAAGCTGAAACCCGGCTTTTGCAGCAGATCGAGACGCGCTTGCTTCAGGCTGACGTCATAGTAGTCGTTGAGATTATCGATCCCGACAACCTGATGACCCGCCTGCAGCAGGCGTTCGCTGACGTGGAAGCCGATAAAACCGGCTGCACCGGTAACCAGGTATTTCATCATTATTCCTCAAGTGCTGACCAGAAAATCGCCACATCGCGTCTGGTATAACTGAAAGCAAAATCATACCGTTAGCCAGTGCAAAAAGATAATCGTTATCTACAATTAGCGTAGCCCGTTTTTTCGGTTAGTATCGTCGCGTTCGGGCATTATTCTTATAGAAATTCTTAGTGACGCGGGTAGACTATCTCGCCTTATGGGCTTTTCTGAAATTTTCTTAGATGCAGTTAAGGTTGGTATGACTCAGGACAATTATAAAAGCAGTACCGGTCACAGCAGCGAGCCGGAGCAGATTGATCTTATTGATTTGATTGTGCAAATTTGGAGTGGGAAGGTCACCATCATCGTATGTGTGATTGTCGCCATTTTGCTTGCCGTGGGTTACATCATGGTTGCTAAGGAGAAATGGACCTCCACGGCACTGGTCACACAGCCTGATTCAGGGATGGTTTCAAGCTACGCCAATGCCATGAATATTCTTTATGGCAACAGCGCGCCGTCGATTGGGGCGATCCAGCAGGATTTTATCACCCGTTTCAACTCCTCATTCTCCGCACTTTCCGAGAGCCTTGACAACCAGGAAGAGCCTGAGAAGCTGAACATTGAAACGGCCGTTAAGGGGCAGAGTCTTCCACTGCGCGTGTCTTACACCGCACATACGGCAGAAGAGGCACAGCAGACCCTGGCAAAATATATCCAACAAGTTGATGAGGATGTCGCCAAAGCCGTTGAGGGCGACCTCAAATCCAACATTGGCTCCCGTAAGAACGATCTGGAGCAGTCGCTGACCACTCAGGAAAAAGTGGCGACGGAGCAAAAAGCGCTGCGTATTGCCCAGATTAGCCAGGCGTTAACCATCGCTGAGCAATCTAAAATCAAGCTGCCGCAGGTTCAGCAGGCCGATCAGGTTTCACAGGACACCATGTTTATGCTGGGCAGTGATGCGCTGAGCGCAATGGTGAAAAACGAAGCGACGCGCCCGCTGACTTTCCCGGACAGCTACTACCAGACGCGCCAGACGCTGCTGGATGTGGAAAATCTGATGAGCGGCGGTAAAGACGATGAACCAAAGGTGTCGAACATCCACGCGTACCGCTACGTTATGAAGCCAACGCTGCCGATCCGTCGTGACAGCCCGAAACGTGCGATTATCCTTGTCCTTTCCGTGCTGCTGGGCGGTATGGTGGGCGCTGGCATCGTGCTGGGCCGCAACGCGCTGCGTAACTATCAGCCGAAAGCGTAAATTCCTTCGGGCAATAAAAAACCGGGCATCAGCTGAGCCCGGTTTTTTTACATCTGTTGAAAGCTACTGATGACGCTTACGCAGGTTCTCAATCACCGTGGTCAAATCCAGCTCCTGATCCTGGAGCAGCACCAGAAGGTGATACATAAGGTCAGATGCTTCATTGGTCAGCTCATGACGATCGTTTACCGTTGCCGCTAAAGCTGTTTCCACGCCTTCTTCACCCACTTTTTGCGCGATGCGTTTAGTCCCACTGGCATATAGCTTCGCCGTGTAGGAACTGGCAGGATCGGCCGTTTTACGGCCTGCCAGAAGCTGTTCCAGCTGATACAGGAACAGCCACTGGTGAGCAGTTTCGCCGAAGCAGCTTGAGGTGCCTTTGTGGCAGGTCGGGCCAATGGGATTGACCAGCACCAGCAGCGTGTCGTTATCGCAGTCCGGGGTGATGCTCACGACGTTCAGAAAGTTGCCGGAAGTTTCCCCTTTGGTCCATAAGCGCTGCTTAGTGCGGGAGTAAAAGGTCACTTTGCCGCTCTCCTGCGTTTTCGCCAGCGCCTCCTGATTCATATAGCCCAGCATCAGAACTTCACCAGATACCGCGTGTTGTACGATAGCAGGCATCAGTCCGTCGGTTTTTTCCCAGTCCAGTTGTTCCGTCATACTCTGATCTCCACGCCCTGAGCCGCCAGGTACGCTTTTAATTCGCCAATATTAATGATTTGCTTGTGGAAGACGGAGGCGGCCAGTGCGCCATCAACGTCTGCATCGCGGAAGGCCTCGAGGAAGTGCTCCATTGTGCCTGCGCCGCCGGACGCAATCAGAGGGACATGACAGACTTCGCGCACTTTTTTCAGCTGCGCAAGATCGTAGCCGTTACGCACGCCGTCCTGGTTCATCATGTTCAGTACTATTTCACCCGCGCCACGCTTTTGTACTTCCTGCACCCAGTCAAGGGTTTCCCACTTTGTCACCCGGGTGCGGCTTTCGTCGCCGGTATATTGGTTTACGTGATACTTCCCGCTTTCTGCATCGAACCAGGTATCAATTCCCACGACGATGCACTGTACGCCAAAGCGATCGGCAAGCCTGGTAATCAGTTCAGGTTCGGCCAGGGCAGGGGAGTTAACCGAGATTTTGTCGGCGCCGAAAGAGAGGATTTTTGCTGCGTCGTCAACAGACTTAATCCCACCCGCCACGCAGAAAGGAATATCAATGACTTCTGCGACGCGCGATACCCAGCTTTTGTCGACAACACGGCCATCGCTGGAGGCGGTAATGTCATAGAACACCAGCTCGTCTGCGCCTTCCTCGGCATAGCGTTTCGCCAGCGGGACTATATCGCCGATGATTTCGTGGTTGCGGAACTGAACGCCTTTCACCACCTGACCATCACGCACGTCCAGGCAAGGTATTATCCGTTTTGCCAGCATTCGATAGCCTCCGTTACGTTGAATTTTCCTTCCAGCAGCGCGCGTCCGACAATCACGCCGCGCACACCGGTTCCGCGCAGAGCGGCAATATCGTTTAAATCGCCGATGCCGCCGGAGGACTGAAAAGCAACCTGCGGATAGCGGGCGCAAACTTCGTCGTACAGCGATACGTTTGAACCCGCGAGGGTACCGTCACGGGAAATGTCGGTACAAAGCACGTGCTGCAGGCCCACCGTAAGATAAATTTCGACCAGCTCTTCCAGCGTCACGCCGGAGTTTTCCTGCCAGCCGCTGACCGCAACCTGCTTTGTCCCTTGCTCATCAATGCGCACATCGAGCGCCAGCACCAGCTTTTCCGCGCCGAAGCGCTCAAACCAGCCTTTGACGATTTCGGGCGACTTCACGGCCGTTGAACCAATCACCACGCGAGCCACGCCCGCATCCAACAATGCAGCTACGTCTGCTTCAGTGCGAATTCCCCCGCCAACCTGCACCGGAACGTCAACGCCTGCAGCAAGACTTTTGAGCAGTGAAATCTGACGCTTTGCCGGATCTTTCGCACCCGTGAGGTCAACGAGGTGCAATATCTGTGCGCCCTGCGCGGCGTATTCCTGCAGGCGCGGCAGCGGATCGTTACCGTAGTCGCGCTGCTGGCCATAATCGCCCTGGTGAAGACGGACAACGGTGCCGTCAATTAAATCTAATGCCGGAATGATCATCACATCTCCAGGAAGTTTTTCAGCAGCTGCGCGCCAGCGGCGCCGGAGCGCTCCGGATGAAACTGCACGCCAAAGAAATTATCTTTCTGCACTGCGGCAGTGAACGGTTCGCCATAGTTGCACTGGGCGATCGTCCATGGATTAACCAGCATTGCATAGCTGTGGACGAAATAAAAATACGATCCATCTTCAATGCCGCGGAACAGGCGGTCCCCCGCTTTCGGATAGACGCGGTTCCAGCCCATGTGCGGCAACGGCAGGCCGAAATCGGTCATTTTCGGCACGTCCTGTTCAATGATGTTGAGCATATCGACGCCGTTTGATTCATCACTGCGGCGCGCCAACAGCTGCATGCCGAGGCAAATCCCCAGCACTGGCTGAGTGCAGGCTTTGATCAGGTCGATCAATTCGCGCTCGCGAATTTGATCCATTGCTGCCTGAGCCGTGCCGACGCCGGGCAGAAAAAGTTTATCGGCGCGCAGCACAACATCCGGATCACGACTCACCTCAGGTTCATAGCCGTGACGGGTAATGGCTGATTTCACCGAGTTAAGATTCGCGCAGCCGGTATCAAGGATAACGACGTTCATCACAGCACTCCTTTCGAGGAAGGAAGCGTGTCGCCCTCGACGCGGATCGCCTGGCGTAAGGTGCGGCCAAAGGCTTTGAACAGGCTTTCCACACGGTGATGATCGTTTTTGCCTTTCGTTTTCAGGTGCAGCGTCACGCCCATGGTGTAGGAAAGCGAGCGGAAGAAGTGCTCGATCATTTCGGTGCTGAGGTCGCCGACGCGCTGATAGGTGAACTCTGCGCGGTATTCGAGGTGCGGCCGACCGGAGATGTCCAGCGCGCAGCGGGCCAGACACTCGTCCATCGGCAGCACAAAGCCGAAGCGGTTGATGCCGCGCTTGTCGCCCAGCGCCAGCTTCAGCGCTTCACCGAGCGCAAGGCCTGTATCTTCCACCGTGTGGTGATCGTCAATATAGAGATCGCCTTTGACGGTGATTTCCATGCGGAACCCGCCGTGGGTGGCAATCTGATCGAGCATATGGTCGAAGAAGCCGACGCCGGTGTTGATTTTGCTGCCGCCTTCGCGGTCGAGCCACACCTTGACGTCGATCTGTGTTTCGCGCGTGCTGCGCTCTACATGCGAATAGCGGTCGCGTTTCGTCAGCTGTTCGGTGATTTTCAGCCAGTTGAGGTCGTCGCGACTGTAGCGCAGGCCGGTGATGCCCATGTTGCCGGCAAGCGTCACGTCCGTTGCACGATCGCCGATTACGTAGCTGTTTGCGATATCCATTACGCCGTCGTTCAGCCATGCGGCAACCATCTTGGTTTTCGGCTTGCGGCACTCGCAGTTGTCCGTTTCGAAGTGCGGGCAAATCAGCACGTCTTCGAATTTCACGCCCTGGGAGGTGAACACCTGCATCATCAGGTTATGCGGGCCGTCGAAATCTGCCTGCGGAAAACTGTCGGTACCGAGTCCGTCCTGGTTGGTGATCATCACCAGCTTATAGCCCGCTTTTTGCAGCTTCAGCAGGGAAGGAATCACTTCAGCCTCAAACGCCAGTTTGTCGAACCGATCAACCTGATAATCACTCGGCGGCTCGCTAATCAGGGTGCCGTCACGATCGATAAAGAGGAACTTCTGGGTCATACTTTCTCCGCACGAAGGGCGTCAATGACGCGCTGACTCTCATCGCGGGTGCCAATGGTGATGCGCAGGCAGCCGCTTAAGGAAGGTTGTTTGTTCTGGTCTCGCAAGATAATGCCCTGATCCCACAGAGATTTGAAGACCGCGCTTGAGGCGGTGATTCGCGCCAGAATGTAGTTCGTTTCCGAATCGAAAACCTGCTCCACGCACGGGATCTCGCGCAGCTGGCTGACAAGGTACTGACGCTCTTCAAGGATTTGCGCCACGCGATCGCGCATGGCGTTGATGCCCTGCGGGCTTAGCGCCTGAGCGGCAATATCGGCCACCGGCGTAGAGAGCGGGTAGGGTGCAATCACCTTCAGCAGCAGCGCAATCACGTCTTCATTTGCCAGGGTAAAACCACAGCGCAGTCCGGCGAGGGCAAAAGCTTTGGATAGCGTGCGCAGCACGACTAAATGCGGGTACTCAGCAAGCCAGCCGGTAAGCGTCGCCTGCGGACAAAACTCAATGTAAGCCTCATCGGCCACCACAATGGCTTTGCTGCGCGTCATTTCCAGCAGAACGCGAATGTCCTGCGGATTGATGATCTGCCCGGTTGGGTTATTCGGGCTGCACACATAGACGATTTTTACACCGTCGAGCTTGTCGCTAATGGCCTGCAAATCGAGCTGCCAGTTTTCCAGAGCCGGGACGGTGCGGTACTCCACGCCAAAGGTTTCGGCGCTGACGCTGTACATGCCGTAGGTCGGCGGGCAGAACAGAATGGCGTCTTTACCCGGCTCGCAAAACGCGCGAATCAACAGCTCGATGCCTTCATCAGCGCCACGGCTGACCAGCACCTGCTCCGGTTTCAGCCCTGCGTACTGCGCGTAATTTTCAATTACCGCTTTCGGCTGGCACTCCGGATAGCGGTTTAACGTTTGCTGTGAAAGATCAAACGCCACCGCCGTCGGAAATTCGTTAGCGTTCAGCCAGACGTCGCCTTTGCCGCCGAGACGACGGGCGGACTGATAGGGCGTCAGATCGCGGACGTTTTTGCGGGCTAACTCTTCAATGCTCATTTCATCTCCTTGAGGGCGGCAATGCGCAGGGTGACGGCGTTTTTATGGGCGGTCAGGCGTTCTGCCGCGGCCAGCGTTTCAATGGTGGAAGCCAGAGTGGCAAAGCCCTCTTTTGAGAGTTCCTGCACAGTCATGCGTTTCTGGAAGTCTGCCAGACCGAGGCTCGAACAGGTGGCTGTGTAACCGTAGGTCGGGAGCACATGGTTGGTGCCGGAGGCGTAATCACCTGCTGATTCCGGTGACCAGTCGCCTAAAAAGACGGAGCCGGCGCTGGTGATGCCATCAACGAGCGAACGCGCATCGCGAGTTTGTATGATCAGGTGCTCGGGGCCGTACTGGTTAGAGATTGCCACGCACTGGGCTAAATCGCGGGCGACGATCAGACGGCTTGCAGAGAGCGCCTGGCGTGCAGTTTCTGCGCGAGGCAGTTCAGCAAGCTGACGTTCAACAGCGACTGCGACCCTGGACGCCATATCGGCATCCGGCGTCAGCAAAATGACCTGCGAATCCGGCCCGTGCTCCGCCTGCGAAAGTAAATCCGAAGCCACGAAATCCGGCGTTGCGCCGCTGTCGGCAATGACCAGCACTTCCGAAGGCCCGGCTGGCATCTCAATGGCGGCTCCATCAAGGCGCTGGCTGACCTGACGTTTAGCTTCGGTGACAAAAGCGTTGCCCGGGCCAAAGATTTTGTCGACTTTCGGCACGGATTCGGTGCCCAGCGCCAGTGCGGCAATGGCCTGTGCACCGCCGACGTTGAAAATATCCTGTACGCCACACAGTTTTGCCGCATAGAGGATCTCATCGGCAATGGGGGGCGGCGAGCACAGCACCACTTTTTGGCAGCCCGCGATGCGCGCTGGCGTCGCGAGCATTAATACCGTTGAGAATAGCGGGGCAGAGCCGCCTGGGATATACAGGCCGACGGAGGCAATTGGACGCGTGACCTGCTGGCATCGCACGCCAGGCAACGTTTCCACGTCGACGGTTTGCAGCTTCTGTGCAACGTGGAAGGTCTCCACATTTTTTACGGCGACTGCCATTGCTTGCTTCAGTTCATCACTCAGACGGCTGCTGGCCGCTTCGATTTCCTGTTCGCTGACTTTCAGGGCCGCAACGTCGGTTTTATCAAATTTTGCACTGTATTCACGCAGTGCCGCATCGCCGTTGGCTTTGACGTTGTTGAGGATCTCCGCCACGGTGCTGCTGATGCTTTCTGAGGCCGAAATAGCCGGGCGCATCAGCAGATCGCGCTGCTGCTCAGGGCTGATACTGTTCCAGTCGATAATGGTATTGAAGCTCATATCACTTTCCTTTTTCCGGATGCGTGTCGCTTATCCGGCCTGCAAGACCCGTAGGCCCGGTTTGCCTCTGCGCCACCGGGCACCGTCACCTGGAGTTACTCCATCATCTTCTCAATCGGCAGCACCAGAATGGAGCTCGCGCCGAGCGCTTTCAGTTTTTCCATCGTCTCCCAGAACAGGGTTTCGCTGCTGACCATGTGCATTGCCACGCGCTGCTGATCGCCTGCCAGCGGCAGAATTGTTGGACGCTCGGCACCCGGTAGCAGGGCAACGACTTCTTCCAGGCGCTCGGTTGGCGCGTGCATCATGATGTATTTCGATTCGCGAGCCTGGATCACGCCCTGGATACGAGTCAGCAGTTTGTCGATCAGCTGCTGTTTGACTTCCGGCATCTCACCGTCGCGCTGAATCAGACAGGCTTTGGAGCGATAAATCACTTCAACTTCGCGCAGGCCGTTGGCTTCAAGCGTTGCGCCTGTAGAAACGAGATCGCAGATGGCATCTGCCAGGCCTGCACGTGGAGCAACTTCTACAGAGCCGTTCAGCAGACAGGATTTGAACGAGATACCTTTCTGGTCAAGGTAGCGCTTCAGCAGGTGTGGATAAGAGGTCGCGATACGTTTGCCGTCAAGCGCAGCCGGGCCGTCCCAGGCTTCGTCAGCCGGGGTGGCAAGCGACAGGCGGCAGCCGCCGAAATCCAGACGACGCAGGGTGAAATAGCGCGGATCGTCACCCTGGGCACGGCGGCTCAGCAGCTCTTCTTCCAGCACGTTTTCACCGATGATGCCGAGGTCAACCACGCCATCCATCACCAGGCCGGGGATATCGTCGTCACGCACGCGCAGAATATCGATTGGCATGTTTTCTGCCAGCGCAATCAGGCGCTGGGTGTGCAGATTGATTTTTATGCCGCAGCGGGCCAGCAATTCGCGTGAATCATCGCTTAAGCGGCCAGATTTCTGCATAGCTATGCGTAAACGGCTCTTGTCTGTCATTTTCTTATCCTCGTATCCCGTCTCAATCACTGAAAAACTGCGCCCAAAAAAAAGCCCCCGGAAGTGCGATCTTCCGGGGGCTTTCTCTTGCGTTCTGCACCACTGGAAGATCTAACCGTCTTCCAGCACACATCGCCTGAAAGACTAGTCAGGGTGATGGTGATGATGGTGGTGTTTAAATTGAACGCGTGTCATAAATTTCTCGTTGAATGCTTATGCATTTGATGCCTTTTAAGCTAAACCAGTTCATCAGCTGAATGCAAGGCCTTTTTTTCATCATTAATTCATTTCATCTTCGCCAGATAAATTGTCAGTTGGCAAGGGCTGGCGTAGCCTTATTAGAGGAATGCGAACATGTCAGGAGAACGCAGATGAAAAAGGTCGCCATCGTGGGATTGGGCTGGCTGGGTATGCCGCTGGCGCTGTCATTAACGGCCCGGGGCTGGCAGGTGGCCGGCAGTAAAACGACTGAGGATGGGGTTGAGGCCGCGCGGATGTGTGGCATTGAGAGCTACATGCTGCGTCTGGAGCCTGAGCTGATCTGTGATGCCGACGATCTGGACGCGCTGATGAACGTTGATGCGCTGGTGATTACGCTCCCCGCCCGACGTAGCGGACCGGGAGAGGAATTTTATCTGCGTGCGGTGCAGGAAATTGTTGATAGCGCTCTGGCGTATCATATTCCGCGCATCGTCTTTACCAGCTCAACGTCCGTATACGGAAAAGGGCAGGGGGCGATTAAAGAGACTGCGTCTCGCGAGCCGATTACTTCAAGCGGCAGGGTGCTAAAAGAGCTGGAAGACTGGCTGCATAATCTTCCGGGCACGTCAGTGGATATTTTACGGCTCGCGGGTCTGGTCGGCCCGGGCCGCCATCCGGGTCGGTTCTTTGCCGGGAAATCCGCGCCGGACGGTCAGCAGGGCGTTAACCTGGTGCATCTTGAGGATGTCATTTCTGCGATTGCGCTCCTGCTTCAGGCACCGAAAGGCGGTCATATCTATAATCTCTGTGCGCCAGGCCATCCTTCGCGCTCAACCTTCTATCCGCAGATGGCGCGCGAATTGGGGCTTGAACCGCCGGTGTTCAGCGACAGCGCTGAGAAAGGACGCATTATTGATGGCAACCGCATTTGTTCAGAACTGGGGTTTGAATATCAGTATCCCGATCCGCTGGTGATGCCGCTGGAATAACGCTCCCGCGGTGACATCGCGTACCGTAAGGAGCGACGATGAAACCATTGCTGGAAGTCCTCATCATCCTTGATGCGCTTGATAAAGAAGGGAGTTTTGCTGCGGCCTCGGCAAAGCTCTTTAAAACGCCGTCGGCGCTGAGCTACACCATTCATAAGCTGGAAAGTGACCTCAATATTCAACTGCTTGACCGCAGCGGCCACCGGGCGACGTTTACGCGCACCGGTAAAATGCTTCTGGAGAAAGGACGGGAGGTGCTGCATACCGTACGTGAGCTGGAAAAGCAGGCCATCAAGCTGCATGAAGGCTGGGAGAACGATCTGGTGATCGGCGTGGATGATACCTTTCCTTTCTCTTTACTGGCCCCTCTCATTGAACGGTTCTATGAAAACCACAATGTAACCCGACTCAAGTTTATCAATGGCGTGCTCGGCGGTTCCTGGGAAGCGCTGATTCAGGGACGTGCGGATATTGTCGTCGGTGCGTTACACGATCCTCCACCGCTCAGCGATTTTGGTTTTGCTCCGCTCGGGGAGCTGGAGCAGATTTTCGTCGTGGCGCCGCATCATCCGTTGGCCTCTGAGGTTGAGCCTTTAAATCGCAAAATCATCAAACGCCACCGGGCAATTGTGGTGGGAGATGGCACCACGCCTGACTGTCCGGCATTTCAGCAGCTGCTTGACGACCAGGAAGCGATCACCGTTTTTGACTTTAAAACCAAGCTGGAGCTCCAAATTAGCGGGCTGGGCTGTGGCTATTTACCGCGCTATCTGGCCCAGCGTTTTATCGAAAGCGGAGCGCTGGTGGAAAAGCAGGTTACGGCTCATATGCCATTTGATGCAGTGTGGATGGGGTGGAATGAACAAACTGCGGGCCTTGCCAGCCGCTGGTGGAGGGATGCGGTTTTAGCAAATAGTGCTATCGCTGCCGTGTACCAGCGCGGCAGCGATGAATAATCAGACAGTTAGCGCAGAGAATTGTCTGGAGTGCCATGCATTCTCTTGTGTTTATGTGTGGAAAGGGGCAAAATGCGCGCCAGCAAAAAATGAGACTAACCGACGCAACTTTGAGGCGTCGGTTATTTTTTTGCTTTCGAGACACACTCATACAAAACAAGAGGCCGGGCTTCGTACCGGATAGATACTTACCTAAAAATCGACAGTTGTTGTCGCCGAGGAAATCCAAAAAATGGGGCAATTTTTTGCTTACGCGACGGTTTTCACCGTAAAGGGGAATGACCATGTCGCATAACGTTACTCCAAACACCTCTCGCGTGGAATTACGTAAATCGCTTACGTTGATTCCGGTTGTTATGATGGGTCTTGCCTATATGCAGCCTATGACGCTGTTCGATACTTTCGGTATCGTATCAGGACTGACCGACGGTCACGTCCCGACAGCCTATGCATTCGCTCTGATAGCCATCCTGTTTACCGCATTAAGCTACGGTAAGCTGGTTCGCCGCTATCCGTCCGCAGGTTCCGCCTATACCTATGCTCAGAAATCCATTAGCCCGACGGTTGGCTTTATGGTGGGCTGGTCTTCGCTGCTTGATTATCTGTTCATGCCGATGATCAATATCCTGCTGGCAAAAATTTACTTTGAAGCGCTGGTGCCTTCGGTGCCGTCGTGGATCTTTGTTGTTGCGCTGGTGGCCTTTATGACCATCTCTAACCTGCGCAGCATTAAAACCGTGGCTAACTTCAACACCCTGATTGTGGTGCTGCAGATGGGTATCGTTGCTGTCATTGTCGGCATGATCATCTGGGGCGTACACAATGGTACGGGTGCAGGCACGCTGACCAGTAGTCGTCCATTCTGGTCTGATGGCGCGCACATCACGCCGATGATTACCGGCGCGACGATTCTGTGTTTCTCGTTCCTGGGCTTCGACGGTATCTCTTCTCTGTCTGAAGAAACTAAAGATGCTGAACGCGTTATCCCGAAAGCGATTTTCCTGACGGCGCTGATTGGCGGCCTGGTATTTATCGTTGCGTCTTACTTCCTGCAACTGTACTTCCCGGACATCTCGCGCTTTAAGGATCCGGATGCGTCACAGCCTGAAATCATGCTGTACGTGGCTGGTAAAACCTTCCAGTGGGGCGTGCTGATCTTCTCCAGCGTGACCGTTCTGGCTTCCGGTATGGCGGCACACGCAGGCGTTTCCCGTCTGATGTACGTGATGGGCCGTGATGGCGTCTTCCCGAAAAGCTTCTTCGGCTACGTGCATCCGAAATGGCGTACCCCGGCATGGAACGTGCTGCTGGTAGGCGCTATTGCACTGCTGGCGATTAAATTTGACCTGGTTACCGCTACGGCGCTGATCAACTTCGGTGCGCTGGTGGCCTTCACCTTCGTTAACCTGTCGGTGATCTCCCAGTTCTGGATCCGCGAGAAGCGTAACAAAACGCTGAAAGACCACTTCCACTACCTGGTTCTGCCGGTATGTGGCGCGCTGACCGTGGGCGCATTGTGGATTAACCTGGAAGAGAGCTCGATGGTACTCGGTCTGATTTGGGGCGCGCTGGGCCTGATTTACCTGGCCTGCGTGACCAAAAGCTTCCGCAACCCGGTTCCTCAGTACGAAGATATCGCTTAATTCTGTTAAGCAATAAAAAACCGGAGACAGTGTCTCCGGTTTTTTTATGTCTGCAATTCAGCCTCAGACAATCTCTTGTGCGTACTGATACAGCGCTTTTAACAGGGCAAGCTTCTCATTGTCGTTTGCATGCTGGGCGTACAGCGCTTCAAGCTCCTGGGCGTAAGCCTGTAAGTATTCCGGTGTGAACACATTACGGCGGTGCTGTAGCCAGCGCTGCTGTTCTGCTTCGTCCAGAGTGCCCGGGAAGTTTCGGGCACGATAGTTAAACAGCAGTTTTTCGATGCGCTTATCGGCAAACGTCAGATCCAGCGCAGGCAGATTACGCGGTTCCGTTTCCAGCAGGATTTTCAGCGCGGCGCGGTCTGCATCGCTGAAGAAGCCGTTATAGAGCTGGGCGTCGACGTTTTCTGAGGGAACGAATGGCTCGGCTTCGGCGAAAATCGCCACGACTTTGTCACGCACTTGTGGATTTTCGCGCAGCACTTTGAGGTTATCCAGGCACTGCTGGCGGTTAATACCAAGGCGATCCGCATCTTCCGGACGTAGCGTATTGGCCTGCGCCAGGATCGGGCATTTATTCAGATGCACCAGCTTAACGGGAACGGCTACCAGCTCGCCCAGCTCGGCTTTTGGCGTGTATAAGCGCTCGCGAAGCTCATCGGCGCTCAGCTCCAGCAGCGGAGAAATATTGCCCGCCAGATCCACCATTATTACTGCGTTCTTGTTCTCCGGATGCCACGCAAGCGGTGCGACCCAGCTGGTATTGCCCCGCCAGGCACCGAACATGCCTGAAATATGCACCAGCGGCTTCATTTGCGGCACGTCTATCAGCGTTGCAAGCTTGTTTTTGCCTCGGTAGCTGTAGAGGTAATCAAACAGGCGAGGCTGCTGCGTTTTGACGAGCTTCGCCATCGCTATCGTCGCGTAAACATCCGCCATCGCATCGTGCGCATTGCTGTGCTCAATGCCGTTGGCTTTGGTCAGGTGCTCCAGGCGGAAACTCGGCAGGCCATCGTCATTCTCGGGCCAGTTGATACCTTCCGGGCGCAGTGCGTAGCAGGCACGCATTACATCAAGCAGATCCCAGCGGGAATTATGATTTTGCCAGCTCCAGGCATAGGGATCGTAAAAGTTGCGGTAGAAGATATTACGGGTGACTTCATCGTCAAATCGTACGTTGTTATACCCGACCACGCAGGTTTTCGGCACGGTAAACAGATCGTGGATTCGACGGGCAAACTCGGCTTCGTTTTCGCCCTTCGCCAGCGCTTCCTGCGGCGTAATGCCGGTGATCATTACCGCCTGAGGCTGCGGCAGGTAATCGTCGGCGGGCTTGCAGTAAAACACCTCGGGCTCGCCGATGATGTTGAAATCAGCGTCGGTACGAATGGCCGCAAATTGTGCGGGTCTGTCCAGCTGTGGGCTGGTGCCGAAGGTTTCGTAATCGTGAAACAGGAAGCCGGCTTGCGGTGGCGTGTCTTGCATAGTAATCAGTAACCCGTGTGCGCATTAGCCCGTCATGGTAAACGATTTGCCCTCTCATCAGAAGCATACACACGAGCCGTGCGGCCTTGCTCGCAGGAAATGTCATATTTCCTTGCAATTTAACGCTGTCAGTAAAGCGTAACTGCCGTAAAAAGAACGGGAATACGAGAAATTGAGGATATGCTGTTGAAAGGCCGTTTGTTTATTGCTGTTTCTTTGCTCGCTTCGGGCATTTCCTGCGCAGTTGCCGCAGATTACATTCCCGCACCCGTTCAACCTCCAGCTATTCAGGCTGCGGCCTGGGTTCTGATGGATTACACCACCGGCCAGGTTCTGACCGCCGGTAACGAACATCAGCAGCGCAATCCCGCGAGCCTGACCAAGCTAATGACTGGCTATGTGGTCGATCGCGCGATTGACAGCCACCGTATCAGCCCGGATGACATGGTTACCGTGGGCCGCGATGCGTGGGCGAAAGGAAATCCCGTCTTTGACGGATCGTCCCTGATGTTTCTGAAGGAGGGCGACAGGCTGAGCGTTCACGACTTAAGTCGTGGCCTGATCGTCGATTCAGGAAACGATGCCTGCGTGGCGCTGGCGGATTATGTCGCAGGCGGACAGCCGCAGTTCGTCAATATGATGAATAGCTACGTGCAAAAACTCGGCCTGAAGGACACGCATTTTGAAACCGTACACGGTCTGGATGCGCCGGGTCAGCACAGTTCGGCCTACGATTTGGCTGTGCTTTCCCGCGCCATCATTCACGGTGAGCCTGATTTCTACCACATGTATAGCGAAAAAAGCCTGACGTGGAACGGCATCACTCAAAATAACCGTAACGGGCTGCTGTGGGATAAAACCCTCAACGTCGACGGGCTGAAAACGGGCCATACTGCCAGCGCTGGCTTTAACCTCATTGCTTCTGCCGTGGACGGCAATCGCCGCCTGATTGCCGTGGTGATGGGCGCGGAAAGCTCCAAAGGCCGAGAAGATCAGGCGCGTAAATTGCTGCACTGGGGCCAGCAGAATTTCGACACGGTCGAGGTGCTGAAAAATGGCAAGCAGGTGGGCGTAGAGCGTATCTGGTACGGGGACAAAGAGCAGGTGAGTCTTGGCACCGATCAGGATTTCTGGCTGTCGCTGCCGAAATCCGAAGTGCCAAACATTAAGGCGAAATACGTACTCGACAAAAAAGAGCTGGATGCACCGATCGCGGCCCATCAGCGCGTAGGTGAAATTGAACTGTACGACGGCAATAAAATTATTGCCCACTGGCCGCTGGTGACGCTGGAAAGCGTTGGCAAAGGCGGCATGTTCTCCCGCTTCAGCGACTGGTTGCATCACAAAGCCTGATCCTCTCTGAACGCTCCCATCCGGGGGCGTTTTACTTTTATGTTCTGTGAAATATCGCACATACTCCATCAGATGTGTTTGCTAGATTTTATATGTATATTTATCCAGTAAATCGTTAGCGGAGGCAGTATGGATTACAGCATCACTCAGCAGCAAAAACGCGTAGTGGCCGGTTTTCACATGGTCGGTCCGTGGGAGCAGACCGTAAAGCAGGGCTTCGAACAGCTGGCAATGTGGGTTAGCGGGCAAAAGATCCCGGTGAAAGAGTGGGTGGCCGTTTATTACGATAATCCTGACGAAGTCCCGGCCGAAAAGTTGCGCTGTGATACCGTTGTCACAGTAGCGGATGGGTTCACGCCGCCAGCTAACAGTGAAGGGGTGATCGTCACTGAAGTGGAGGCAGGGCTGTACGCCAAAGCGTCGGCGCGCGTGATCGATCATGACTTCTCCACGCCATGGTATCAGTTCTTCAACAGCGTATTGCAGGATAAAGACCATGAGCTGGATGCGAAGCCATGCTTCGAACTGTACCTCAACGACGGCAATCAGGACGGCCACTGGGATATCGAAATGTATGTCCCTGTTAAAAAACGCCGCGTTTAAGGTAAAAATACCTGCTGTCTGAAAGGTTATTTCTACATTCGTGATGCCAGCGGCAGAAAAACAGATACAATTGTGTTTTCTGCCCAGGCCGGAGAGCGGATGTGCGCGCCGATAAATCACTGAGTCCTTTTGAAATTCGTCTCTACCGCCACTACCGTGTTGTTCACGGTGTGCGAATTGCTCTTGCGTTTATTCTGACCTTCCTGTTAATCCGGTTGTTTGACGTGCCTGAAGGCACCTGGCCGCTCATTACGCTGGTTGTTCTTATGGGGCCTATTTCCTTCTGGGGAAATGTGGTGCCACGTGCGTTCGAACGTATTGGCGGTACAATCCTTGGATCGGCGATGGGGCTCGTCGCGCTGAAGCTCGAACTGATGTCCCTGCCGTTAATGTTGCTATGGTGCGCGGCAGCGATGTTTCTCTGCGGCTGGCTGGCGCTCGGTAAGAAGCCGTATCAGGCGCTGCTTATCGGCATCACGCTTTCAGTGGTTGTCGGGGCACCTGCAGGTGATATGCACACCGCGCTGTGGCGAAGCGGCGATGTGATCATTGGTTCGCTTCTGGCGATGCTGTTCACGGGGATCTGGCCGCAGCGGGCTTTCCTGCACTGGCGTATCCAGATGGCAGGCTACGTAACGGAGCTTAACCGCCTCTATCAGACCGGATTTTCTCCCAACTTGCTGGAGCGCCCGCGTCTGGAGCGGCGGATGCAAAAAACGCTAAACGAAGTCGTCAAGATGCGTGGCCTTATCTCTCCCGCCAGTAAAGAAACCCATATCCAGAAAGCCATTTTTGAAGGGATCCAGACCGTCAACCGCAATCTGGTCTGTATGCTGGAGCTGCAAATCAACGCGTACTGGGCCTCGCGCGGCAGCCATTATGTGATGCTCAATGCACATACCTTGCGAGACATGCAGCAGATGACGCAGCAAACGCTGCTCACCATTGCGCATGCGCTATACGAAGGCAATCCGCAGCCTATTCTTGCCAATAACGAAAAGCTCAATGATATCGTCGCTGAGCTGCGCCAGCTGGTGAATGATTATAAGGGCGAGAATTTATCGGAAACCCCAATGCATGGCTACGTCTGGTTGAGCATGGAGCTGGCGCGCCAGCTGGAATTGCTGTCGCATCTGATTTGCCGGGCATTGCGTAAATAACGCCCGGATGGTCACGCTTTACCGGATGGTTGTTTCGATTCAGCTCGGTTTAGGGTTATGATTAAGCCAGAGCAAAAACCATTGTCATTCACGGTCGCCAGCAGTTATGTTTATCTGTAGCGGCTGTTTTACGAATCCGAATCTCAATTATCAGGGGTGTAAAAATGGAAACAACCAAACCTTCGTTCCAGGACGTTCTGGAGTTTGTTCGTCTGTTCCGTCGTAAAAACAAACTGCAGCGCGAAATTCAGGACGTTGAGAAAAAGGTCCGTGACAACCAGAAGCGTGTACTGCTGCTCGACAACCTCAGTGATTACATCAAGCCGGGCATGAGCGTGGAAGCCATTCAGGGCATCATTGCCAGCATGAAAACCGACTACGAAGATCGCGTAGATGACTACATCATCAAAAATGCTGAACTCTCCAAAGAGCGTCGCGAGATCTCCAAAAAGCTGAAAGTGATGGGCGAGCTGAAAACGGCTGATTCTAAAGCAGAATAATAGCGGTATCGGTGAAGAAAGCGGTGACGGCAAAGCCTCACCGTTTTTTTTGTTCTGCTGAACGCAGAAAAGCAAAAAGCCTGCTCGAAAGCAGGCTTTTCTAAATTTGGCTCCTCTGACTGGACTCGAACCAGTGACATACGGATTAACAGTCCGCCGTTCTACCGACTGAACTACAGAGGAATCGTGTGAACGAGGCGCATATTAATAGCCGCCCTATTTTGTGTCAATACTAAATTTAACTGCCTGATTCGATTGCATGAAATAGAGGCAATGTGTCGTTTTAGTGAACTACGCGTAGATTAGCGCTTTCGCTGCCACCATTATCACGCATTCGCTGTAGTGGATCCTGCTGGTAAAAATGGCAGAAACGTTGCCACAGTGCCGGGAAACGGGGGGCAAATAATTCAGGTGCGCTGAAGAAGTATTCTGATAGCACGGCGAAACATTCCGCAGGGTCTGTGGCCGCGTAAGCATCAATGCTGGCGGCGCTTTCACCTACTAAATCAATTTCATCCTGAATGTTGTTCATTGCCGCATGCAGGTCATGTTCCCAGCCTGCGACCTCGCGCAGCGATACCAAAGGCACGCCATTAGCGCGATCGCCGTTACGGACGTCAAGCTTGTGCGCCACTTCATGGATTATCAGGTTAAAGCCGGAGGCGTCGAAGGAGTCCTGAATATCCAGCCAGTTCAGCACGATAGGCCCCTGCTGCCAGCTTTGTCCGGACTGCACCACTCGCTGGTTATGCACGAGTCCAATATCATCTTCCCATTCGTCATCCACGACAAACGGAGCAGGGTAGATCAACACTTCATGAAAGCCGTCAAGCCACTCCAGGCCGAGCGACAGAACCGGCAGGCAAAACAGCATGGCGATCCTCGCATTCTGCAGTGGCGTCAGCTCTAATCCCTGCAGCAGGACGAGACGCTTATGTTGTAGAAAACGGTCTGCCAGCTGCGTAAGTCTCAGCTGTTCTTCCGGTGACAGGCTTGCCAGAACAGGGATGGCAAGCGCCTGTTCCCATGGGATATCCGCGTTAAGGGGGGCGTCATTTGCTTTCCAGGGCCATTTAATCATCGCTTTGCTCGCAAACTCGTCACTTGACATCAATTAAAGGGGCAGGGCCTGTTAAAATGCCAAAGATCCTGGCATCATGGCAACCATTCTGCGGAGAGATGCCGGAGCGGCTGAACGGACTAGTCTCGAAAACTAGAGTAGGGGCAACTCTACCGGGGGTTCAAATCCCCCTCTCTCCGCCACTCATTATCTTCAATGCATTGAATTTAAAAATCTTTTCTGTATTTCACATTCCTGGTATGCCACCAGATGTTCACTTCATTTCCTCTCGAACGTTCATTCCTGAGCAACAATCTGTCTAGCCAATAAGCCAGAACAAATCAGAAGTACTCCGGAGTTTAGCCTTTGCCTTTTTTCAAGTCATTGATGTTTTGTACAACTTGAGAGTGGTATCTAGCTTTTTGTTCATTTAAGTAAAGACGATGCTGCATTTCTGACCATGCTCCTGACTCTTAAAAATGTGAATCGCCACGGGTTTAACA
>NZ_JBFLVD010000036.1:0-40111 GCF_040750395.1 Scandinavium sp. UTDF21-P1B
TGTTAAACCCGTGGCGATTCATTTTGCGGGCCATCTTAGAAGCTCCTTTATTTATTATCTGATGATATGTATTTAAATGAAAAACATTACTGACAGTTCTCTCTACTTCTCCGTTATCACTGATGAGTCACTCATTCAGAGTTATTCTCTGGATGCCAGCCAGGCGAATCCGGCACAAAATCTGCTGTACGCCTCCTCCAGTGTTTATGTTATCCACCAGGCCGACGGTCGTGTTATTGAGGATATCCTGCAGGCAGAACGCGTGGGGGATAACCTGGTTATCACCTCCCGTGATGCGGCGAAATGGAACGGTTCTCTGAATATCGAACAGTTTTTCTCCGGCAATGGCCAGCTTTACCTGGCCCGACCGGACGCTGATGTAGTGCGCATCGTTGCTGCACAGGATTATTCGCAGCAGGGGGCGATCGCGTTTGAGGCTCAGCCTGTTGATGCCGCCGCTGAACTGCCACAGCCGCAAGCGGTAAGCATGCTTAGCAACGCGCTGTTCTCTGCTGACCCGGCTCCTGCTGTTGCCGAACCTCAGCTTGCAGAAAACGCGGCTCAGCCAGCGGCACCGATGGTGATGATGGCGGCGATGACCGTCTCCGAAGCGCCGAAAATTACCAACGCAATCGACCAGTTAGGCACCCGGACGGGCTCTCTGGCTTCCGGTAGCGTAACGGATGACAAACTGGCCGTTCTGCAAGGGACCGCCAGCGCGGGCGCTATCCTCAACGTTCTCGATAGCGGCGTGGTGATTGGTCAGGTTCAGGCCGATGCGCAGGGTAACTGGAGCTTTATGCCGGAAGAGCGTCTGGCTGAGAGCGGCCACGTCTTTACGGTGGTGGATACCACCAGCGGTGAAACCTCCGAAGGTTTCGTCCTGATCGTCGACTCCGTTGCCCCTTCCCGTGCCATCATCGACAGCGTGATCAACGATCAGGCTGGCGGTGAACTGGTTGGCACCAACCAGCATACCAGCGACAACACTCCGGTCATTAACGGCCGCGGTGAAGCGTTCAGCATGATTGCGATTTACAACGGCAAGACCCTGATTGGCACCAGCTTTGCCGATGCGTCAGGCAACTGGACGTTCTCTTCACCGTTCACCTTCCCGGACGGCGATTACACGCTGACCGCAAAAGCCATGGACTTCTCCGGCAATACCGGCCTGGCATCTTCGGCCTATAAAATCACCATCGACACCATTCCGCCTGCTGTGCCGGTTATTCTCTCCGCAGACGATAACGTTGGCCCTGTGCAGGAGAGCCTGGCATCAGGCGATCTGACGGACGATCGCACGCCGACGCTGCACGGAAAAGCGGAAGCGGGCGTTACCGTGTTTGTCTACAATGGCGAACAGCTGTTGGGTACAACCACTGCTGATGTCAACGGTAGCTGGAGCTTTACGCCAGCGGCAGAGCTGGGTGACGGTGAGCATCAGTTCAATGCCATGGCCCGCGATCAGGCGGGCAACCAGAGCACCGTCAGCGATAACTTTACGCTGCTGTTCGGTGAAGATCGTACGCCAGCACCTGTGATTAGCGGCGTAACCGATGATGTCGGCGCGATTCAGGGGATTCTGCTGAGCGGTGCGCAGACCGACGATACGACGCCAACGCTGCACGGTCAGGCCCAGGCGGGCGATACTATTCGTATCTACGACAACGGCACTGTCATTGGCGAAGTCACTGCGGATGCGCAGGGGCGCTGGGCGTTCACACCGGAAACTGAGCTTTCTGAAGGGCTGCATTCCCTGCAGGCCCAGGCGCTGAATGGCACCCATTCTCCAAGCCTGCTGACGCCAGCCTTTGAGCTGAATCTGGATCTGACGCCGCCGGACGCCTCTAACCTGCACATTACCGGCGTGTACGATGATGTCGGCACCGTGACGGGCAACGTCGCTGCCGGTGGACGTACCGACGATCAATCGCCAACTATCAGTGGTACCGGGCCTGCGGGTGAAGAGGTGGTGGTTTACGTCACCGAAGCGAGCGGTCAGCGTGAGGTTGGGCGTGTGCGAGTTGACAGCCACGGCAACTGGTCGTTGCACGTCAGCGGAATGCTGAACTACGGCATGAATACCTTTACCGCTGTTGCAGTAGACGCTGCTGGAAATGCCACGGCGCCGAGCGCAGGCTATTCTGTAACCGTGACGACTCAGGATGCAGTGGGGGGCTATGATATTGGTGCCAGCCAGGCAGCAGGCCAGCAGATCAACACCACGGTTATGGGCGATCAAAGCAACCCGCAGGTGACCAAACTGGCCAATGGCAATCTGCTGGTGGTCTGGCAGCAGAATGTTGCGACTGGCTATGATGTCGTAATGCAGCTGATGGACTCAACCGGCACCCACAAAATAGGTACCGAACAGTTCGTTAACCAGCGCAACCTCAATAATCAGGACAGCCCGACGGTGACGGCACTGGCGGACGGTGGCTTTGTCATTGCCTGGGAGAGCTACAACACCCAGCCGGATAATAATGCAGATGGCGTGATGGCTCGTCGTTATGATGCCAACGGTGCTGCGCAGACCGATGAGTTTCTGGTTAACCAGACTACGGCGGGCGCCCAGCGTATGACATCGACACTTGGCCTGCCGGACGGCGGCTACATCATTTCCTGGTATAGCGACCAGGACGGTGGTTCGACGGTACAGCGTATCTATGATGCTAATGATAATCCTGTCGGAAACGAGTTTGTCGTCGGTCCGGCTAACCGTAATGCCGGTGGTTCGGAGATGGTGCTGTTTGAGAGCGGTCCTTCTGCCGGTTGGTATCTGACCGTCTGGAACAGCAACGACAGCAACGGCAATGGCGTGTTTGGTCAGATGCGCACTATTGACGGCAAAACGGCGGGGCCGATCCTGACGCTGAACACCACTCAGGATAAAAACCAGAACTTCCCGGATGCCATTGCGCTGAAGGACGGCAGCTTTGTGGTGTTCTGGGATTCGAATGACTCACAGAGTTCTGGCCTGGATGTCCGTGCCATTCACTACACCTTTGATCCGCAAACCGGCATGTTCGGCGCGAAAAGTACCGGCGATTTTATCGTCAACGAATTCCGTGGCGGTAATCAGTACAAACCGGTTGGCGTGGCGCTGGATGACGGCGGCTATATGCTGATTTGGGGCTCGGACGGCGGTGATGGCGATGGTTCAGCCATTTACGCCCAGCGCTTTGATGCTAACAGCAATAAGGTAGGCCATGAGTTTCTGGTCAATCCTACTACTCTGGGAAATCAGGGGGCTGGCTGGAATGATGTTGATTTGCTTAATATTATCGATGCCGCTGTGCTGGACAATGGCGATGTCTTCATCACCTGGCAAAGCGATCAGATCGATGGCAATAAATTCGGTATTGAAGGGGTCACAATTGATATTGATGCCAGCTTCTATTCTGAGTTCCAGGTCAACCGGACAACGACCAACGAGCAGTCGAATTCATCAACGACCTCACTGCCAGGCGGTGGGTTCGTTGTGGTCTGGCAAAGTTACCAGACGGGTAATTTTGACGTGATGGCGCAGGTCTTCGATGCCACCGGTATGCCTGTCGGAGATGAATTCCGGGTTAATAATAGCGTTACCGCGAATTTCCAGGGCAAACCGGATGTTATCACCCTGAGCGACGGTTCGTTTGTTGTGAGTTACCACAGCAAGGAAGGGGCGGGCGACTTCATCCGTACTCAGCACTATGGTTACACTTACGATCAAAATGGACAGATCAGCGGGGTGGTTACGTTAGGCGATGAGCAAATCATTTCGCAAGCGGACCTGAAATACAGTCATAACCCGGTAATGACCGCTCTGGAGGACGGTGGCTACATGCTGGTCTGGCAGGCAAGTAATGGCGGAACATGGCAGATTTGCAGTGCTCAGTATACTGCTCAAGGTCAGCAGGTTGCGGGAAGCCAGATGCAGGTCACTAGCATAGACTGGGGCGGGGCAGAACCTGCGTCTAGCGCTGGGGTGACTTCACTGGATAACGGGCTGGTTGTTGTTACATACGCTAAAAATACCACCAGTGGTGATGCCTATTTCCGTATTTATGATACGAAAACACACACTTACAGCGAGGAAATTCGGGTAAACCAAACGACTAATGGCACACAGGGAACACCTAACATTGCGAAACTTGCTAATGGTAACTTTGTTGTGACCTGGGATTCTAACGACAATTCTGGCCTTGACCAGTCAGGATGGGGAGCCTGGGGGCGTATTTATAATCCACAGGGCGAAGCCGTCAGCAATGAGTTCCTGATAAACTCCTATACGCCTAGCAATCAGCAGCAGCCAGTGACCATTTACCGTCCGGGCGGCGGGTTCGTGACCCTGTACCTGTCGGCGGCGGACATCGCGCCGGGTGCTAATAGCTACCCGGCTGACCCTTACCGTTAAAGGTCGGGGTGTCGTCGTCGGTGGTGCCGCCGTTTTCAATTGGGCCGATGATCGGACCTTTATCGTCAATCGCGCCGCTGATGCTATCGCCGCTGCCGTCGATAACCGGCTGTGTTGGTGCGGTGGTATCGATCACCAGCTCCCACGGAGCAGAAGGCTCAGAGGTGTTGCCTGCCGTATCAGTCGCGGTGACGGTCAGGCTGTGCTCGCCTTCGCTCAGATCGGTCTCCGGCGTAAATGACCAGTTGCCGTTTTCATCAGCAGTGGCTTCGCCCAGCTTCTGACCGTTGTCATAAACAGTGACCACCGAGCCCGCTTCTGCCGTGCCGCTCAGGGTCGGACGGGTATCATCAGTGGTGTCACCGTTGGCCAGATTGCCGGTTTTTACGCCAACGTCATCGAATACGCCACCAATGACTGGTGCGTCCGGTGCGGTGGTATCGACAATCTCCACGATCCAGGTTTCAGATGGCGCAGAGGTGTTGCCCGCGGCATCGGTAGCGGTGGCGGTCAGGCTGTGCTCGCCTTCGCTCAGATCGCTTTCCGGCGTGAAGCTCCAGTTGCCCTGGCCGTCAGCGGTGGTTTCACCGATCTTCTGACCGTTGTCATAGATAGTGACAACAGAACCCGCTTCGGCAGTACCGTTAAGCGTCGGACGGGTGTCATCGGTGCTGTCACCGTTGTTCAGGCTACCCTGAATCGCGCCCACGTCGTCCAGAATACTGCCGATAACCGGTGCGTCCGGCGCGGTGGCGTCGACAATAACAACCCATGGGTCGGATGGGTCGGTTTCGTTACCGTCCTGATCCTTGATAATGACGCTGATTTCGTGATCGCCTTCGCCCAGATCGGTTTCCGGCGTAAACGTCCAGTTGCCGTCTTCGTCGACGGTGGTTTCGCCAATGACTTCGCCGTTATCAATCACGATAACGGTATCGCCCGGCTCGCCTTTGCCGTTCAGGGTAGGAGTGGTGTCGTCGGTGGTATCGCCGCTGTTGATGGGGCCGGTGACAGGTCCTTTATCATCAATAATTTCGCCAATCGGGTCCGGAATACGCTCCTCCGGGCCTTCAGACGGTGGCAGAACGTCCACGGTCAGGTCCCAGCCTTTGGACGGAGCTGAAGTGTTACCCGCGCTGTCCGTTGCTCGTACGGTGAAGCTGTGGTCGCCTTCGCTTAATTCAACCGCAGGGGTAAAAGGACCAGTTACCGTTAGCATCGGCACGGGTTTCACCTATTTTTTTACCGTTATCGAAGATCGTAACGACGGATCCTGCTTCAGCGCGCCCCTGTAGGGTTGGCTGAAGATCATCGGTGCTGTCGCCTGACTGAAGCCAGCCAGTCTGGTTACCTGCGTCGTCATAGATACCGGTAATGGATGGCGTGGCGGGTGCCACGGTATCAACGGTGAAATCGAAGCCAGCGGAAGGGGCGCTGGTGGTACCGTCGGCCGCTTTTTCAACCAGCGTAACGTTGTGGGAGCCGTCGGCTAACGGCTGCTCAGGCGTAAACGACCAGCGGCCGTCTTTGTCGACGATGGTTTGACCGATTTGTTTGCCGTTGTCATAGATAATGACGGTGTTACCTGGCGTGCCGCCGTTGCCGGAGAATGTCGGGGTGTTGTCGTCGGTAGCGGTACCCTTGAGGATCTCGCCCTGCAGGGAGCCCTGGTTATCAATGACCAGACCTAATTTAGGGGTAGTGACTTCCGCTGGAGTATGCGGGTTCTCTGACGGCTGAGCTGGGGAAGTGTCAGCGTCGGTATGCTTGTTTTTGCCTGAATGGCTCTTGCCTAAGGCCAGCGCGCCCAGAGTGGCGAAAGAGGCGCCAAAAATGCCCAGCGCGGCAAACAGGCCGAAGAAATCGTGGTTCGACTGCTCGTCAGTACTGAGTACCAGTGGTGACGTTTCACCATCTTCAAGCATCGCTGCGACAGCGCTGCTGTTGTCGCCTTCGGATGAAATGTACGGATGATAGGTGCGATCTTCCGCCATGCCGATGAGCTCAGCGTCCTGCTGGAAGTAATCCTCGATGATGATAGTCGGATGATCGGGCGTATCGCCTTCAAGGCAAACATACAGGTCTTTACCTACGCGTTTTACCGTAATGTTTTCGGGTGCTAATCCCGTTTCTTTGTCCGCCAGAATAAACTTGCCATTATGAATGGCCTTTATTTTTTTCGGCGTAGCAGAACTTTTTGGTGTCAAAGACACTTGCTGGTGAATGTTTTTTCCATCCATCAGAATAAGTGTTGCAGGGCGCATAACCATATCGTATTCCTACTTAAATTCAATTTCTGTCAGTACAACCGCTACATGCTGCCGTTGCTTTCAACGTAAATGTAACAATCAAAATAAAGTGTTCAGGGACGCTGAACATAATTCAGGGCAACGCAGACGCAGAGCGCGAGGGCATCATTCCTGAGAGTGGCTATTGAACCGTTTGGCCGGGAAAATGTCTTTCTGATTGGTATGAATTCTTAAATCGTCCTGGCAGTCATGTACGAAATCCCCGAATGTGACTTAATTACGCCTCCGAAACCAGATATAACCCTCCAACAACAGAGTGTCAGCCGGCTTAAATGATTGCAGCTTAACCCCGTTCCTTCGGCATCCTGACGGAATGCGGCCCTGTATTCAGGATATAAAACGGTAAAAAATTAACGAGCGGTGAACGCACTGCTATCGAGGGTGGAAATGATTTATGTATTTACTGAGAATATGTTTCTCAAACAGGGGATGATCTCTGCATTATATCCGCTGTTAGTCGAGTTTATGCCCGTGCATGAGTATGATCATCCGGCGTATGCAGGAATTATGGCGGGGGATGTGGTGCTGATTGATACACATCTTTCTTTTCATGCAATCCTTCAGACGCTGGCGCACTATTCACGCGATATAAAAGTTGTATTTCTGAATAATGACAAGCTCAGGGAAATTAATTTTCGTGTTTTGTATTCTTCATCGTGGGTTATTAACGCCCGGGTGCCGTTGGATGAGCTCAGGACCAGCGTGCTAAAAGTCATCACCGAGCGCTCCCGGCGTTCACCATATCGCAATGCGTTGAGTTATAAAGAAACCTATGTTTTGCTTGAGTCGATGAAAGGGACCAGCGTTCAGGACATCGCCAGAGAAAGCGGCATCAATCAGAAGACCGTTTACCATAATCGAAAAAGTGCTTGCCGAAAGCTGGGGGTCGATAAGGTCTGGGAAGTGTTGCCGTACGGTCATTTAATGGCCAGCCAGGAGTAATTAAAAAAAAGCCGTCAGTGATGACGGCAGCATGAAAAACACATGTATTGATCTTATGTTTTGACTCTTATGCAGTGGTATATGCTTGCACTGCCTGATTAATATACGAAATCAAATTGTAAATATCATTATATAAAATGCGGGATTTATCCTGGATTAATGACGATAATGGTATGTGCTATAGCAGCGCTAAACAGATTTTAAAATCTGCTCCATTGATTGCGTTAATGTATATTTAACTCTCATTCATTCACGTTGGTTTTAATTAAAGCCGGGTTTCGCGAGATGATGAAAAAACGGAGTCAGCGGACTCCGTTTTGCTTGAGAGGTCAGACGCATCATGCATCAGTCAACAACTATCCGCCCATGTAAAGGCTGGACAGGGCGATTATTGCTGTGCTGTAGCGCCCGTTGAAATTTGACGAGCTGCTCCGGTGACAGAGTGATACTGTTGCCAGCGAAGCCCTTCGGTGCAGGGAGGCGTGGTCAGTGAACCACTGAAGCGGTAATAGTGCCTGTCGGCAGGAAAGAGCTCGCTAATATTCAGCTGTTTTTCCAGAGAAGCGACGTGGTCGGGTGTCAGGGGCATACTGTCGAGAATCGGTTTTAATGCCGGGTTTTCTTTTCCTGTTTCAAACATGACGGCGACAACCGCCAGCTCTCCTTTCTCATTCGCATGCACAAAATGCGCCTCAAGCGGATACTGTTTGCCGTTTATCAGGTTTTCGCTCGGGCTGTGGAAATGGTACTGCTTCAGCTTAAATGTATCGTTATCCAGCGGAAAATCATCTTCGTCATTGACGGTGACCTGAAGGGTGTGTCCGTTATTCACGATTTTTTCAGCGGCCGTGTGGAAAATAAGGGATAAAGGCGGCAGCGCAGACGGCAGGGCATTGCGAATATCAATCGGCGACTGGAATTTACCCGTTTTGCAGGTGCTGTAGGTATCGCTTAGTTCACCCCAGTTTTGCGGCCCGGCTTTGCCTTCATAACTCCAGTGCGGCGCTTCTTCTGCCATGACGTTCAGGGTTAATGCGACCAGCGACGTTAAAAGATATTTTTTCATACACACTCTGATAAGAACGATGACGGTGGTATTAAAAAAATACGCCTGAGAAAATCAACTCACAACAGCTTTACGCCGACGAACATTATTCACGGAATTTTCCCGGGATAAATTAACATATTGGCCAGAGCCTTTCTCTGTCCGGCTTTCAGCTGATTTGCTGGCTAAGAATATTCAGCCCGAGAATTAACACATCATTGCGCCGCGAACCGTTTAGGTTTCATTCAGGGTTCGTTTGTTAGATTCCAGGCCGAGGTCAGCATCCCATGGCCTGATAAGCTGTCCGGTGACTTACCCCGGATTCAAATTAACCTGAATGAGAAAATAATGGACCCCGAGAGTTTTACTAATAACCACAAAAACAATCTGCATTTATTTGTAATGCCGGTTTGTGGGGCAGGAGGGTAAACAGAATCCGTTAATCGTTCTGAACCCTCCCCGCTATTTCGCTGATGGAGAGCATCTGGAATGCTTTCCAGCACCGATATTGCCTCAGGCCGGTGAATAACACCTGTAATACTGCGCCCGGAAACGGGTGGAAGGAACGAACATGAACAAAGCATTACTCGTCGCCCAGCTTCGTAACGCATCACACCCATCGACGTTGCATGATATTTCCCAGAAAATTAAAAATCTGCACCCTGCCGATTTAGCAGACATCCTGAACGAGCTCAACGTCAGTCAGATATTACCGCTGTTAGGCCATTTAGGAACGCATAACCGGGCGATGGTGTTTAGTCATTTCTCCGAAGAGCGTCAGGATGCCCTGTTACGCGCTATGTCACGTGATGTCATGACTGCTCTATTTGAACATCTGCCCTCCGACGTCCGGGCCGATATTTATAACCGGATGAACGATCGCGTACGCCGGGATCTGCTGTCTGCGCTGCCGAAATCGCAGCGTGAAGATATGCTGCGTATGTCCGTGCATCCCGAAGGGACTGCCGGTGCAGAAATGACCTCTGACTTTGTCACCGTATCGGCGGAAATGAGCGTTGCACAAGCCCTGAAGCATATTCGCGCGACGGCCTCAGAAAAGGAGACTATCTACGTTATCTACGTCCTGGATTATCAGGGCGGGCTGAGCGGAACCCTTTCGCTTCGGGAACTGGTCATTGCCAGAGATGAGCAAACGGTGAACGAGATCATGCGCCTCAATCCAGTCTCCGCGAAGGTTGACTGGCCGAAAGAGCAGGCGGCAGAGCTCATCCGTCATTACGATCTTTTGGCGCTTCCGGTACTGAGTCATGAGGGGAAGATGCTCGGTATCCTGACCATAGACGATGCTATGGACATTGAAAAAGAGCAGGATGCCCGCCAGCTGGCCCGTTTCGGGGGCACGACGCTGGGCGGAAAAAGCGACCTCGACATCATGACATCGCCTTTTCACCAGATGTTTCGCGTCAGGGTTTTCTGGCTGGCGCTGTTGACGGTTTTTGGGGTTATCACCAGCAACTTCGTGGCGGCACAGGAAGAGATCCTGGCAGAAATCGTCATTCTGGCGGCCTTTCTCGCGCCGGTGATCGATATGGGCGGCAACACCGGCAGCCAGTCTGCCACGCTGGTCATTCGCGGTATGGCGCTTGGCGATATCAAAATGAAGTGGCGCTACGTCTGGCTTGTTGTCCGCCGGGAATTACCGGTTGTGCTGGTGCTCGGGATTGTCATCGCCTTGCTCGAGGTGGTTTTGGCGCAATTCTCTAAAGGCGTTGGCGTTGATGTCATGCTGGTTGTGGGCCTCAGCATGATGGTCTGCACGATCCTCGGCGGCGTTATTGGTGCGCTGCTGCCGTTTATCGCTCGTCGTATTGGCACCGACCCGGCCACGCTCTCTTCACCGTTGATTACCTCCATTATGGACCTGCTGGGTGTGCTTATTTACTTCGGTTTTGCCTGGCTATTCCTCGGCGACCTGCTGACGCAGGCCGGTTGATCCTGCTCTGAACAGTCTGCCCGGCGAAGAGGCCGCGGTATGCCGCATCCTGTCTCATCGGGCCATATTGAGTCTTACAAAAGGAAACTCAGATGTCTGCAATTATCCGTAAAGGAAGTGCAGTGAAACCTGCTGCGCTTTTATCCCTGATCCTTTCGCCGTGTGAGCTTTATGCTGTGGAAGTTTTCAATAAAGAAAAGACGCGTATTGAATTTACTGGAGAGATAAACGGCTACCATCAATTCTCTTCAGATCCTGATGAAAAGGGGGATGAAACCTATGCCCGCTTTAGCCTGTTGGGTGAGCGGCCTCTCTCTGACCGTCTGTCAGGATATGGTCTTTTCGAATATAACGTTCAGGGTAATACCGTTGAGGAAAATAATGATTCTTCAGTCTGGCTGGCGTATGCCGGAGTGAAAGGGGAGTCCGGACTCTCACTGGACTATGGCCGCAACGAAGGTCTGCTTTATGACACAGCAGCCTGGACCGACGTCCTGCCGGTCTTTGGCAATGATACCTATACCGAAGTGGATAATTTCATGGCCGGGCGCGCCAGTAATTTGCTGACGTTGCGGGTTTCGGATGCGCTGGGGAAAGTTGAGGGGATTGATTTTGCGATACAGTACCAGGGCCAGAATGCGGGCTCGCGAGAGCTCATGCGGCAAAACGGTGAGGGTTTGGGGTATTCCGTCAGCTATGAAACGGAATATGGGCTCTCCGTTGCTGCGGCATATACCCGCTCAGGGCGCACTGATGAGCAAAAAAGGCTGACGCAGAATCAGAGCGAAAATGCTGAAGCCTGGGCCACATCGCTGAAATATGATGATTCGACACGCTATTTGGCGGTGAGCTGGGGGGAAACGCACAATATGACGGCGCTTGATGATGGCGCGGTGGTGCAGAAAACAAAAAATCTTGAGATTGTCGGACAGTATCAGTTTGAGTCCGGGTTCCGCCCGTCCATCGCGTGGCTCCAGTCCGTGGCGTACACGCCGGAGCATTCTCGCTTCAACAGGGTTAAATATCTCGATCTGGCGCTGTTTTACGATCTCAACGAGCATTTTACCCTGTATGTCGACCATAAAATTAACCGGCTGAACGGCGGATCGGATGCCGTGAGAGCGCATGAGCTAAGCAGCGCTAACGTCACCGCAGCCGGCATGGTTTATCACTTCTGATCGCTCTTTTCCTTCTGAAACATGTAATACCGGCAGAATGGCTTCGGCCGGTATTACATGAGCTTTCCTCAATGTTACTCATATAGCGGATTGTTGCCGGCTGGCAAGTTTCCTGGCTAAACAATTGAAGTAGCGGAACAGTGGGGCATCATGCCCCTACAACGCGGAGCCTGCAACTAACCTGAAATGTCGCAGGTGGGCTTTGGCGTCTTGCAGATGACAGAGGTTGCAGAGTACGGACGGGCTTAAAACGCCGCGCGTGGCGGCTTGAGCCATGGAGACTGCGTGCTCCAGAAAATGATGTCTGCCCCCAGATAATCGTCGGCAAACTGTGTGAACGCCTCACGAGTGAATTTCTTTCAGGTTTTCGGGTTGGTGTAGCTGAGCGTCGGCTCCTGGACCGCCATTGCTACAAGGCTCAGCTTGCCCTTGTATTGATGGAAAAACGGATAGGCATTTTTCATCTGTGCCTGCTTGTTCGGCACGATATCCGGGCCACCCAGGCCGATGTGATTTTTTTCTGCGGTAGCAAACAGGCGCGACATATACCGTTTGTCGTTGTTCCATTCGCACGGCCAGAAATTCACGTATTGCACCACGTGCGAGCGGGTGAAGGCCTGGCGGGCAAAGCGGATGTTGTCGAGAGTGGCGTTGAAATAACGATCGCAGGTGAAGCCGCTTTTTGGGTCTTTCATGTCGATATCAATTGCCGTTTCCGGCAGGTTGATGCCCGCTACTTTGCCATCGAATTTCGCCGCCAGCGCCGTTAACAGCTGCTGGTAACGCTCACGAACCTGCGCGTTCCACTGCATCGCCACCCAGCCTTGTGCGGGGGCTTTGTTTTCGCCGGGATTATCGGTCTGCGCCACTAAGCCACCGCCGTAGGCTGGCGTTTGCAGGTAGGCGGGAATGTTGCGTGCCTGAGCTTCGAAAAAACGGTCCTGGATCTGGATGAACAGCTTTTTATGCAGCGTGTCCGTTTGCGCAAGATCCTGTTCAATTGCCGAAAAGTCGTAAACGCCTTTGGCCGTTTCCAGCTGTTTCCATGAATAGACGATTTGTACACCTTGAATGTCCGGGCGTTCCAGGAGTGTGCGGTGCTCTGCCAGTTCGCCGGAGGAGGTATAGAGATAGTTTAGTGGGGCGGCGAAGCCCGCTGTCGGGGCGGCAACCAGTGCCGATAAAACGACGATATTCATCCTGCGGTGCATGCTTCTCTCCGTGCGTGCTTCACTCCCGACCCTGGTTCAGGGCTGGTGAAAAATAAGCGAGTAGCCCTGCTCATGCCAGTGCTGTAAAAGCTCTTGCTGGCGGCGGGTAGGGGTGATTCCTGTCCAGACGATAAGCTGCTGCCCGGGAAACAGCTCCGGGCGCGGGGAATCGAGCGGCTCGGCCAGCACGGCAATGTGCCAGCCCTGCTGAGAAAGGCGCCAGGCTTCAAGCCACAGCCGCGTTCTGTCTTCGGTATCCCAGCCGATCAGCAGGGCGTCTTTCCCGGCTTTCTTGCGCAATTCCGCGAGATTGATGGCGACAAACTCAATCAGTACGCCATCCAGCATGCTGCACATGATGCGGGCGGTATTGTGATCAAGGCTCAGGCGCTGGCGGGTAGGGATGAAGACATGGTCGATGAGATCGTCTGCGCGGTACTCACGGCTTAACGCCACGATTTTGGCTCGTAACTTTGCCGGGTGGGCTGAACGCAGCGCCGCCATCATCTCTTCCTGCAGCGTGCCCCAGTCGTCACGCGCGGCGACTTTACTCTCTTCAAGTAGCGCCTTGACCTTGCCGACCGGCACGCCGTTTTTAATCCAGCGTTTGATCTCTTCGATGCGCTGAATATCTTCCTCATCGAACTGCCGGTGCCCACCTTCGCTGCGCTGGGGTTTGAGTAAACCGTAGCGTCGCTGCCAGGCGCGCAGAGTCACGGGGTTGATACCGCATCGTTCGGCGACATCGCCGATGCTGTAAAAGGCCATAGTTTCCCTCATACGAATACCGATACGTCCGTGCCTAAACTAACGAATCAGACTGGCTTGTACAATTTATTATTTATTGTACAGCAGCTCATCCTAAGGGTAGCAACAAAATCCTTAACAAAAGGTGAACAAAATCTGAAATTACGATTAGGGGGAAATCAAAAGGTGAGTACCCCGCTCGCGTGAACTGCTGACTGCGAGCGGGTTCTTCTGTGGGAAATTACAACAGGCTTTTCTTTTCCGGCCAGGCGACAGGCGGGATCCCGCAGAAGCAAGGCTCGGCAAACAGGTGGCCCTGGAACTGGAAGATGCCGGCCGACTCAAGCCACATCCACTCTTCCGCTTTCTCGACGCCAACGGCGGAAACGGCGATCTCGAGCGATGCACAACATTTGATAATCGCCTGCACGATAGCCTGGCGCGGGCCGCTTTTGTGTACGTCGCGAATCAGGTCACGGCTGATTTTGATGCGATCTGGCTGGAACTGGGCCAGCAGCAAAAGTCCGGCAAACCCTGCTCCGAAGTGGTCAATGGCAACGCTTATCCCGGCAGCTTTCAGAGAACGCACCGCCTGGGTAAAGGCGTCAAACTGGGAAATCACCTCGCTTTCGGTGAATTCGACGATGATTTGCTCAGGCACCAGGCCGTTTAGCTCAATAGCCTGCAGCAGAGTCGGAACGGCATTGGGAATCTTCACCAGCGTCATTGGCAACAGGTTTACGCTGATGGTCTGTTCATGCAGATCGAGCGCCGAGGCCAGTGCAAAAGCCGCATGCTTGCTTCTGAGATCGGCTTCATAAACAGCGTCGCCGCTCAGGGCGGCAAAAAAAGCTTTTGGCGAATCACCGGAGGCGGTGCGCAACAGGGCTTCCAGCGAAACGATCTCCTGAGAGAGCGGGTCGATAATGGGCTGAAAGGCAAATCCGCACTCTGCAAGCTGCATTGCGGCCTGCGGATCGACGCGTCGGGCGTTACCCTGTGGAATAAACGCCCAGCCGTTATCGACCGGGATCTCAAAGTAGTTCTCTTTTTCCGTCGCCTCAACGAAGGTTCTGAAGAACTGCAGGGCCCGGTCATTAAAGGTGAGCTGATATTTCGAGGTACCCTTGTCGAGAATAGTCTGCAATACCTCATCACGGTCGTGCTCCCGCAAATCGAAGAGCTCCATGCCTACTTTGCCGAAGCGGCGGGACGGGGCGTAGTCGCACAGCAGTTCCACCACGTTGTAGTGGCGGCGATCCTCGCAAATCGTCTGATAAATCGCCTTTACCTTCTCTTCCGGCCCTTCGAGCAGCTGGAAGAAATGGGTGCCGTTGAAGAGAAGGATGCCGGTCACGTCCGCATCGCGATTTTTGATACTGGCGGCAGCAACCATGCTCTCGAGCGCTTTAACGGGGACGTCATCGCAAAAGTGGCTGCGGTAAATAATGGTGGTGAGCATGATTTTTCACTTAGAGAAGAAGAAACTTAATCCTGGCAGATAGGCAGCAGGATGTCTTGTTATATAACACATTAAATTAACAAACATTTTACAGCAAAACGGCGTTGTACAGACCGGGTGAAATTTGTCTCAGTTTTTGTACAGGGTTTTAGGTGGTTGATGTACGGATAAATTTAAGTGCTGGTCCTGTTTAATGTTTATAACAAACTGAAATTATTGGATTAGCACTTTTTGCTAAAAATCAATAACGCACTTGTACAAATTTTATGTACAATTTTTCTAAGTTTGAATAACGAACTTTTAACCCTTTTACTGATTCGTACAGGAGCGACATATGCAGCAGAATGGTTACATCCCGGATACCGCTACCACGATTGCACAGTATTTCACTAAGGCCAATATGCCGACTCAACAGGAAACGCTGGGGCAGATTGTGGTGGAAATTCTGAACGATGGCCGCAACCTCAACCGTAAATCGCTGTGCACCAAATTACTGCGCCGGCTCGACCAGGCTTCCTGCCCGGAAGAGGAAGGCCACTATAATGCCCTGATTGGGCTGCTGTTCGAGCGCTGATCGTCAGGTTGTACGGCAAGCAGAGACGTTAGTGATGAACAGAAGCGACATTGAACAACTCACAGATGAACTGATCGGCGAGGCAGTGCTGTCTCTGCTGAAACGCAAGGCGCCGGTGAGCTCAATGGCTCTACTTACAGAGCTACGTAACATGCAGGCCGTAGAGCGGGATCCCCGCAGACGCGGAGCCCTTCCGCTGATTGTCGCTTATATCGAAGCAGTGATGACAGATAAGTGTGAGCAGGAAACGCCCACAACAAAACGTCAGCATAAGGAGAGTGCGCAAATGATGGTGGACGGGATGTCTGCGTCGGGCAAAGGCAAAATCCACTAACAAGCGATTTCATTTCATAATGGTGAAACAGATGAATACAGCAATGATTCAACAACCTGATATTTATAGTGCTCTGGCCGATAACGCGTTATCTGATTATTTTCGCCACGCCGGTGATATTCTGGCTGAAGAATCTGTAGCGCTGGGTGCTGCAATTCGTAATGTGATTATCGCCGGGGAGAGTATTAATAATAAAAATATTATGCTGGCGCTGATTCGCCGCCTGGAATCAACGGAAGATGTGGTACAGGCCGACGTGATTCGCAAAACGATTGAAATTGTCGTTGGCCATACTATGGATGATATTTAACACATTCTTTTTCTGTTTTAAACCGTATTTCACCTATTTGACGGGCCTGTGATATCACTGGTCTTACGATCTCTGCTTCCTGAAAAAGGCGATGTGAATGATGCGCGGTGAAGACTACACACAGCACGATCACGCCGATATCTGGCTGACGGATAACTATCTCAGAATGGGTTTAGAGAACATTCTGCAAAAAATTAAGTTTGATAATACTGGTTTACGATATGTCTTTTTAACGGAACATCACTACACCGATGTGTTAAAGCATAATTACGATCTGACTAAAAACCGTATTGTGCTGCTCACGGAAGGAACATCATTTAATTTTCTTAATACGGCTCCTTTTTATCAGCTACCTAAAAGGGTGACGGTACACGAGCTACAAAACTTCGTTATTTCCATTAGTTATCTTGCGGATAAACCTTTGGAATCAAAAAAGCCTGTTTTATTGACCGCCAGGGAACGGCGGCTTATTGACCTGATAAAAGAAGGTAAAAAAATGGCGGAGATGGGGGAATACCTCAATCTGCATATCAAAACCGTTTATCAGACACGCCAGACGCTGATTAAAAAGATAGGCTGTTCCGGTGCCATTGATCTATTGCGCACGCTGCGCAGCGATATCTTTAAAAACTGGCTGATGGAAAGCCATCAATATCATTGATGCTGAAATAATCCAGTCGCGAGATCGTTTCAACGGGTCATCACGAAAAGCAGGTATAATGACTGCCTTCAGCCCGGGAGAAACGGACAGCGATGAAAGACGATATCAATCAGGACATTACCTTTCGTAAACTCAGCGTCTTTATGATGTTTATGAGTAAAGGCAATATTGCCCGTACGGCGGAAGCGCTGGAACTCAGCAGCGTCAGCGTTCACCGGGCGCTGCATACGCTGGAAGAGGGCGTTGGCTGCCCGCTGTTTATTCATAAAGGGCGTAATTTACTGCCGCTTCCGGCAGCATGGACGCTGCTGGAGTACTGTCAGGATGTCATAAGCCTGATGAGTAAAGGACTGGAGGAGACCCGCAAGGTAGCGGGCGTGGGCCGGGGTCGGCTACGCATCGGTACGCTCTATTCGCTCACGCTGGAGACGGTGCCGAAAATCATCATGGGCATGAAGCTGCGCCGACCATCGCTGGAGCTGGATTTGACCATGGGCTCCAACCAGATGCTGCTGGATATGCTGGAAGACGACGCGCTGGATGCGATTCTGATTTCCACCAATGAAGGTGAATTCGCCGGGTCAAAATTTGATGTTATCCCGCTGTTCCATGACGATATTTTTCTTGCCGCACCCGCCAGCGTCAAACTGAATACCTCACAGGCGGCCGATCTGCGCGATTACGGCGACCGCAAGTTCGTCTCGCTTGCGGAAGGGTTCGCCACCTACGCAGGTTTTCAGGAAGCATTTCAGATTGCTGGCTTTGAGCCGGAAATCGTCACCCGCGTAAATGATATCTTCTCGATGATAAGCCTGGTGCAGGCGGGAGTCGGCTTTGCGCTCATCCCGGGCCGCATGAAGAAAGTGTACGAGAATGATGTTCAGCTTTTAAAGCTGGCGGAGCCGTACCAGATGCGCCAGCTGATTTCGATTGTCTATTCACACCACCGCGAGCGCGATCAGGATTTACTGGCGCTGGCGGCGGAAGGGCGGATGTACGCCCGAAGCCTCAACGGCTGAGGCGTTTCGCCAGGTGCTGTGCCACTTCAACGCTGTTACGCTCCATACAGATGGCATCGCCCTGCCAGCCTGCGAGGTGCGTTAGCCCGGTCAGCACGCTACCGGGCGGCATCTCAATCGCCAGCCGTGCATCGCGCTGATTGGCGGAAACCATCGCATCCTGCCACTGTACGGTGCGCGCCATGTTGAAGGCTAAGTCCACGGCAATTTTCTGCGGTTCCCACAGTACACGACCGGTTGATCCGCTAAGATACGCACGTGATGGGCGTGACAACGTCACGGATTCAAACGCCTGAGCTAATTCTGCCGCCGGTTTATCCAGCAAGGCACAATGTGAGGGTACGCTTACCGCAAGCCGGGTCGCCTTGCTGGCTCCGGCGGCCAATGCTTTTCTCGCAACCTCCGCCATATCCTCATCCCGACCGGCAATCACTATCTGCGTTTCGGCATTGAGGTTGGCGATGTAAGTTCCGCTTTCCGCCATCAGCTTTTCAACCTGATTCAGCGTGAGGCCAACAATAGCCGTCAGGCCGTAACCGTGCGGATACGCCTGTTCCATTAAATCACCGCGCAGGGCGACCAGCCGCAGCGCGTCGCGAAAATCCAGCGCGCCAGCCACTACCGCCGCAGGGTAAGCGCCAATCGACAGGCCGCTGACGATATCCGGTTTGACTTCGTGGCGAATAAGCTCGTTAGCCCACGCCACGCCCGCAATAAGCAAACAAAGCTGCACCGCGCGGGTGTGCTTCAGCGCATCGGCTGTGTCGAGCTGGTAGGCTTCATCGCCAAGTACGGCGTGGACTTCGGCAAGAATGGCCTCACCGTCGGGAAGATTTTGCAGCATTCCCGGACGTTGGGTGCCCTGGCCGGGAAAGGTAAAGAGGATTTTCATTATGACTCCCTGTGCCACGGCGTCGCGGTGAGCTGCGGTCCGGTGGCGGTTTTCAGCAGAACGCGTCCTTCGCGCAGCCATTCGTTGAGCGCAAATGCGCCAAAGGGCGTTTCAATCTGGGTGTCGGCGCGGCACGGCAGCTTATCCACTTGCGCCTGCCACTGCCGCAATTCGTCATTGGTCAGCGGTTCAGGAGCGCGAATCAGTAAATCGAGATCGCTGTCGGCGTGCAGCACGGGAATTTCGGTGGCAAGGGCATAGGCCGTACTGCCGGTAATGCCCCAGAGCCACGGCCACGCAAAGGTGGTCAGCAAAATAGCCGCCTGAACAGGCGGCTGGGAAACAAACGGCGAGTGCAGCAGGTGCTGGCGTTCGGCCAGTGCTTCCGGTGTGATGACGCGGGAAACGGACTCTGCTTTAACCCATCCGGCCGCGCGCTGTTCGCGCTTCATGCCGCGCACGCCTACCGGAATATCGCCGCTGTCATTCACGTCGCGCCGTACGACCACGGGCAGGCCCGGTTGCCACTGGCTGGCCACCCACGCCTCCTCAACGTTGAGCAGGGCGTCGCGGCTTTTCAGCCACAGCAAATCGTGAGGGCGCGAGGTGAATGTCATATCAGATACCTGAAGTTAAAGTGATGAACAGCGGTAACGACAGGATACACAGAACGGAGCTCAACAGCAGCACGGCTTCGGCATCCGGCGACTGTACGCCAAAGCGGTTACCAAACACCACGCCGAAGAAGCCCGCGGACAGCGCAATCATCAGGATAGCGGTGATCGCCACGGAGCCGTGCAGGCCGAAAGCCAGAACGATAGCCCAGGCGATAAACGGCTGGATCAGCAGCTTGGTGATGGTCGCAATGCTCACCATGGCGTTCAGCTGCAGCTTACGGGCTGACAGAATCACACCGGTCAGGAACAGCGCGGCGGCGGTTGCCGACAGGCCCAGCGGCTTGATAGCAGCCAGCACCAGATCCGGCATTTTGATACCAATCGCCGAGAGGATCACGCCGAGCAGCGGGCCCATCACGATAGGTTTCTTCAGCGAACGCCACATCAGCACCGGCAGCATCGCCAGCGTAGAACCGCTGTTTTCACCGGCAGCGCGTGCTTTTTCACGCTCCAGAATCAGCAGGCAGAACGGCGTCATCAGCACGGAGCCGCAGGCGATGGAGACGGCGACGGAAAGAGACGTCGCGGAGCTTTCACCCAGCACGCTACCGAGAATCGGCAGGCCAAGCGCGGCATAGTTCGGCAGCGCCACGGTGAGGGTCAGCACGGCAGCATCCTGCGGGGATTTTTTAAATACGCTGGTAGCCAGGAAGTAGATCGCCGCATAGGTGATCCACATTGCGCCGGTCAGCACCACAATCAGCGGTGACTGGGCGACAATACCTGCCCATGGGGTCTGCACGGTGGCGCTGAACAGCGCGGCGGGCAGGGCAAAGTCCATTACGAAGATATTGAGCAGCGACACGTTTTTGTTGTCGACCATTTTGGCTTTGCCGGCCCAGAAGCCCAGCAGCATGATCAGAAAAATCGGCGCAAGGGCATGAACAATTACATAAGTCATAGATCACCTGTAGTAAGAAAAATAGAGAACATTTGCGATGTTTATAATTTTCTAAAAGCGGCTTGCCGTGGGCGCTATGCTGCGCCCGACGGTTGCCGCTTTCGGCAGGTCTTTTTTTACGTACTTCTGAGGTTGCCCGTTACCAGCTGGCGCGCATCCGTTCGCGTACCAGGGCAGAGCTGCGGCGATTTTCCGCGCCGAGACGATTTTTCAGGCTTGGGTCTTTACGTGCATCGGAAATTGCCTTCTGCACGGTGAGCTCTACCAGCGCCAGGTCAGCATCGGACGGCGCGTCCGGGTTGCTGAGGTTCAGCAGGTCGGAGAGCAGGCCGAGGGTGGCGTAGTTGCTGACGTCATAGGCCATTGGCGGAATGGTCGCTGCCAGCTTTTCCAGCGCGTCGACGGTACGCAGGGTGATACGCGCGGCGGATTCTTTGCCCATCGCATGCACCAGTACGCCTTTATCGTTGATAGCAATCAGGCGATTAGCCTGATAACCGTGCGCCAGAAACGCCCCGGACATCGCCTTGCCGACGATAAGACCGATCACCGGATGGCCCGCCAGGCGCGCTTTCGCATAGGCACCGGCGGCACCGGCGAGCGCCTGGTGAATGCCGAACGCTTCTTCACGGCGACCATAGGCCTGGCTTGGAACGTCGATCACCGCCACAATTGGGCGCTTCACGTCGCTGTTCGCGTCGGCATCGATGGTTTCATTCACCACTTTTGCCAGCGTCCAGCCTTCCAGCAGGCCCACTTCGCCTTTCGCGGCGCGCGGATAGTGGTTATTGGCATCGGGTACGACGGCGATGAAGCGTACGGCCTCATTGTTCAGTTCACCGTCGGCGACCCGTACTGAAGGGCACAGGCCAGTCATGCGCGGCGCATTTGGCGCCAGTTTTTCCAGCCACAAGGCTCCACGGCTATTGGACTGAGTCATCATTTCACCTCCCCGGCGAAAAGCTGTTTAATCTGCGCGGTATCGGCCTGCTGACGGGTGTCAAAGTTGCTCAGACGGGTCAGGAAGTCGGCATATTTGTCGCTGCGGTTTTGTGCCGGAACGCCTTTGGCGATAGCGTCGTTCATGGCGGTTTTCACCGCGTTAACGCCGTCATCGACCAGCGCATCGACCAGGCCACTTGCGTAACGGATTTCACCGCCGGTCATGCTCCAGATGAATGGGCGATCGCGGGAGTCGTACTCTTCGATCCCGGCTTCCTGCTCAATAACCTGCGGGCCGTTGAGGCCAAGGCGCGCTTCGCGGGTAACAATCAGGTAGCTACAAAGGGCGGCGGCAATAGACATTCCGCCGAAGCAGCCAACGGTACCGGTCACGATGCCGACTACAGGGGTATAGCGACGCAGATCGACAATCGCGGCGTGGATATCGGCAATGGCTGCCAGGCCGAGGTTGGCTTCCTGCAGGCGCACGCCGCCGGTTTCAAGGCTCAGCACGGCCTGGGTGGGAATGCCGTTGCGGTTATCTTCTGCCGCCAGTTCGAGCGCGGCTGCCATTTTGGCACCGGAGACTTCGCCCATGCTGCCGCCCTGGAAGGTGCCTTCGATGGCAATCACCACCGCGGACTGGCCGTTGATGGTGCCGCGAGCGACCACCATGCCGTCGTCGGACTGCGGCACAACGCCCTGCGGTGCGAGCCATGGCGACATAATGCCTTCGAACGGGCCGAGCAATTCACGGTAGCTGCCTTCGTCCAGCAGCGCATGGGCACGTTCGCGGGCCCGTAATTCGATAAAGCTGCGATCGTTACGCATGAGCCACCTCTTCAAATACCTGTTCGATACGAATGCGCGCCACGCCAGGGGTTGCGCCGAAGTCGTGAATGATCAGCTTGCCCGCTGGCAGGCCGTTGATCAGATTCAGGCGATCGAACAGCGCATTCCAGCGGCGGGTGCTGTTGTCCACGGAGGTGGTGATATCAATACTGAGGGTTTCCCCGGCGGCTGCGGTGAACAGCACTTCCATATCACCGGAGCCTACGACGCCTGCCAGTGCTTTACCGCTGAAGGTGCGGCTGGCAGGAAATGACAATGTAATGTGTTCCATAACATCCTCTTTAAATTGAGCAAGACGCGGGCTGGCTGACCCTGTCAAGAAACAGCGTGGCGGCGAGAAGATCCGCGGCACCACCGGGCGAAGCATTAAGTTCGAGCATCTGAGCATCGAGTTCAGCGAGCGCTTCGCGGCCTTGTGCCGTGGCGCAACCGCCTGCATTCAGCACCGTGCGGGCTCCGGCCTGCATCGCTTCCAGACCGGGCATGCCCGCTCGCGAAAGTACGCAGGTGTCGCTGAGCGAGGTCATGATCGCCATCAGTGCATCAAGGCGGGCTTCGCTCTCGTTCGCACCCATTGCGCGGCTGCGTAACAGCTGCGGTAACGCGAGCTGCATCACGTGCGGAAACGCCTGTTGCGCCTCTTCACGTGCACCCGGCACCCGGTACTGATGCGTGGCTTTCAGCCCTTTACTGAAGGTCTTCGGCGCAGCGCCGTCCGGCAGGCGGGCGAGCAGGGCAGCGGATTGTGCAATCTGCTGTGCGCCTGCGTTACCGCCATGCATCGCCACGGCGCTGACCAGTAAGCCGAGTGCCCAGATGGCGCCGCGATGGGTATTCACGCCATGGGTGGCGGCCATCATCTGCTGTTCGCCTTCGCGCCCTAAACGACCGACGGTTTCGCGCAGGGCGATGTCGGTGGGACGCAGCCAGCTTTGCTTGGCCAGTTGCAGAAACGTTGGGGTCAGGCTGTGTGCCGAGCGCTCCATCAGCGCCAAAGAGAGGTCGTGATGGGCACCGTTTCCCCGGCTGTCCACCAGACCCGGCTTCGGGCTTAATCGCGCTTCGTCGATCAGGCAGTCGCGGGCGATGAACGCCAGCCTTTCTGCCTGCACCTCGGCATGAGTCTGTGACAGGAGTTTCATTACCAGCTCCGGAATTTCGCAGGTGGGTTGTAAAGACCGTCGGACCATTCGACCAGATCCGCCACGCTGCCTGCGGCGAGCAGGGAACGGGTGGCGTCAGAACGGCGGATGCCCATGTCTTCCGGGTAGACCACTTTGCCGCTTTTGCGCAGCTCAGCGACGCGTTTGGCATCCACGCCAAGGCCGATATCGGTGATCCCGGCGACGGCAGCAACCATTGCTCGACGCTCTTCAAGACTTTCACTGCGATAGAGGTAGGCGATGCCTTCTTCGGTCAATACGTGAGTGACGTCGTCGCCGTAAATCATCACCGGCGCCAGCGGCATCCCGGAGGATTTCGCCACTTCAACGGCGTCCAGCTGCTCGACAAAGCTTGGCTTCACGCCAGCCTGGAAGGTTTCGACCATTTGCACGACGAGTTTTTTACCGCGCTGCATTGGGTCTGGCTCGGTGATCATGTTCAGCCAGGCAGGGGTTGCGTGACGGCGACCGTGCGGATCGTGACCCATATTCGGCGCGCCGCCGAAGCCGGACAGACGACCGCGTGTCACGGTAGAGGAGTTAGCAAGCCCATCAATCTGCAAGGTAGAGCCGATGAACATGTCCACCGCGTACTGGCCTGCCAGCTGGCAGAAGGCACGGTTGGAGCGCATGGAGCCGTCGGCACCGGTGAAGAAAATGTCCGGACGGGCGCGGATGTACTCTTCCATTCCCAGCTCGCCGCCGAAGCAGTGCACGCTTTCCACCCAGCCGCTTTCAATGGCAGGGATAAGCGTTGGATGCGGGTTGAGCGTCCAGTGCTTACAGATTTTGCCTTTCAGGCCAAGCTGTTCGCCGTAGGTCGGCAGCAGCAGCTCGATGGCGGCAGTGTTGAAGCCGATGCCGTGGTTCAGGGACTGCACCTGATGTTCGGCGTAGATGCCTTTAATTGCCATCATCGCCATCAGGATATGCTCCTGCTTGATGAGGCGCGGGTCGCGGGTGAACAGCGGTTCGATAAAGAACGGCTTGTCGGCGACGACCACGTAATCAATCCACGAGCCCGGAATATCGACGCGCGGCAGGTCACATTCGTCATCGACGATTTCGTTAACCTGCGCGATAACGATCCCGTCGCGGAAGGCGGCGGCCTCAACCAGCGCCGGGGTGTCTTCGGTACTTGGCCCGGTATAGAGGTTGCCTTTGCGGTCGGCTTTATACCCGGCAATCAGTGCCACGTTGGGGCAGAGATCGACGTAAAGGCGGGAGTAAAGTTCGATATAGGTGTGGATGGCGCCGATTTCGAGTTGACCGTCCTGCAACAGTTGCGAAATGCGCAGGCTCTGCGGGCCGGAGAAGGAGAAATCGAGCTTGCGGGCAATGCCTTTTTCGAAGATGTCGAGATGCTCGCTGCGACCGACGCTTGGCATGATCATATGCAGATCGTGCACTTTTGCCGGGCTCACTTCAGCAAGCATACGGGAGAGAAAATCGGCCTGCTTCTGGTTGTTACCTTCCAGTACCACGCGGTCGCCTGGGGCAATCAGTTTTTCCAGTGCGTCCACCAGACCGTCAGTGGGAATGACTTTCCCCTGCACCGAAAGGGAAGCGACACGGCGCGCTTTTTCGCTGCGGCGTGTGTTCCAGTTTCGGGCTGGATTTTGGCCAGCATTCATTATTAACCTCCTGATTCAGCAAATCATTTTGCCTGGATTTATGCTGCAGTTAGTCTGCTCCGTAAGGAGTAACCCATCAATTAACCCGGGGGACAGATTGTTAGCCTAAGAGTAATAATTGCCTGCGGAATTATGTGATGGCGATCGAAGTCGGAATGGGAAGTGTAGACTATGTGTACAGGGAGACAGGAGCAGGTGAAAATTCAGTAAAGCGAGAGGAGTGTTCAGATAACGGACAGAGGAAATGTGTGGTTCCCAAAATAAATCTGAGTGACTGGATTAATGTACTCTTTCGCAATAAAGCGCGCGCAATGACAAGCGATGGTTTATTTATTTTTATACAAACGTTGGATGATATTGTTTTATTCAGCCCTGTTTTTTCGTTGATTTTTTCGTCAGAAAGGCGAGCAAAGAGTAGCCGGCACGCCGCCAAAACCTGTCTGATTTCACATATTCACCATCCGTATATGTTCCTGCAATGTAAGCGTACAGCGAGAACCGTCTGGTCATGACCTGATGTATTCGACAAAGTGGTGTACACCAAAAGAAGGCTACCTCCGCTATGTGCTTGACGTTATAGCCGACTGGCCGGTGAATCGGGTCAGCGAACTGCTACCCTGGCGCATCACACTGCCAACTGAATAACACATCCCCGTCAATACGGCCCTCGGTGTACGCTTACCCTGCAATTTAGGGGCGTTCTGTTTATGTTACATATACCCGCAGGGCTTTACTCTGTGTCAGGACGGCATGCAGAGGGGGTTGTAAAAATGAAAGAGCAGGGAGCTGTGGTGGTAAAGATGATTATTTTCTGGGCAGTGCTGATTTTGTTAGTGCGACAGGCCATTCTCGCAGGCTGGATTGACAGGCTGATCATGTGAGCGCGAGTGCACTTTTCACGTCAGCCTGCCGGGCGTTTACGCCTTTTTGCTTAAGTCACTGAGCAGTACCGCGATGCTTTTCCCTCCTTCGGTGTTCTCCAGGCCGATTTTAACAACGATCGTCAGCGGCACCGACAGCAGCATGCCCACCGGGCCGAGCAGCCAGCCCCAGAAAATCAGCGACAGGAACACCACCAGCGTTGAAAGCCCCAGCCCGCGTCCCATGATTCGCGGCTCCAGTATATTGCCGAACACCATATTGATGGCCAGGTAGCCTGCCAGCACGACCAGCGCATCATACAGCCCGCCGAAAACCAGCACCTGCAGAATCGGCGGAATAGCGGCGAGCACCGATCCGATATTGGGAATATAGTTGAGTGCGAATGCCAGCAGCCCCCAGATAAAGGCAAACCGCACGTCGAGCGCGGCGAGCATTGCCCAGGCCACCAGGCCCGTGACCACGCTGATGGCAGTTTTCAGCACCAGATAGTGGGAGACGCTGTCGATAGCCCGCTGAATCGCCGCCATACCTTCCACCGGACGCACCATCATCTGTTTCAGTTTGGTGGGCAGTTGCGGCACTTCGAACAGCATAAACACCACCGTTAACAGCAGCAGAAAAATAGACGACATAGCGTTGGTGAGCTGGGTCAGCAGGCTGGTGACGAACGTCATGGCGGCGTTCGGGTCAATATACTTCACCAGCTCGTTGACCGAGACTTCGATACCAAACCGCTGAAGCCACGGCTCCAGATTTTGCAGCGGAACAACCAGTGATGAACGATACTGCGGCAGGGTACGGGCCAGTTCGTTCAGTGAGGTGCCCAGCGTGGCGAGCAGCAGCACCGCCACCAGGATTATCAGGCCAATCAGCAGGCTTATTGCAAGTACCCGCGGTACGCGCAGGCGCTCCAGCCACTGCACCACCGGGTTGAGTACCACTGAGATAAACAGCGCCAGAATAAACGGCACCACGATATCGGCGGCGAAACGAATGCCGGTGAGAATAATCACCAGCATTCCCAGCATGATGACTATTTTTAATGCATTGAGCGTAATACCCGTTTTTGCCATGACACGCTTCCTTAATCTGTTTAGCAACATCATAAAGGTGGATGGGTCGAGAATAAACGAATAAAGGCTAAACCGCCTCAGTAAAGAATTGAAAAGACTTTGAGTTTATTGTGGCGCTATGCCAGAATTGCGCTGTGTTTAACTACTGAGGACAATTTTCATCCGCAATGACGAGAAGCAATACCGCGGATAATTGTAATTTTATGGACATCCTGTTCAAAACCCGAACTTCCTGTCAATTTATTGTTTTTCCTTCCTTTGCTACGCAGTCTGGTGAGCAGCACTGGCGCTCTGCGCTATAGTTTCCTTCTTCGTTTGAGCTAAATTTTAATCGTTTTTATTCGGTTTGCGCGTTTCGCAAGCTGCAACGGATTATATTCTCAGGCAGGAGAAGTCATATGTTTTACTGGATATTATTAGCCCTGGCGATCGCCACGGAAATTATTGGTACGCTTTCCATGAAATGGGCCAGCGTCAGCAACGGTCACGCCGGTTATATTTTAATGCTCGGCATGATTGCACTTTCCTATATATTCTTATCCTTCGCGGTAAAAAAAATCGCCCTCGGCGTGGCCTATGCCCTGTGGGAGGGGGTGGGGATATTGCTGATTACGCTGTTCAGCGTGACGCTGTTTGATGAAACGCTCACCGTGATGAAAGTGGCGGGGCTGGCAACGCTGGTGGCGGGGATTGTGCTGATTAAATCGGGCACCCGCAAAGCGAAAAAGCAGCCTGCGGAGGTGAATCATGCCGCAGTTTGAGTGGATTCACGGGGTCTGGCTGGCGGGGGCGATTGTGCTGGAAATTGTCGCCAATATTTTCCTTAAATTCTCAGACGGTTTTCGTCGCAAGCTGTATGGCATTTTGTCACTGGCGGCGGTACTGGCGGCCTTCAGCGCGCTGTCGCAAGCGGTGAAAGGGATCGACCTTTCCGTGGCGTATGCCATCTGGGGTGGTTTTGGCGTGGCGGCCACGCTTGCCGCAGGCTGGATCCTCTTTGGTCAGCGTCTGAACAACAAAGGCTGGATTGGTTTAGGCTTGTTAATCGCCGGTATGGTGATGATTAAACTTGCATGATGTGACGCTGCCCGCAAATGCGGGCAGCGAAAAATGTCAGGTGTATTACGCTATCTGAATAGGGTGCATTTCCCCGATGCCTGTTGCGTGCATGAGGGTTGTGAATGTTTAATCCATCTCGCTGGCGTAATCTCGCCACTGCCAGAGTCCTGTTCGTGATGCTCTTTATGGCCGGCATCGGTCTCATCGTCTCCGTTGTCTCTCTGCTCTACCTCTCCCAGCATCTGATCAGCAGCAAAACCAATGCGATAGACGCGCACCGTTCGGCGCTGTCGGTGGATGGCGCTATTCAGACATCCGTAAACCGCGTGCTGTCACTTGTCGTTGATAACGCTATCTGGGATGACGCGGTGCATAAAGTTTATCCCCCGGAGCTTGATACCCGCTGGCTGTACGATACCTGGGGCGCGGGTTTTAAAATCAATAATCTCTACGACGGCACCTTCGTGCTGGACCAGAATTACCAGGTGCTGTGGGGATCGTTTCACAGCCAGCCGTTTAATGAGCGCAATCTGGCGTTTTTCGGCGAAGGACTGCAGGCGCTGATTATGAAACACAAAGCCGACCTGGCGAGCGGGAAAAATATCTATGCCGGGATCACCCGCACGCGGGAAGGCGTGGCGTTTATCGGGATAGGTCTGATCCGCCCGATGACCAGTCGCCTGCAGGTCTACGACGCCACCCGGCGTTATCTGGTGATTACCCGCCATCTCAATCCACAAATTCTGAAAGATCTGGGTAATACCTTCCAGATAGCCAATCTTAACTTCACGCCGCAAAAGTACAGCGAGTCCAGCGTGCCGCTCAAAACGTCCGGCGGTGAAACCGTGGGCTATCTTAACTGGCAGCCACGTTTGCCGGGCGCAGAAGCGGCGATGGCGGCCTCGCCGGAAATCCGGAAAATTGTCGCGCTGGCGGCGGGGCTGATTCTGCTGTTCATCATGTTGAGCAGCCTGGGGCTGTACAAGCTGGCGCGTGGCGAAAAACAGGCGCGAGACATTTCGCTCACCGACTGGCTGAGCCATTTGCCTAATCGCCGGGCGCTGATTGAGCATCTGGAACGGCCCAGCCTGCGAAGTGAAGATGCACTGAAAACGGTGGTGTTTATCGATCTGGACGGCTTCAAGGATGTGAACGACATTTACGGCCACGACGTGGGCGATGCGCTGATTGTGCACATCGCCCATACTCTGCAAACGCAGGTACCGCCGGGCGGCATGCTGGCAAGGCTTGGCGGAGATGAGTTCGCCATGACGGTCAGCGGCGTAGAGGCGGGGCAAAAAGCGGCTGCGTTTGCCGGAAGCGTGCTCGATTATCTGAACCCCCCAATTCGTCTCGGCGAACGCACCATTCACATTAGCGCCAGTATCGGAATAGCCAGCGGAACGCTCGCCAGCAGCGGCAGCTCAGAGCTGTTTCGCCGGGCGGACATCGCCATGTATCACTCGAAAATGACCGGGAAAGGGCGGATCACGCATTACGACGCTGAACTGAACAGCGCCCGCGAATACCAGCTCAGTATCGAAAATGACATTCGTGACGGGCTGGATAACGATGAGTTTGAGGTCTGGTATCAACCGATTGTTGATGCGCGTTCGCAGAAAATGACCGGCGTGGAGGCGCTGGTACGCTGGCCCCGGCGGCCAAAAGGTGAACTCAAACCCGATGCCTTTATCGCCATCGCTGAAACCAGCGGGCTGATTTATTCGCTCGGCCAGTTTGTGCTGCGCCGGGCATGTGCCGATTTACAGGCGCTGGAAGACCTTAAGCTATCGGTAAATATTTCGCCTGCGCAGTTCCGCGATCCGGAGTTTGAAAACAAAGTGGCTCAGGTCCTTGAATCCAGCCACTTCCCGCCGTATCGGTTACAGCTTGAAGTCACTGAAACCTATGTACTGGAAAATCCTGAACGGGCGCGCGGGGCGATCTCCACGCTTAAGCAGCTTGGCACTGCCGTGGCGCTCGATGATTTCGGGACGGGCTACTCCAGCATTGGCTATCTGCGGCGCTTCAATTTCGACACCATAAAAATTGATAAATCTCTGGCGGGGCTGGTAGACAATGACGATCAGGCAGCCGCCTTAGTGAGCGGCACTATCCGCATTGCCAGTGCGTTAGGGATGACGGTGATTGCCGAAGGGGTGGAAAACGAAAAACAGATGAAGCTGCTGAGGCTTGCAGGGTGCGATCAGCTGCAGGGCTTCTGGTTCAGCGAGCCGATGCCAATAGCGTCGCTGCTGCAGTTGCGCCAGCAGCGACAGTGCTGATTACTCGCCCGCCAGCGCCTCGAGCTTGTCGCGAAAACCGGTGACGGAGATCGCGCGGTTGTCGGCGCGCCATCTGTCCTGAGCCGCGGGTGCAGAGCTCTGAACGCCAATCAGCTGCCAGCCATTTTCGGTTTTCAACATCAGCGGCGAACCGCTGTCGCCCGGCAGGGTATCGCACTGGTGCGACAGCACGGTGTTTTGCGCCCAGCCCGTCACCAGACAATTATTATGCGTATAAAGGGAATCCAGATGATCGAGAGGATAACCCGACTGCGTAACCTGGCGGTCGGCAGTTTTTAATGCCGCGGTGAGCGCATCTTTATCGCCGTTGAACAGCGGCAGCGGGGTGATCCCGGAAGGAGGGTTACGCAATACAATCAGCCCAAAATCCCAGGGTGCGGCGGATGAGGGAACAATCCAGCCCTCACCATCTGGCTTCAGGCGTTTCCCCAGCGACGGCTCCACGCGGCCTTCAATGTCATGAATCTCATAACGCCAGCCCCCTTTTTGCGAAATGAAGCGCAGCGCCACGGCTTTGTCTGACTTGCCTTTTGGCGGCGTCAGCAGACAGTGTCCGGCGGTGAGGGCCAGGTGTGGGGAAACCAGCGTGGCGGTACACAGGTTACCGCTCGCGGTTTCGAGTTGCCCAATTGCATCCCAGGGAGATTGCCCTGGATTCGTCACCCTGACGCGGTCGTCATGACCGAAAAATAAGGTTTTAAGATCTTTGGCACTGATGCCCGTATCGTCGCTGTCGTCGTCAGCGTGGGTCAGGGGAGAAAAAAGGCAAACGGCTCCCAGTACAACCACTATGGATCTGCGCATAACACTCTCTGAAGGGCGATTATGATTATTAAAAGGTAAACCCAATGAGATTACTATAGACGGGATGAATGAAAAGTGGGAGTAAAATCAGCGCACTACACTCAGTACAGGAAGAACCGGGTGGCTACCAGTGCACAGACGATCAGCAATAAAAGGATGAGCTCAAAGCGATAGCGGCGCAACATCATTGCTCTCCAGAAAAAAACGGCGCTGTAACAGCGCCGATTTAGTAGACAAGACCGTACTACCGGTTGCGAACTTATGCAGCTGGCTGAGCGGCTGGTTTAGCAGCTTCGTGTTTAGTTGCTTTTTTGTGGTGTTTTTTAGCAGCCTGAGCTTTCTGAGCTACAGCGGGTTTGGTTGCTGCTTTTTTGTGGTGTTTTTTAGCAGCCTGAGCTTTCTGAGCTACAGCGGGTTTAGTTGCTGCTTTTTTGTGGTGCTTTTTAGCGGCCTGAGCTTTCTGCTCTGCTGCTGGTTTTGCAGCGGCTTTTTTGTGGTGCTTTTTGGCAGCCTGAGCTTTCTGCGCTGGCGCTGCTTTTTTGTGTTTTTTGTGATGAGTGGTTTTCGCTGGAGCCGCGTGAGTAGCAGCAGGTGCAGCAGCCGGAGCGGTAGCAGTAGTGTCAGCAGCGAAAGCGGCAGAAGACAGACCCATAGCAGCGGCAACAACCAGAGCTAATACTTTTTTCATTCTGAAATCCTCGAATTTGGTTTCTATGTTCAACCCCACTGCGGGGCCGTTGAAATGAACTATAGACTTGTGGATCAACGCCTTCAGTGAGTGATTGGTATCGGCGTGTAACCGTTTGTACAAGGTGTACGGAGGTAAAAGCAAAAAGGCGCTTTTAAAGCGCCTTTTTTAGCGTGTGCTCCCTCTCCCTGAGGGAGGGCCGGGGCAACGTGTAGGCCGGGTAAGGCGCGAGCCGCCACCCGGCAAAGGATTACAAATAACGAGTCGTCAAATGCTCGCGGAAATAGCGGCTGTTGAGGTCTTCCCCGGTTGCGCGGGTAATCAGCTCTGAGGTACTGAAACGGCTGCCGTGCTGCCAGATATTCTCACGCAGCCAGCTGAACAGTGGGCTGAAGTTGCCTTCGGCCAGCTGACTGTCGAGGTCTGGCAGCGCTTTGCGCGCGGCCTGGAACAGCTGCGCGGCGTACATTGCACCTAAGGTGTAAGACGGGAAGTAGCCGAAGCCGCCGTCGGTCCAGTGAATGTCCTGCATGCAGCCGTTTCGGTAGTTGCCTTCTGTTGACAGCCCCAGGTACTGCTGCATTTTCTCATTCCACAGTCCCGGGATGTCATCCACTTCAATGTCACCGTCAATCAGCGCACGTTCGATTTCGTAGCGCAGAATGACGTGCGACGGGTAGCTGACTTCATCGGCATCTACGCGAATGAATCCGCGCTCAACGGTCTGACTCCAGGCGATAAAGTTGTCCAGGGTAAAGGCTGGTTGATTGCCGAAACGCTGCTGGATGAGCGGCAGAATGTGCTTCAGAAAGGCTGCACTGCGCCCGATCTGCATCTCAAAGAACAGACTTTGTGATTCATGTACGCCTGTTGAACGGGCAAGCGCCACCGGCTGTCCGGCCCACTGGCGGGGCAGGTTTTGCTCGTAGCGTGCATGGCCGGTTTCGTGGATCACGCCGAAAAGGGCGCTGAGCAGATCGTCTTCGTCATAGCGCGTGGTGATGCGGACATCCTCAGGTACACCGCCGCAAAAGGGGTGGGTGCTGACGTCCAGCCGACCGCCGTTAAAATCAAAGCCGAGCAGGCTCATCGCCTCAAGACCGAGATCGCGCTGTGATTCCGTGGCGAACGGGCCTTGCGGGTTGATAAGCGACCGGCTGGCCTGCTTATCGACTACGGTTTGCAGGAGGTCCGGCAGCCAGCTTTTCAGATCGGCAAACAGTACGTCCAGGCGCGCACTGGTCATGCCGGGTTCGTAGATATCAAGCAGGGCGTCGTAACGGGAACCGCCGCTGGCTTCTGCGCGGAGTTTCGCTTCCTCGCGGCTCAGGCGAACCACCTCTTTCAGGTTTGGTGCGAAGCCTGCCCAGTCATTGTTTTTACGCTGAGTACGCCAGGCGTGCTCGCAGCGGTTCCCGGCCAGGGATTTCGCTTCCACCAGACTCTCCGGCAGAAGGGCCGCCTGGTTGTATGAGCGCGCCATTTCGCGCAGGTTGGCGCGTTCATCGTCGCTCAGGTTTTCCTGTTGGGCTGCATCAAGCAGGACGGCGACGTTTTTGTCGGTCAGGATCTGGTGCTGAAGCACGCCGAGCTCTGCCAGTGCTTCACCACGAGCCTGACTGCCGCCCGGCGGCATCATGGCGGCCATATCCCAGCCAGCGATGGCGGACAGGTGTGAGAAATGCGATAAGCGCTGGAAAATACGGGTGAGTTGCGGGTAAGCGTTATTTGCCATTTTGCCTTAATCCAAAAAAGTGAAATATGACGACGCGAATGATGAAAAATGCGACGAAAGTATGAGGCGAAGTGCGATTTTTAGATCATGATGATCACTAGCACAGGTCAACAGTGGGCGGCAAACTATGAATCCGTTCGTCTGGATCTTTATCACGCTGCTGTCGATTGGCGCAGTGCAGGATATGGGCGGTTTAACCGCCATATTCAGCCAGTTGTAGAACAGCCCGCCGGGTGCGGGCAACCCGAATTAGTGCAGGCGTTTGTGCAGACAAGAGCCGGTAATCAGCGCCAGGACGAGCATTGCTGCAATAAATCCGCCCACGCCATTCCATCCCCAGCTATGCCAGAACACCCCGCCGAGCGTCCCCGCAATACTTGAGCCGAGATAGTAACTGAACAGATAGAGCGATGAGGCCTGCCCGCGTGCGCGACGGGCGCGAGGGCCAATCCAGCTGCTGGCAACGGAGTGGGCTGCGAAGAAGCCTGCGGAAAAGAGCAGCATGCCGAAGAAAATCAGCCACAACGATGTGAACAGGGTCAGCGGCAAACCGCAAAGCATCACGGCGGTAAAGCCAACCATCACCGGACCGCGACCATAGCGCTGGGTCATGGCACCTGCCTTCGGCGAACTCCATGTCCCGGTGAGATAGGCAACGGACAGCAGGCCTACCACCGCCTGGCTCAGTGACCACGGCGACATCATCAGGCGATAACCGATATAGTTGAACAGCGTGACGAACGCGCCCATCAGCAGAAATCCTTCGGCGAACAGCAGAGGCAGCCCTTTGTCACGCCAGTGAATGCGGAAATTGATGAACAGCGATTTCGGACGCAGCGAGGCGGCCTTGAAGTGGCGGGAGTCCGGCAGAATACGCCAGAACATCAGGGCTGCGGCGAGCGCGAAGCAGCCAATCATGGCAATGGCCACGCGCCAGCCAAAGAAGTCGGTCATCACCCCGGTCAGCAGACGACCGCTCATCCCACCAATCGAGTTGCCGCTGATGTATAACCCCATCGAAAAGGCGACAAAACTCGGATGAATCTCCTCGCTGAGATAGGTCATGCCCACGGCTGCGACGCCGCTCAGGGAGAGGCCAATCAGCGCGCGCATGATCAGAATGCCGTGCCAGCTGGTCATCATTGTTGACAGCAGAGTGCAGCAGGAAGCAAGCAGCAGTGCGGTAACCATCACCGGCTTGCGGCCGATGGCATCGGAAAGCGGTCCGGTAAACAGTAGCCCGACCGCCAGCAGCGCGGTCGATATCGACAGTGAAATACTTGAGCTGGCGGGCGAAACACCGAACTCATGCGAAAGCACCGGCAGGATAGGCTGCACGCAGTAAAGCAGGGCGAAGGTGGCGAGTCCGGCAGAGAAGAGCGCGAGGGTGACGCGGATAAACTGCGGCGTACCGCGCTGAATAAACTGGCCCGGCGCAGGAAGACGAATATCGCTGACGTCACGGGCCGGGGCGGTGTCAACGGTGGTAGTACGGCTCACGGAAGATCCTTGTATTGATGCGTTTTTTGCCAGGTGGCGGGCCTGGATGAGACGGGGAGGCCCGGTAATCGCAGCGCCACCGGGCGATGATGATGCGATGAATAACAGAGTAGGAAAATGTAAATATTCTGTCTAATATATTAATAATCTCAAATGATACATCTAAAATATGAATATTGAGCTACGACATTTACGCTACTTTGTGGCGGTGGCTGAAGAGCTGCACTTTGGGCGCGCTGCCGCCCGGCTGAACATCTCTCAGCCGCCGTTAAGTCAGCAGATTCAAATCCTTGAGCAGCAGATTGGCGCCCGGCTGTTCGCCCGAACGAACCGCAGCGTCAGTATGACCGCCGCCGGGAAGCAATTTCTTAATGATGCCAGGCAAATTCTGATGCAGGTAGAGGAAGCTGCTGCCCGAGCGGCCCGTTTGCACCACGGGGAAACGGGAGAATTGCGAATTGGTTTTACCTCCTCAGCGCCATTTATTCAGGCGGTATCCGATACGCTGTCACGCTTTCGGCGACAGTATCCGGACGTTCATCTTCAGACGCGTGAAAGCAATACCCGGGAGCAAATTGCTCCGCTGAATGAGGGCGCGCTCGATCTTGGCCTGATGCGTAAAACCCAGCTGCCGGACACGCTGGACTGGCAGGTTATTCTGCGTGAGCCGCTGCTGGCCATGGTGCCGCGCGATCACCGCCTGGCGCAGTGCGATGCGGTAACGCTGACCGAACTGGTGCAGGAGCCGCTGGTGTTTTTCGATCCTCGCGTGGGCACCGGGCTTTACGACGATATCCTTGGCCTGCTGCGGCCTTATGGCGCGCCGATCATCACTCAGGAAGTGGGTGAGGCCATGACCATCATCGGGCTGGTTTCCGCCGGGCTGGGCGTGTCCATTCTTCCGGCTTCCTTCAAAAAAGTGCAGCTGAATGAAATGCGCTGGCTGCCGATCGCGGACGAAGAGGCTGTGTCAGAAATGTGGCTGGTGTGGTCCCGTCATCATGAACAAACGCAGGCGGCACAGCGTTTTCGTGAGCAGCTTCTGGCGGCGGCCAGCGTCGACTTTTTTGCCGAAAAGGCACGAAAAAATGTGCGGTAAATCACAAGCCTAAGTAAAAATTTGACGTGTTGCGTCGAAGTGATTCAACATAGCAAAAGTTTATTTCGAAGCGCGAAAATAAGGGAGTCTGCGGTGGTAGCAGAAAGTCAGCCAGGGCATATCGATCAGATTAAGCAGACCAACGCAGGCGCCGTGTATCGCCTAATTGATCAGCTCGGCCCGGTGTCCCGCATTGACCTTTCTCGCCTCGCCCAGCTTGCTCCTGCCAGCATCACCAAAATCGTTCGCGAAATGCTTGAAGCCCATCTGGTGCAGGAAACTGAAATCCAGGAGCCCGGCAGTCGTGGCCGCCCGGCGGTAGGGCTGATGGTGGAAACCGAGGCCTGGCACTATCTGTCGCTGCGCATCAGCCGGGGGGAAATCAATCTGGCGCTGCGCGATCTCAGCAGCAAACTCGTTGTGGAAGAAGAACAAACCCTGCCTTTGGTTGATGATAAATCGTTTCTCGACCGGGTCATTGAGCACATCGACCGCTTCTTTATTCGCCATCAGCAAAAACTGGAGCGATTAACGTCTATTGCGATAACGCTCCCTGGCATTATTGATACTGAAAACGGCATTATCCACCGCATGCCGTTTTACGATGACGTTAAGGACGTAGCGCTCGGTGAAGCGCTTGAATCCCGCACCGGCGTGCCGGTCTATCTGCAACACGATATCAGCGCATGGACCATGGCAGAGGCGCTGTTTGGTGCGTCACGCGGTGCGAGAGACGTGATTCAGGTGGTTATCGATCACAACGTAGGGGCAGGCGTGATCACCGACGGGCGTTTATTGCATGCGGGCAGCAGCAGTCTGGTCGAGATAGGTCACACTCAGGTTGACCCTTACGGCAAGCGTTGCTACTGCGGCAACCACGGCTGTCTGGAAACTATCGCAAGCGTTGAGAGCGTGCTGGAACTCACTCAGGTCCGCATGAAGCAGTCGATGAGCTCGATGCTGCACCAGCAGCCTTTGACGGTGGAGTGGCTGTGCCAGGCGGCGCAGCAGGGCGATCTGCTGGCAAAAGATATCATCAGCGGCGTGGGCACCCACGTCGGGCGCATTCTCGCCATTATGGTGAATTTATTTAATCCGCAAAAAATTCTTATTGGTTCGCCGTTCAACCAGGCCTCAGACATTCTCTTTCCCGCCATCAGCGCCTGCATCCGTCAGCAGTCTCTGCCTGCCTACAGCAAGCATATTAGCGTCGAAAGCACCCAGTTCCGCAACCGTGGCACGATGACCGGCGCGGCGCTGGTGAAAGACGCGCTCTATAACGGATCTCTGCTAATCAGACTGTTACAGGGGTAACAAATTTTCATTGTTAAGCTAAAAATTGCGCTAACTCAAGCTGGCTTTTCGGTCGATCACGTACACTTTCCCCGCTCTGAATTATCACCCTGATTTATATATTCACCGTCAAAGCTGTGGAGTGAACATGCTTAAGCGTTTCTTTATTACGGGTACGGATACCTCTGTGGGCAAGACGGTCGTGTCTCGCGCACTGTTGCAGGCGCTGGCCGCGAGCGGTAGCAGCGTTGCGGGCTATAAGCCCGTCGCCAAAGGCAGTAAGGAAACGCCGGAAGGGCTGCGCAACAAAGATGCGCTGGTGCTGCAAAGCGTTTCCACCCCCGATTTACCCTATAGCGCCATCAATCCTGTCGCGCTGAGCGAAGATGAAAGCAGCGTGGCGCACAGCTGCCCGATTAACTATTCGCTGCTGTCGGAAGGGCTCGCCGCACTGAGCCAGCGCGTCGATCACGTGGTGATTGAAGGCACTGGCGGCTGGCGCAGCCTGATGAACGATCTGCGTCCGCTCTCTGACTGGGTCGTTCAGGAGCAGCTACCGGTATTACTGGTAGTTGGTATCCAGGAAGGCTGCATTAACCATGCGTTGCTGACGGCTCAGGCGATTGCCAATGACGGTCTGCCGCTGATTGGCTGGGTGGCGAACCGCATCAACCCGGGCCTTGCGCACTACGCCGGGATCATTGATGTGCTGAGTAAAAAACTGCCCGCGCCGCTGGTGGGCGAGCTGCCTTATCTGCCGCGAGCGGAACAGCGCGAACTGAGCCAGTATATTGATTTAACCATGTTCGGCGACGTGCTGACGGTAGATGGAGTCAGCGCGTAGGGTTCGTGACAGCACCGACGCTACTACACACGAAATCAGTAAACCGGGCAGTAGCGCATATTGCCCGGTCATTTCACAGATCATCAGCGTCGACATTATCGGCGCGTGGGTGGTCGCCGCCAGCAGCGTGGCCATCCCCGTCAATCCCATCAGAACCGCCATTTCACTGCCGTCCGGCAACCATAGCCCCCACATCCTCGCAAACAGCATGCCGATTGCCATACCGACAAACAGCGTCGGCGTGAAGACACCGCCCGGTGCACCCGATCCGCTGCTGGCGAGTACGGCCAGCAGTTTGCAGATAAACACGCCGCCAATCACCGCAAACAGCGGTGGTGCGAGCAGGTAACTTTGCACCACGCTGTAGCCGTTGCCCCATACCGCTGGCGTCAGCAACGACAGCAAACCGACAACGGTGCCGCCGAGCGCAAGCTGCAACGGGGGAGAAAGCTTCAGGTGTAAAAACAGATTGTGCGTTGCGCCCATCAGCCAGACGAACAGCGGCCCGCACAGGCCTGCGATAAGGCCTGTTGCCAGCATCATTGCGTAGGTGCCCGCGCTGTGCGGCGCATCCACATGAACGTTGTACAGCAGCGCCGGACCGCCGCTGAGCAGATTCGTCACCAGCAGGGCGATCACCGCAGAAACAACCACCGGCCCAAGCGATGCCAGCATCAGGGTGCCGAATAAGATTTCGGCGATGAACAGGCTTCCTGCCAGCGGTGCATGATAGGCGCTGGCCATCCCGGCTGCGGCACCGCAGGCAATCCACAGCTTCCATTCCGTTTTGGGCGTGAAGCGCTGGGCAAAGAAAGAGGCGGCGAGGGTGGCGAGCAGGATCATTGCCCCTTCACGGCCAATGGCGCTGCCGCTGACAACCACCAGTAACGATGCCAGCGATTTCACCAGGCTTGCGCCGAAGTCGAATTTGCCGTCCTCCGTTTCCAGCGCTTCCATGTAGTCGGTCGGGGCGTGAGGACGCTGACGCGTGTAGCGCTGCCAGCCCCACAGTAACAAACCTGCCGCCAGCCCGCCGAGTGCGGGCATTAGCAGACGTCGCCACCAGGGCAGATTGCCTGCTGCATTGACCAGGCTGCGGCTGTCGTTGCTGAGCAGCAGCCATTCCAGGGTGTACATGGCATGGCGAAACAGCGCGACGGCGAGCGCGGCAAGCATGCCGACAAGTGTCGCAATCAGCAGTCGGCGAAAGATAGCCTGAATATCGGGGTAAGCGTGAAGACGGCGCATGAGGTCAACAGGTCAGCAACAGGATACTGAATAATATACACAACACGCTGATGACGATTGATAAATGTCATTAAGCGAAAGAAAATCAGCCCTCAGGTTTCACCATCGGAATCGCCATTAAGGAAGATAACTCATGAAAACGTTTTTACTGGTAGCCACGCTGATTTTGGCAGGGTGTCAGTCTGCGGGGCAGAGCACAACGCCCGTTCCGGTTGATCAACAGATTGATGTGCAGGTGGACGATTTACTGGCGTCACTGGGCAAGCAAGATCGGCAAGGCATTAACGGATATGCGGCACAGCTTAAAGCGGCTGTTGAGAAAGAAGTGCGTATGGGGGATGCATTCAGAGGCAAAGCTGCCAGCACACCTGTTT
>NZ_JBFLVD010000037.1:0-75816 GCF_040750395.1 Scandinavium sp. UTDF21-P1B
ACTAAAACAGGTGTGCTGGCACAATCGTTGGCCCCACAAGAGATATTACTTGGGGTGAGGGGCTTGTTGCATATTCAGCATTTTATCACCGTGCACAATCATATGAGAAATCATCCTTCCAGGATGTTCGGGTAATGAATCATATCGTTGGCGCGGGAACGTTCAGGCTCATAGAATCACCATATATATCATCTACCTATACAATTGATGGTTCTCGAAAATATGTTTGTTAGACTCTTAAAATAAGGACTTCTCATGGTAAATATCATAAACAAAAAATCTTTATTTATTCTTTCAATGATGGCTTGCAGTACAAGTTATGCTGCTTCTTTTGATTGTAATACAGTAGATTCAGGTGTTGAAAAAATGATTTGCTCAGATCATAAGTTAAGTCGTTTGGACGATTATCTATCCCAGAACTATAAAATAGCTATGGGGCCTGCTATGCCTGAAGAAGCAAAATCTAAAATTAGAAAATCGCAAATAGATTGGCTTAATAAGAGAAATGCTTGTACTGATGCTCAATGCATTGAGCGAATGTATTCGAAGCAGATGGACTATCTTTGGAACGAATGCTTTGATCATCTTAGTGGTAAAATTGAATATATTAAATTTTCCGAAGCAATAGATAAGATAAAGAGAGATCTAGCTTCTCAAGAATATAATAAAACTCATAAGACATCTGAGGAAGTTATCAGAGAATTATCAACTAAGAACACTAACAAAGTTCAACAATTAGGATTTAATAATAAACAATTAGAATCAACTTTATTTTTAGATGGGTTTGGTAGTTACTTTGAATACCATACTCTTAAGGAATGTTTGTCATTAATTTTTGAATTACCTGATTTAACCCTATTAGAGAAAATCAATTATAAAGGTTATGCTGGATTTAGGATAAAAACATCCGGACGACCTTACTCTGGATTTATTTTTAGAGAAGAAGAAGGTGAGATTTATTTAACCGGTCTAGTATCAGGTGATAAAATCATAGAAGCTACTACTGAAAATGACATGCGAGAGCTTGCTCGTATATTATTGAGCTATACAAACCATGTACTGGATAATAATAACTTTAGGGATTGATATAGCATTTAAAAAAACATGGTATTAGGGCTAAATGTGGTTCATTTTCCCGTATGATAATACATCTAGGTATTGTGAGATGTGAGTTATTACCGACTCTGACTCCCTCCTGCAGAGCAACGTACCATGCTGATTCTATAATGAATCAGCTAATGATTTATTGGCGGTACTTTGTAAACATATGATGATTACATGATAAGGGATATATGACGTAATGATTAATAGGCAAGTATCATAGATACCAATGATTCTTGCCTATGTTCATTATTTACCATTTTCACTTAAAAAGGGTCTGCGTCGTAGGTAAATTTTGTTCCAGATAGAACCTTTGTAGACTCATAATCTTTATATTTGCTTCTTCTCCCCCTTTCAGAAATAAGATGTAGGTTTTTTCTGGCCCTCGAACCAATGACATATAACAGTTTTTTTGCACTTTCATCACTTGAGTCATTAAAGTTTGGAACCATGTCTTGTAATAATCCAAATGATATAACAGTGTCATACTCTCCACCTTTTACTCCATGTATCGTTGACACTTTAATACCTGTTCTTGGTTTGAATGCATTACGAAATGCATTTATGTCTGTGGCAAAATGTTCATTATCTTTTTTTAGGCGATGAATTCTATCTTGTGAGCTTTTGAAAAAAGAGTCATAGTGCTCTTGTAGTTGAGGGTATGAGGAAACATCTACATTTATTCTTCTAAATAGTTCATCAAAAAAACTTCTTAGATAAATCAAACCGTCTATCTCATCAATTTTGATATCGTTAATAATATTTAAAAATAGTCGAGGGTTTAATCTTTGAATATCAACATGGCAAAAATGCATTTCTGACAATATATCAGAAACCCAACGCATTCGTTTGACATACATATTTGGAGATGGTTCAGTAAGAATTACCTGGGTGATTTTATACCAGAAGTTGTCAATATCTCTGGAAAAGGGCACAAGACCTGGACCATCAAAACTAAAATTTGGTAGTCTTGTAACTAAAGTCCTAGTTAAAGCTGCAAGATGCATCCACCATGGGGCCAGAATGCAAATTTCTTTCTGCTCAATTCCTAGTTGATTAACATTATATTCAATATACTTGCTTATGTGATCAACTAAATTATCCTTATAAACTTTTTGATTATACGTTACAACACTTTGGTAATTCTTAAACTTACTTTCCGAAGTTGTTTTGCTAGCTAATACATTGAAATTGATATAAAAATCTATTATTCTCTTTGAGCTTCTATAATTCTTATCTAAAGTCATATATGAAAATCGAGAATTAGTTATTTTCTCCAGCTCAGCTTGTGAGATTGCATACCCTCCTAATGAACCGTAAATGGCTTGGTTTGGATCTCCAACTACAAAAGCATTAATTTTACCTTCGCTAGATTGAATTATTTTGGAAACTATAGCGTATTGAATTTCTTTAGTATCCTGAAACTCATCTATGAAAATGTAGGAAAAAATACCACTTAATATTTTCGATATGGCATCTTTACTTATCAATTGGTATGAGAAGTATAGCATTTGCTCAAAATCAATTTGGTTATTTTTCCTTAGTTGAATGTGGTATTCGTCAAGGATATTCTTGATTGCTCCATGCTTTTTGAGATAACCAGATAACTTTAAGCCTTTAGATGTGTAGTAATGATTGCAGTCATAATAATTAACTTTTTCAGTTTTGTAATTTGAACAAATTGTTGTAATTAACTCTTCAGAGTCATAGGTGTTCAGTATTTTAAAACCGTCCCTAAGATTTTCATGATAAATAGAGTAAGGTTTTAGCAGCCATTCATAGCAAAATGAATGGATTGTTCCAATCCATAAACGTGATGTATCTACTCCTAATAACTCAATTCGCTCTTTAATTTCATCAGCAGCTTTATGGGTATAAGTGATCGCTAGTACATACTTTTTATCATCATTAAGCTTTGATAGCTCTAAAGCTATTTTATAAGTCAATGTTCTCGTTTTACCACTTCCCGGACATGCAATCAATAATACACTACCATGCGCATTGATTGCATCTTCTTGATCTTTATTTATTTCTTCCTTTTCCCATACAAACATTTATAATCTCCCCAAAATGTCATTATTTTCGATGGGTAGATCTTTTATCATTTCAACTTTCAGAGCATCAATATCATCTTTTGATAAATCAAATAAATTCCACTTAGGACTGAAAACACTTAGCCCATCCTCATATGCTTTTATATAGTTAATCCAACTATTTTTTAAGCCTAAATCTTTAGCTTCATTAAGCTTACTTATCTGTAGTTGTGCATAAGCCACATGTTTAATAACAGAATTGTAACGATGTTCTAAAATTTTATATTTAAGCTGTCTATTAAAATCACCGTGAGCAAATTGGATCGCATTTAATATATAATCTGGGATAGCTGTTTTGAAATCTATCACTTTCCCCAGTGTAAGTGCGAACCATCCTTTACCCTGATAATTAGCCATGGCCAAAGCTCTGACTCCTGATATTTTTATATCTCCAGAATTTAATTCATTTATGGAGTTGGTGATTGTTGCTTCTTGTTTGTAGATATCTCTAACGATGTTTTTTAAATAATTGTTATTACCTGATTTTATGAAGTCCACTTCAAATGTATGGTCTGCGAAAAATACCTCAACCCAATTATTGTTATTACAAAAATCTTGCAGCCTTTTTTTTCTTTCCGCTCCAGACTTTTGAGATGCATCTGCCTTTTTCTTGGCCTTTATTTCAACATCATCATTATCAGCAACTTCAGGAATAGTAATATCAAAAAATGCCTCATCGAGGTCAGTTATTATACTGCACTTCTTTTTAATCCGTTCATCGCTAAATAACAATGCTACATTCTCAAACCCAGTGCTTCTTATATTTATTAGGCTTATCCCAATCTCATCTAAACTTAACCCCGTGACCTTCTTGATTAATGTTGGGATCAATAACTCTTCTGCATCACCTTCAACTAAAACAACACTACGAGCAAATAATAAATTACTTCTTATTGCATCCAAATATCGTTGGATAAATTCACACTGTTCATCAGCCAACCCTGTTGAAGGTTGAAAAACTTCGCAGTTACCGCTAACGAAGCCAATTATATTCATGTTTTTTATGTTGCTAATTTCAGAGATGTTAGATGAGTGTGTTGAGTATATTATTTGAGTATTGTCATACTTTATGTTTTCGAATAATGATTTTTGAATATGTGTATGAATATGTGCTTCTGGCTCTTCTATTAATAGAAAGTTCGCTATTGATTGATTCGCGTGCTGGTACTTAAACTCTAATAATTTTAATGTAAGATATAGTAAGTTGGCTCCTCCAAGGCTCATTTCATGTATCGCCCCTTCATAGCCATCAACAGATTCTGCAACAAAGAGTTTTAGTGACTGAAATAGTTCGTCAGACTCATCACTTAAACTTGATTTAATCGACATCCCCTTTGGCGAATAGGTATCACCAACAGCATCTTTGATAGTCGTCGCAATATCACTACTTACAGTACATATATCTGGAAATTTCTCTATTTCAGAATTTAAATTTCTCACCAGGTCAGCAATCGGTTTAAATTCAGTTGAGCTTATTTCACCGGATTTTCGTTTTAGGAGGGTTAGTAAAGGGTTGGTTTTATTATTATGAAAGTCAGATACCACATCCCTAAGAGCTTTAATGAAAGTTAAAGAAACTTCATTTGGGATATTAAGTATATTGGGTAATTTAACTCCAAGTTCAGGATGGTTTAGAATTTTAGGAAATGAAGCACCATCAAAATCACCTACTATTTTTTTATAATTGGAACTATCGCTTAGATCAAGGGCACCTTTGCCAACTAGAATAGTTTCATAATCATCAATTGTTATGTTATTAAGTACTTCGTTAAGAGCATTTATATCACCAGGATTTATTTTTGACAAATCTTGCCTAATAAAAGATTTGGGCCTGAAGATTAAACTATATGTTGCCCTACTAACAATTTCATCTTCAGCATTACCAATACCATGAAGAAATAAGGATTGACTAGTTTCATCTGCGGCTATATCGTCAAATTCGACACTGATTATTATCCAATGTCCCCGCCAGTTTCCTATCGAACGATTGAAATCCCCTTCATTTAATTTCAGAGAATACCTTGGCATTGAGCTATCAAGTAATAACCTTATCGCTCTAAATAAATTTGTTTTCCCAGAAGCATTCTCACCAATAATCGTGTTTATGCCTTTATCAAAGTAAAAATTAGCTTTTTTGAAATTTCGATAGTTTACCAAAGTGAGTTTTTTTATAAACATATGATTTTAATCCATTTTTTTGTTAGTGCCTGTGTTTCATTGCATTGATAAAATAACGTAATCCATCACAAAAAAATTCTCTTAGACTAGAGTAAAGAAAGAGCTGTACTACTCTCGGAACGAGTGTGTGGATCTAACTGGTACCCCTACCTTTCAAGGACATCGGTTCGGACATTCCTGTTACAATCAGTTACGCTGCAGTTCTACCATAGCATTTGTCTGAAAAATATCTATCTCCAGCAAATAAAGTGCCGCACATCCAATCATTTTTCGTCATCTTTGGGACTTCCATGGTGAGTAGGTGAATTACCATCACGCTGTTTGCTTCCGTAGTGGCGTCACGTTATAGGCCTCCTCTCTTTCTAAAGAAACAAGCAAGCCAGCCCACAATTCCAACGCTTGTTTCCTCTCATCGAAATACTGATAGCGGTTATAAATCCCTTCCACGCCTTTGATTCTGTGATTCAGGCAGCGCTCTGCAACGACCGGATCAATCCCTAATGCTGCCAGATGCGATCGTGCGGTACGTCGAAAATCATGAATAGTAAAATTAGGGATGCCGGGGAGATTACTCTTCACCTTGCTCAAGGCTACAGGCAGCGTGCTTTCCTGAATGTGGGGAATCATGCGGTGCTGCATTTTTCTTGCTGGAAGTACCCACTGGCTATTACAGGACATCTGGTGCAGTTCTTTCAGCCATACAAGCGCAGGTGTAGGTATAGGGATATCGATCGCATCACCATTCTTAACTCGTTCAGCGGGTAAGTGCCAGACTGCTTCATCAAGATCGAACTCTTCCCAGCGGGCACCGCAAAGCTCCATTTTACGGCAGCAGAATACCAACAGAAGCTTCATTGTCAGTTCGTTCTGACGTGAGAAACCTTTTGTCATTGGCATTGCCTGTAAGAATCGCACAAGCTCTTCTCGGCTTAGCCAGCGTTCCCTGCTTTTTTCCTGCCCACCCGCATCATCAATTTCAAAAGAACTAGTAGGATTCGTTTCTAGCATATGCCGTCTTATTCCGTAATCGAAGATACGGCGAGTCCATCTGAGCACATCGTTAGCGACTGTAGGAGCACCACGCTTAACGATTTTTTGCAGCATGTCATCAATATGTCTGGCTTTAACCTCTTCGATTCTGAGTTGACCGATTGCAGGATTAATGTCCTTATCAATGCGACGACGTAGAATGTCTGGATGCTTCCACCGATTGAGGATCTGACGTTCAAAGTATTCTGCCGCCAGTTCTGAAACGCGAAGCGCGTGCTTTTCCTCCTCCATCTTCCTCAGCGCTTCAGCTTTGCGTTCTTGCTTTTCCCCCGCAACGTCATAACCCAATGCAACCCGTGCTGACTGTTCTTTAGCTTTTGCTCGTGCTTTAGCGAGTGACAGCTCGGTGTACGTGCCTATGACCAGCGATCGCTGCTTTCCCGCAAAGCGATAACGCAAACGCCAAAAGGGTACTGAGTAATTTTCTGGGAAGCATAAATACAGCCCACCCCCATCAGAGCGACCAGCAAAATGCTCACTCGATTTTATCCATGCTCTGATTTGTAAGTCTGTCAGTTTTGCCATGCTTATCTTGTCTCATTGCTGTGTACATAAACTGCGTGTCATAAATGTCAGTATGTACACGTCTATGTACATACGAAACACGCGCTCTAGTGATACATCATGAGACTATGTAAAACAAAAAAGGCCATGATTTACAATGGCCTTTTTATCCTGACGAGACTTGGTGAGACTACGCGAAATCGCGTGAAACGTTACTCGATATTCTGAATCTGCTCGCGCATTTGCTCGATCAGCACCTTCAGCTCAATGGCTGAAGCAGTAACCTCTGCATTAATGGACTTAGATGCCAGCGTGTTTGATTCGCGGTTGAACTCCTGCATCATGAAGTCGAGACGACGGCCAACGGCTTCTTTTTTCTTCAGGATGTTCCAGGTCTCTTTAACATGGGCTTCGAGGCGGTCCAGCTCTTCGGCCACGTCGATGCGCTGAGCCATCATCACCAGCTCCTGCTCAAGACGGTTGTTCTCGAGCTGAACCTGAGCCTCTTCGAGTTTTGCAACCAGGCGCTCACGCTGCCACTGGAGGATTTCTGGCATATGAGTACGGACTTTAACCACTTCCGCACTCACACCGTCAAGTCGCTGTTCGATGAGTGTTTTCAGCGCCTTGCCTTCGGTTTCACGCGCCACAATGAAGTCATCGAGAGCACCATCCAGGGCGGACAGAATTTCAGCGGTGATGGCATCAAGGTCCTGCTCCTGAGCAGCCATGACGCCGGGCCAGCGCAGAATGTCGACCGGGTTAATCTCACCCTCATCGCTCTGCATTTTGACCCAGTTAGCCGCGTTGACCAGCTGCCTGGCGAGGTTTTCATTGAGGATAAGCTCCCCTTGTGCGCCGGGATCCTGCTCAAAGCGCAGGGTACATTCAACTTTGCCGCGCGTCAGGCGGGTACGGATACGTTCGCGTACTACAGGTTCAAGGCTACGGAACTGTTCGGGCATGCGGAAGTAAGTTTCGAGATAACGCTGGTTTACCGAGCGCAGTTCCCACGCGGCGCTGCCCCATGTGCCCTTGATTTCACGGCGGGCGTAGGCGGTCATACTGCGGATCATAGACGTTCCTGTTTTTAAAGGAGAGATGGGGGGATTATAGCTACCGGGGCTTTCTCATGATAGGAATAAGCGCGTTTAATCCGTATAATGCGCAGCCACATTCGTTTTAAGCCGGAGATTTCATCATGCGTCCAGCAGGCCGTAGCGCTCATCAGGTGCGTCCCGTAACCCTGACCCGTAACTACACCAAACACGCTGAAGGCTCTGTGCTCGTCGAATTCGGTGACACCAAAGTGCTCTGCACCGCCTCCATTGATGAAGGCGTACCGCGTTTCCTGAAAGGTCAGGGCCAGGGCTGGATCACCGCCGAATACGGCATGCTGCCGCGTGCGACCCACACCCGTAATGCCCGCGAAGCGGCAAAAGGGAAGCAGGGTGGCCGTACCATGGAAATTCAGCGCCTGATTGCCCGTGCCCTGCGTGCGGCCGTGGATCTGAAAGCACTGGGTGAATTCACCATCACTCTGGACTGTGACGTGATTCAGGCCGATGGCGGCACGCGCACAGCTTCCATTACCGGTGCCTGCGTGGCACTTGCTGACGCACTGAACAATCTGGTTGTTGCAGGTAAGCTCAAAACGAATCCGATGAAAGGCATGGTTGCTGCGGTTTCCGTCGGAATTGTGAACGGCGAAGCGCTCTGCGACCTGGAATACGTCGAAGACTCCGCCGCCGAAACGGACATGAACGTGGTGATGACCGAAGACGGTCGCATCATTGAAGTGCAGGGCACGGCAGAAGGCGAACCGTTCACCCATGAAGAATTACTGACCCTGCTGGCGTTGGCCAGAGGGGGGATTGAATCTATTGTCACGACGCAGAAAGCGGCGTTAGAAAATTGATATTAAGGGCGACGATGTCGCCTTTTTTTTTTGTCCACAGAAAAGCAAAACAGAAAAGTAAGATGAGGAGCGAATCCATGAAACCGTATCAGCGCCAGTTTATTGAGTTTGCGCTTAACAAGCAGGTATTGAAGTTCGGCGAGTTCACGCTGAAATCCGGGCGCAAAAGCCCTTACTTTTTTAATGCCGGGCTGTTCAATACCGGCCGTGACTTAGCTCTGCTGGGCCGCTTCTACGCTGAGGCGTTAGTGGATTCAAAGATTGATTTCGACTTGCTGTTTGGCCCGGCATACAAAGGGATTCCGATTGCCACCACCACCGCAGTGGCGCTGGCGGAACATCACGAACGTGACGTTCCGTACTGCTTCAACCGTAAAGAAGCGAAAGACCACGGGGAAGGCGGCAATCTGGTCGGCAGCGCGCTCGAAGGGCGTGTCATGCTGGTGGATGACGTGATCACCGCAGGCACTGCGATTCGCGAATCCATGGAAATCATTCAGGCGAACGGTGCGACGCTTGCGGGCGTGCTGATTTCACTGGATCGTCAGGAGCGCGGACGTGGCGAAATTTCTGCGATTCAGGAAGTGGAACGCGACTACAGCTGCCAGGTGATTTCCATCATTACCCTGAAAGATCTGATTGCATATCTGGAAGAGAAGCCGGAAATGGCTGACCATCTGGCGGCGGTTCGCGCTTATCGCGAAGAGTTTGGCGTATAAGGAAATGCCCGGTGGCGCTGTGCTTACCGGGCCTGTGAAACCCACAGGCCGGATAAAACGAAGCCGCCATCCGGCAGCAATGTTACTGCAGCTGCGCGGCCACTAAAGGCCAGCGGGCGTCAAAATCATCCGTCGGACGGTATTTGAATTCACTGCGCACAAACCGGGAAAGCATCCCTTCGCAAAACGCCAGTAGCTGGCTCGCCAGCAGCGTTTCGTCCATGGTGTAGCCTTCACCTTCACGCATTTTCTTTTCGCGGAGCACCTGACGCAGCTGAGCTTCAATACGTTCAAAAAGCTGATTGATGCGGCCCTGCAGTCTGTCCTGCTCAAACATCAGGGCGTGTCCGGTGAGAATGCGCGTCAGGCCTGGGTTACGTTCACCAAAGCCAAGCACCAGCAGCACAATCAGGCGCAGGCGAGCGCCGGTATCTTTCTCATCTTTCAGAATCAGATTAATGCGCGTAATCAGGCTGTCTTCGATAAACTCAATCAGGCTGTCGAACATCCGGGTTTTGCTCGGAAAATGGCGGTACAGCGCGGCTTCAGAAACGCCAACGGACGCCGCCAGTTTTGCGGTTGTGATACGTTGACTGCCGTCACTGGATTCAAGCATCAGCGCCAGAGATTGAAGTATTTCTTCGCGACGATTCCTTTTCGCGGTTTGTTTTTCTGCCATGTTGTCAAATACCCCTGAAAATAAACACTCGCCAAGCGCGCATCCACACAGTGACCGCAAACGGTCGCTTGCGGTGATGTTATTGCATTATTTCGCTGCAGGATGCTGCTTCAGAACGGCTTATTTGCGCCCTGAATGGCCGAAGCCGCCTTCGCCACGATCGGTGGCGTCAAACTCTTCCACCAGGTTGAATTCTGCCTGAACGACGGGCACGAACACCATCTGGGCAATACGCTCGCCCGGTTCGATTGTGAAGCTCTGCTGGCCACGGTTCCAGACGGAAACCATCAGCTGGCCCTGATAGTCAGAATCGATAAGCCCCACCAGGTTGCCGAGCACCACGCCATGCTTATGACCGAGGCCAGAACGCGGCAGGATCACGGCCGCCAGAGACGAGTCGGCAATATGAATGGCCAGACCGGTTGGCAACAGCGTGGTGGCACCTGGGGCCAGTTCTACGGCGTCATCAAGACAGGCTCGCAGGTCAAGTCCGGCGGAGCCGGAGGTGGCGTAAGTCGGCAGCGGGAATTGCTCGCCAACGCGCGGGTCCAGAATCTTAACGTCGATTTTTTTCATCATAACGGGTCACGATCTCGTCCAATAGTAGTTGGCCCAGGAGTTCCTTTCGCGCAAGCGGTAAGACTTTATCTCCATCCTGCCATAAAAGGTGTAAAGCATTGTTATCGCTATTAAATCCTTGATTTTTCTGCGACACATCGTTGGCGCAAATCAGATCAAGGTTCTTGCGGGCTCGTTTTTGCTGCGCATATTCTTCCACATTATTCGTTTCTGCGGCAAACCCTACGACATAAGGACGAGAAGTTTTCAGCGCGGCTACACCGGCAACGATATCCGGGTTTTTCACCATTTTTATCGTTAATTCATCGCCTTGCTTTTTGATTTTCTCATCAGCAATGGCCGCGGCGCGGTAGTCCGCCACGGCGGCACAACCAATGAAAATGTGCTGCTTCTGAACGTTCTGCTGGACCGCCGTTTCCATCTCCAGCGCGGTGGTAACGTCAAGGCGCTGAACAAAGGGTGGCGTCGCCAGTGATACCGGGCCGCTAACCAGCGTGACGTTCGCCCCGCGCTGTGCTGCGGCAGCGGCAATCGCGAATCCCATCTTCCCGGAGCTGTGATTAGTGATGTAGCGCACCGGGTCCAGCGGCTCCCGGGTGGGGCCAGCGGTAATCATGATATTGAGATGTTGCAGATCTTTGACAGGAGAAAAATGCGCAGCTGCCATGTCAACAATCACCAGCGGATCGAGCATACGACCAGGACCGACATCACCGCAGGCCTGACTTCCGCTGTCCGGGCCCCAGAGCAGCAGACCCCGCGAGGAGAGCGTCTCCAGATTGTGCTGCGTCGCCGCCGCGCGGTACATCTGCTGATTCATTGTGGGCACTACGGCAACGGGAGAAGGTGTGGCCAGGCAAATGGTGGAGACTAAATCGTTCGCCATACCGGCAGCCACGCGGGCGATAAGGTCGGCGGTGGCCGGCGCCAGAATAACCAGATCGGCCCATTTCCCGAGTTCAATGTGTCCCATAGCCGCTTCTGCGGCCGGGTCCAGCAGGCTGTCAGAAACCGGATAGCCGGAAACGGCCTGCAGGCTCAGTGGAGTAATGAAGGCTTTTGCTGCTTCGGTCATGGCGACACGAACATCGGCGCCTCGTTCACGCAAACGGCGCACCAGCTCCGGCGTTTTATACGCAGCAATACCGCCGCTGACGCCGAGAACGATTTTTTTACCGGCCAGGCTCATCATGATGCTTTCCTGTGAAGGAGAGTGGAATTCGGCCATTTTATCACAATCCCTCTGCTGTCGTGCTGCAAAGGAAAATTCACTTTGCGAGGCGCTACGCAACTGTTGCAAGGGTGCGTCGTCAGGCGAAAGGTGGCCATGGCACTATAAAGCACGGCTGTAGGGGGAGAGGTATGGACACGATTGAGTCAATGTTGCCGCGCGAAAAGATGCAGGTTGACGGCATTGATAAATTATCTGATGTGGAGTTGCTGGCGCTGTTCCTGCGCACCGGTACGCAGCGGTATGGCGTGCTTTCCTACGCGGAACATTTGCTCAATCACTTTGGTTCACTGCATGGGCTGCTTTCGGCTCGTGAACAAGATTTGCTGCAAATAGAAGGCATTGGCATCGCTAAATACGCCCAGCTTAAAGGCATTGCCGAACTGGCAAGGCGCTTTTTTAACGTTCGCCTGATGGTTCTCGATGACCCGCTCAGCAGCCCGGATATCACCCGGGAATTTCTTCAAAGCCAGCTGGCGCATGAAGAACGTGAGATCTTTCTGGTGATCTTCCTGGACAATAAAAATCGGGTTCTTAAGCACTGCAGACTGTTCAGCGGCACCCTGAGCCATGTGGAGGTCCACCCCCGCGAGATAGTGCGTGAGGCCATGAAGGTCAACGCCGCCGGCCTGATCCTCGCGCACAATCATCCGTCAGGTAGTGCACAGCCCAGCAAAGCGGATAGAATCATCACGGAAAGAGTGATAAAGTGTTGCAACTTCATGGAGATAAGCGTCCTCGATCACCTGATTGTCGGCAAAGGTGAGATAGTTTCCTTCGCGGAAGAGGGCTGGATTTAGCGATCCATCGGGATCTTTGTCTGTTCGGGACTTGAGCACACCGCGGAGTCAGCGTATACTACGCCACCTTTGAGAATCTCGGGTTTGGCATTTGGGCCTGGCTATACGAGTTCACTTAGAACCGTCAGACCGGGCTGTAGCAGCCTGACGAGGCGCCAATACCCTATACGAAGCTCGAGCTAATTTGATTTTTGGAGAATAGACATGTCCCGAGTCTGCCAAGTAACTGGCAAGCGTCCGGTGACCGGTAACAACCGTTCCCACGCACTGAACGCGACTAAGCGCCGTTTCCTGCCGAACCTGCACTCTCACCGTTTCTGGGTTGAGAGCGAGAAGCGCTTTGTCACCCTGCGTGTATCTGCTAAAGGTATGCGTGTTATTGATAAGAAAGGCATCGATTCAGTTCTGGCTGACATCCGTGCCCGCGGCGAAAAGTACTAAGAGGAATTAAATCATGGCTAAAGGTATTCGTGAGAAAATCAAGCTGGTTTCTTCCGCTGGTACTGGTCACTTCTACACCACCACGAAGAACAAGCGTACTAAGCCGGAAAAACTGGAACTGAAAAAATTCGATCCAGTTGTCCGTCAGCACGTTCTGTACAAAGAAGCTAAAATCAAATAATTTTAGTTTCGATGTCACGAAAAACCTCGCCTCGGCGGGGTTTTTTGTTTTTCTGCGCGTCCCCATAATAGAAAGCATCATGCAAAGCCATCGGAGACGTCATGCCCGAATTACCTGAGGTAGAAACCAGCCGCCGCGGTATTGAACCGCACCTGGTTGGGGAAACCATCCTGCACGCAATTATTCGCAATGGCCGCCTGCGCTGGCCCGTATCCAGTGAAATCCACAGCCTCAGCGACAAGCCCGTGCTCAGCGTTCAGCGCCGCGCAAAATATCTTCTGCTGGAGCTACCGGACGGCTGGATAATCATTCATCTGGGTATGTCGGGCAGCCTGCGCATCCTTCCGGAAGAGCGCCCGGCGGAAAAGCATGACCACGTCGATCTGGTGATGAGCAACGGCAAAGTGTTGCGCTATACCGACCCTCGCCGTTTTGGCGCGTGGCTATGGACCAAAGAGCTGGAAGGCCACAGCGTGCTGGCACATCTCGGCCCGGAGCCGCTCAGCGAGGCATTTAACGCAGACTACTTCCGCGAGAAATGCGCTAAAAAGAAAACGGCGATCAAGCCCTGGCTGATGGACAACAAGCTGGTGGTTGGCGTCGGGAACATTTATGCCAGCGAATCGCTGTTCGCCGCGGGCATTCACCCTGACAGGCTCGCATCTTCGCTTTCTCTGGAGGAGTGTGGGCTGCTGGTGCGGGTGATAAAGGCCGTGCTGCTGCGCTCTATTGAGCAGGGCGGGACGACGCTAAAAGACTTTCTGCAAAGCGACGGCAAGCCGGGCTATTTTGCCCAGGAGCTGCAGGTGTATGGACGTAAAGATGAGCCGTGCCGGGTCTGTGGTGCGCCCATCATTGCGACGAAGCACGCCCAGCGGGCGACGTTTTATTGCCGGCACTGTCAGAAATAACGCGCGGTTTCGAGGCCCGGTAAGGTGTAACCGCCACCGGGCTACGAATTAAGGCTTTAGTTTGTCCATCAGCGCCTGATGAACGGCAGGCGGCAGGAAGTGTGCGACGTCGCCATCGTGGCGCGCCACTTCTTTCACCAGCGATGAAGAGATAAACGACCACTCTTTCGACGGCATCAGGAACACGCTTTCCAGATCAGGCATCAGGTGGCGGTTCATATGCGCCAGCTGCATTTCATACTCAAAATCCGCCACCGCACGCAGCCCGCGAATCAGGATATTGGCCTGCTGCGCCCGGGCAAAATTCGCCATCAGATCGCTGAATCCAACCACTTCAACGTTAGGCAAATGCGAAATCGCCTGCTGCGCCAGCGCCACGCGTTCATTGAGATCGAACATCGGCTTCTTACTCGGGCTGGCAGCAATCGCCAGCAGCACTTTATCGAACATAGCGCTTGCGCGGGTAACGATATCAATGTGGCCGTTGGTGATAGGATCAAACGTGCCCGGATAGATGGCTTTTGTGCTCATGACTCACGCCTTCTTGCTGAAGCCACGGGCCAGCGCCCACAGCTCGGTGTACTTATTAAACGTATACTGCGCGTTGACCATTGCCAGCAGCCAGCCCTGTGCACCGTCAAGAAATCCTGCACGCAGGATGAGCGTTTTGACGAAGGCACCGACCGTATGGCTGAACACGCTCGCCAGCGACGTTGTCTTACCTTTCTGATGGCGCTCCTGCGCCCAGGCGGTAGCGTATGCCAGCTGCTTGCGCTGGAAATCGGCGAAGTCACGGCAGGTCAGGTGCTTCAGATCACCTTTCAGTTCGACCACTTTGGCACCGCGACATTCCAGAGATTCATGTACCTGATTGTCGTTGTACTGCCATTTTTCACGTTCGTACAGGCGTAATACCCGGTCCGGGTACCAGCCGCTGTGACGCATAAAGCGCCCCAGGAAATAGTTACGGCGGGCGATACTGTAGACCGCGCCGGGCTCTGGCGCTGAGAGGGCTTGCCGCAATGCCTGTTCGAGTTCTGGCGTTACGCGCTCGTCGGTGTCGATCATCAACACGTAATCGCCTGTAGCAAGTGCCTGAGCGCGCTGACGCTGAATGCCGTAGCCTTGCCAGTCGGTGTTCACGTGAACTTTTGCACCGAGGTTTTTCGCCAGCTCAACGGTGCTATCGTCACTGCCGGAGTCCAGCAGAACAATCTCGTCGGCCCACTGCACGGAGGCCAGGCAATCCGGCAGCAGATCGGCCGCGTTTTTGGCAATCATGACCACCGACAGGCGAACAGGCATTAATGGCTCCGCTGAGGCAGGTAAGGTTGCAATAACTCCAGTAAACGGACGAGCGCCCCCTGGTTCTGATGCAGAACCTCGACGGCATGGCGGCCGTACCACAGGCGATAATCTTCATCCGTCAGCAGGGTAGAGACTTCTTTTACCAGCGTGTCGGTATCGCTTACGGTTATCAATCCATCCGCCTGCTGGAGCCTGGCGCAGATATCTTTAAAGTTGAAGGTATGCGGTCCCATCAGAACAGGGATAGCGTGCGCCGCAGGCTCCAGCGGATTGTGTCCGCCGCGCTCAACAAGGCTGCCGCCGACAAACGCCAGATCGGCAATGCCGTACAGCAGCATCAGCTCACCCATCGTATCGCCAATGACCACCTGTGTTGCCGTGGACGGAATTTCGCCCGTGCTGCGCAGGGTGAAAGTCATCCCCGCTTTCTGCACCAGCTCACGTGCATCCGCGAAGCGTTCAGGGTGGCGCGGCACCAGAATCAGCAGGAGATCAGAGAAGCTTTCCAGCAGCTTTTTGTGTGCGTCGAGAATAATTTTCTCTTCGCCATCGTGGGTACTGGTGGCAATCCACACCTGGCGACGCGGAGCCCATTGGCGGCGCAGCGTCACCGCGCGAGCCGCCAGTTCAGGCGTGACGGAAATATCGAACTTCAGGCTGCCGGTAATGGCAAGCTGGTTACGTTTGAGCCCCAGAGAGAGGAAGCGGCTGCCGTCCTCTTCGTTCTGCGCGGCAATCAGCGTGATGCGGCTCAGCAGGCGACGCATGAAGCTGCCGAGCTTGCCATAGCCTTTTGCAGATCGTTCAGACAGGCGCGCGTTAGCAATCACCAGCGGTATTTTGCGCTTGTTCAGCGCGGCAATCATGTTTGGCCACAGCTCCGTCTCCATCACGATAACCAGCTTTGGCCGCGTGGTGTTGAAGAACCGGTTCATGGCGCCGGGCAGATCGTACGGCAGATAAACGTGCTGGACGTCTTTGCCAAAGGCCGACATCGCACGTTCGGAGCCGGTTGGCGTCATCGTGGTCACTGTGATCGGAAGTGACGGATAACGATGGCGCAGCGCACGCACCAGCGGAATAGCGGCCAGCGTTTCACCCACTGAGACGGAATGCAGCAGTATACCCTCAGGCACTACCTTATTTTTGCAAAAGCCATAGCGTTCGGCCCAGCGTTTGCGGTAAGCAGGTGCCTTGCGGCTGCGCAGCAGTAACCGCAGCCAGACCAGCGGCTGAATCAGGTAGAGCAAGAAGGTATAAAGAAATTCCAAGCGAGTTATCCGTTTTTATCATTCGGCGGGCAAATTCTAAGCATTAAACCAGCGTAAAGCTATCCCTTTGGGGTTACGGGCGTTCAATCGGTCAGATAACGTTTCAAACGGAAGTAGCGGCGGCCAAGACGCCAGCGCAACCGCGGGCTTTTCGCACTCTTCCAGATCAGTTTCCAGATCCCGCGATCGAAGAATTCCCGCACGATCGTCGCTTTTTTACGTGGATCTTTCATATTGTCGAACGTATGAATAATCCCCAACCCCTCTTTGGCTATCTGCCAGTGGCAAGCCGCGATGCCTTTCACCTGTTCGGGATAACGCTGGTTGATGGCATCGAGCATCTCCAGAATTTTCATATAGTGGCGGGCAGAGCGGATCAGCGTCTCGTCAGTGTCCGGCATATGGGATACGGATGCCGAGTGGATGTAGTAATCGTAATACTGCTCGCTCGTATACTGCACGCGTTCAGCGGCCAGCAGCACTTCTGTCGTCCAGGGAATGTCCTGATGACGCAGGCCCGGCTCGAAATGGAAGTTATGCTGTCGAATAAAGTCATGGCGATACAGGTTCAGCCAGGTGACGTGCAGGAACTTACGTGAATCCAGCGCCTGCTTAAGCCACGTCGGGCCGCTCAGAACACCGGTGGACTGCAATTTTTCCGGCGGGAAAATCGGACGGATTGGTTTTTTGTCATTTTCCCAGACGTAGTTTCCGTTGCAGGTCACCACATCCAGCTGGTTTTTTAACGCCAGGTCCAGCAGATGCTGATACATACCCGGCTTGAAGAAATCGTCGATATCCGGGAAAGAGAGATATTGCCCTGTTGCCACGGCAAGTCCGGTATTGCGGGCAACAGATACCCCCTGGTTTTCCTGCTCGAGTACCTGGATTTGTGGCAGCTGCCCGCGCCATTTCTCGACGATGAGCATTGAGCCGTCGGTGGAACCGTCATTAACTATGATCACTTCCATGCTCTCAATGTTTTGTGCAGCGAGGCAGGAGAAGAACTGATCTAAAAATTTTTCGCCGTTATAGACGGCGACAACCACGCTAAGCAGTGGTGAGGTCGGGTGTTGCATACAATACCTGATTACTGTTTAGTGCCCGCAAGCGCAATATATTGACGGCAGATAGCCTCAATCCCGTAGGCAGAAATGGTGGTGTTATCGATAGCAGGTGGATTTTGCCAGATGTCCCACATGGTTTTTGCCAGGCCATCATCGTTCATTTCGCTCAGACCGCGGGCAAGCTCACCATTGAGAATTTCGGACGGCCCACCGGGACAACGCGTGCTCACGGGTGGCGTCTGGCAAATAATCGCTTCAACCAGCACGTTACCGAACCCTTCACAATCCGAGCTCAACACCAGCTGCCGGGCATTTTTGATCCACGGATAGGGGTTAGGTACAAAGGAGCGGAACTGCGTTTTGTCAGCAATGCCTAACGTTTTTGCCAGCGCTTTTAGTTGCTCAATATGCTTCTGACTGCCGTTCCCCATCATGATTAGCTGACCCGGAATACCACTTTTAGCGAAGGCACACAGCAGGCGGTCATGGCGCTTATGCTCATGGAAACGACCGACATGGATGACGTATTCCTGTCCCTCGAACGCAAAAGGTTCAGCGGCAAGCTGCTGGATATGTGCAATATCAAAGGGGTTATGGATAACCGCATCCCGCTTAAGAGTGATGCGCAGATTTTGGGTCAGATCATGAAGTACGGCGTTAGATACCGCTACAACCTGCGCGTTTTCATAGACCCTGCGTATTTTGGTTCGCTTAAACCAACGTGACGGGGCACGGCGATGGCGAAGGTAAGCAAACGAGAACATGCCATGAACGCAGTACCAGATTTTATCGCGGCTAATGACGCGGGTACGCGCGACGATGCGATCCGTTTTATGCAGGTGGGAGAAAACGATATCAAACGGCCCCTTTTCCTGCGCTTTAATGATGGCTTCGTCCAACAAGCGAGCGCGGCGCCACAGTTCCGTCACCTTCCGCCAGGGTTTTTTACAGTTATCCTGAACGACCTGATAGTCGATGCCTTCCGGAATGGCGTAGTCACACACTTTGCGCAAGGAGAACAGTGATACCTGATGACCCATTTCTACCAGTCCACGCGACAACGTCAGCACTGTTTTTTCAGCACCTCCGCCGGGTAAACCGTCAATAACCATAAGGATGCGCATCATTAATCCAGTAAAGTTTGATAAAGCGTAATGAGCTGACTTGAGAGCCGCTCCGGCGTTGCATCCATGACTTTATGGCGAGCAGCCATGCCCATTTTGTTATCGTAGTTCTGCACCGGTATTGCCATCACGGCGTCCCGTAGCCGGGCGATATCCAGCGCATCACAGACAAAACCGTTTGTTCCTTGCTCAATAAATTCAGCCCCACCGCAGGTGCGTGAGGTAATGACAGGCAACCCGCAGGCCATCGCTTCCAGAATGACATTCGGAAACGGATCGTACAGGGTTGGCAACAGTAAACCGTCTGCCGCCTGATAAAACGGCAATGTCTCTTTTTGCATACCGCAAAAGCGAACGCGATCTTCACACCCAACGGAACGAGCCAGCGCATGATAGTGCTTTTCCGCCTTGTCCTGACCGACGACAATCAGATAACGATCGGTGCCGGCAATGACGTTAATCGCAGCCGCCAACCCTTTACGTTCAAATCCTGACCCCACAAAACAGAACGCCACGGCGTTCTCGGGAATAGCCAGTTTTTCACGTAACGCAAATTTTTGCACGCTGTCTGCCGGAACGAAGCGGCTGGAATCTATAGAATTATAAATCACGTGGATTTTTTTTGCGTCTACGCCAAAATCTTCGATAATTTCCTGCTTCACCATCTCCGCATTACAAATGACGGCTTTCAGCTCTGGCGCCTGATACATGGCCCTTTCTGCACCCATCACGTAGCGATGATAGCGATCGAGCATCAGCATTTTCCCGCGCCAGGCGGGTAAGATGCGCTGACGCTGCAGTAACCAGCGGCGATGAACGCCATCCCCTGCGCGATAAATATCGCAACCCGGAATTCGCTCATGGCTTTGCACAATATCAAACTGTTCGGCCTGCCAGAGTTTACGCGCCGCCTGGGCAAAACCGCGCTCGCGGCTGATGCGGCCCCATTTCTGCGGGTTACAAATGTGAATATGCCAGTCGTCCTGCTTTTCGCCCTGCCACTGGCGAGTGATGACGTTGAGCTCCAGATCCTGATTGCTGAGCGCGCTCAGCGCACGGGAGACGAAACGCTCGGCGCCGCCGTCAGGGCGATATTTTTGCCGGACAATGGCCAGGCGATGTTTTTTCATGACAGGCATTTCCTTGCAGCGGCCACCACGCGTTCGACCGGAATGGCATTCAGATAGCGCTCTTTGGTGTTGGTATCCACCGCATCAGGATCCGGAAGTGGACCGTACTCGCCAGCCCAGATCACCTCTCCGTTCACCTGCCACGGGCTCCAGAAGGTGATTTTTGAAGGGCCAAAAAGCGCCACGCACGGCGTCTGCAATGCGGCAGCCATATGCATTGGCACAGAATCTACACCAATAAAAAGCGCAGCGTGGTCAATAAGCGCAGCCAATTGACGAAGCGTTAACTGCCCGGCCAGCGACACGACGCCTTCCTGAGGACAGGCCGCAAGAATGGTGTCGATCATTGCAAGCTCTTTTTTGTCCGGGCCGGAAGTCAGCACAATCGTATGCCCATCCTGCTGGAGCGCAGTGAGGGTTTGCGCCATTTTGCCTTCATCCCAGCATTTGAAGAACCAGCGGGAGGTAGGCTGTACCACAACAAACCTCTCAGTCACGCCTTTTTCGAGCAGCTTGCCGGAAACGGTTTGCCAGTCTTCCGGTTCATAACCCATAGCGACCGAACTGACAGGAGAGATGCCCAGCGGAGCAAGAATCGAGAGATTTTGCTCAACGGTATGCATCTGATTATACCCGTTTACGGACGCAAGAGCAGTGTGACAACGCCGCCAGAACCAGCCCCGGCGCTTATTAAAATCGAAGCCAATACGCACTGGCGCACCAGTAAAACGAGTGATGATGGCACTTCGCCATTGATCAGCAAGGTTAAGAACCAGTTGATAACGCTGGTTACGCAACATCGTCAGCAACTGCCACTCTTTTTGCAAATGCCCGCGGGTACCCAGCTTTTTCCATTTGCGGTCAATACCGTAGATCTGATGAATATCGGGGTGCGCAGCCAGCATATCCCTCGTTTCCTCATACAGCAGGACATCGATTTGCGCATCGGGCCAGCGCTGACGCAGAGAGTGGATCACCGGAGTAGTCAGGAGCATGTCGCCATGATGACGTAATTTAATCAAAAGAATGCGTAAACCGGGTGCGTTAAGTGAGTTATTCATCATCATCTTATTGGGAGCGTATTGCCTGCAATTCTAATAGACATGATGCGCAGTTGCATCCTTTCTCAGCAATGTCAGCTTTTTCCTGGCAACTGTTTACTCTATGAGATGAGAGTGCGTAACATAGCCCTAACCCTCATTCACCATGGGATCATCATGACCAAACCTGCTTTTATCATCACCATCGATACTGAAGGCGACAACCTTTGGCAAAACCATCGGGAAATTAAAACTGAAAATGCCCGATACCTGCCGCGCTTCCAGGCCCTGTGTGAAAAATACGGTTTCAAGCCGGTCTGGTTGACGAACTATGAGATGGCGGTCGATCCGGTTTATATCGAGTTTGCCAAAGAGGTAATTGCCCGCGGCCAGGGGGAAGTCGGGATGCACCTGCACGCCTGGAACAGCCCGCCGGAGTATGATTTGACAGGCGATGACTGGCGCTGGCAGCCCTATCTGATTGAATATCCGGATACGGTACTGCGCGAAAAAGTGCTTTTTATGACCAATCTGCTTGAGAAAACCTTCCAGACGAAAATGCTCAGCCACCGCGCCGGTCGCTGGGCATTCGACAGCCGCTACGCCAAATTGCTGATCGAGCTTGGTTATCAGGTCGATTGCTCAGTGACACCGCGGGTAAACTGGCGCAACGCAAAGGGAGCACCGCAGGGCAAGGGCGGAACGGATTATCAGCACTTCCCGGACAGCGCCTGGTTTATGGACACAGAAGCTATCCATCAGCCGGGAAACAGTCCGCTGCTGGAAGTGCCGATGAGCATCCAGTACAAACATCCCGGCTGGCTGAATAGCGTGAAGCAAGGTTACGACCGTCTGCGTGGCAAATATCGCTCTCCTTCCGTCAACTGGCTGCGCCCTGCGGGCGGCAATGCGGATGAGATGATCAAGGTGGCAGAGAAATGCCTGGCTCAGGGAAACGATTATGTCGAATTTATGCTGCACTCATCAGAATTTATGCCCGGCGGCAGCCCGACGTTTAAAGACGAAGCGGCAATTGAAGGGCTGTATCAGGATCTGGAGACGCTCTTCGCCTGGCTTGCGCAGCGGACACAGGGAATGACTTTGGCGGAGTTTTATCAGGTGAAAAATCAAAACGCCGGATGACCGGCGCCTGGAGAGTATCAATTCTCGGGCAATAGCCGTCGTGAAAGAGACGGGCATAGCGCAAAAATGGTCACGTAGAAGATCACCGCTTCAGAGCTAAGCAGCAGCACATCAGTGAGCCCGTACAACAGCAGGAACAACGTCGCAATCAGCAACAGGCCATTGTCCTTCCTGATGGCCTGAGCAATGAGTGCAACAAAGAAGAAGAGGGTCAGTACAACGCCCGGAATCCCCTGCAGAGAGTATTTTTCCACTATCTCGTTGTGTAGATGAATGTCTATATATTGCATTGACGTTTTAAGATGTGGATGTGATTCAATATACTTCCCTGTCCACTGTTTGCGGCTTTCCATGGATTGACCTAATGGATGAGCGGCACCGTTTGCTATACCTACCGTCCACATTGAGAATCTTGCGCCCAGAGAGGTATTATCGTTTCCCCACTGAAAATCAGAGATCTCGGCAGTAGTCTGATTCAGTTTCGGTTCGATATAAGGCTTGTAGCCTAACGCAACAATAATCGCAACGATGCAAAGGAATATGCATGAGAATTTAACGTGTATTTTCTTGAAATGATAAAGCGTCAGTACGGCAGCGATAAAAATGTACAGGCCCATGGCAGCCCGGGTACCGGTCATTAAAATAATGACATAAGAGAGCAGGATGACAGCGCCCGCAAGGGTATAAGCAGCAAGCGTTTTACGAAGATACAACCCATAAATAAAAGCCATTGACAGCACGGAATAAACATACGCTGAAACCGTTGCACGGTTAATTGCCATTTCAACGCGGCCCATGCCCTGTGTGCTTTGCCATATGGCATAGAGCGTTGCCAAAATGAAGCCAATTCCCGTTGCATACACGAACCCTATCTTAAATTTATCCTGTGGGATGTATGCTTTAAATCGATCCAGATAAAAAATGAGGAAGCTGCCAAGAATGAGTTTTTTACTTGCACCAAAATAATTGCTGAAAGTGTTAATCCCCTCGTTGTGATACTCCCACGCAAAATACCAGGCCAAATTCAATAGTCCGATTAACAACACGGGTAATGCGATGCTGAAAAGGCGAAGGTCCACCTTTTTGTATTCCAGCATCAGACCAATGATGCTGCCGTAGACAGCAATATAAAAGAACTCACGCTGCTTACCAGAGCTTACCAGTACCAACGCTACCGAAATCAGTGTCAGCAGCAGAGTAAGCTGATACAGACGAAACCTTACTTTTTCCATAATGCCTTGATAGCCCTTTTTTTATAGCTAAAGCGAACGTCTTTCGCAAAGAAAAAACGCCATGAATATAACCCATCAATCCTCTGTTTCACTGTCTCAAGCTGTAAAGAAGTGAGTCGCTGTTTATGATTGGTATAAATATCAAGCCAGTGGCAGTTGATAAGGGGTTTAAAGATGGCAGGAAAAACGGATTCCATGCTGAGCGTGCAATCTACCAGAAGCGTTATCTTCTCTGCATCCAGCGCATTTGAAAGACTGCCTTGCCTCTTGATGTAGTAGTAATGACCGTCTCGTTGGAAAAAGATTTTACTGGCTTTGCTGAGCATCGTCGGGAAGACGGCAAAATCTTCGTAACAGCTCATGGGAGGAATGGCTTTTTTCTGATAAAGATCGCGATGGATAAACTGGCCAATCAAATGGGCCTGAAAATCCTTATGAATTAAAAAACGTCGAATGGCTTCGTGCGATGTCAGGCTGATGGGAGAGAATCCCTGCCACTCGGATGTTATTTTTGCCATATCGCGAATTTCCAGCAAATGCGTCAATAACATATCGGGCTGATGCTGGCGTAAAAAACCAACAGCGTCTCTCAGGCTACCGGGTTTAAGCAAATCATCGCTGTCCAGCATGGTGATGTACTGGCCCTTTGCCAATGAAACAGCATGGTTTCTGACCTGGCCTACATTTCGCCAGGCAACTTCTGCGGTGACAGCTCCCGGAAGTCGTGACGACCACGCCTCAATAATGCTCTGCGTCTCATCGTCAGAAGCGTCGTTCAAAATGATAACTTCGACATCGACAAATGCAGAATCAACGGCTAAAACCAGACTCTCCAGCGTCGCAGGAAGGGTAAGGGCTGCATTATGGGCCGCAATAATGACGCTGAGAAAGGTCACCTGATCAGATTCCGGAAATCAAAGAGTTAGAAATTTTAACAGCCTGCGGCAGACTGGAAACGAACTGGAAAAGCCGTGATTTTTCTTCCTCGCCGATGGCAAACAGCTCTTCGCGTGTTTTATCAAAGTAATACCGCGTCTCAAACACATACGAACAGATGTTTTCATCTTTGCCGATCAGCAACGTTTCGCCCAGCGGGCGCTGCTCGCGGTAGCAGCACGGGCCATATAGCAGAACAACAGGAACGTTAACCGCATCGGCAACGTAAACGTTGCCCGAGTCAGAGGCAATATAACAATCCATTCTTGAGATAGCCCACGGCACGTCTTCAAGAGGAAGCTGCCCGAGGAGGCTGGTGATATTGGGCTGTTCACCGATCGTCCGATAGAGCTCGTCCAGCCAGGGCTGTTCGTTCTCGGTGCCAAAAATATAGTAATGGCAGGGCAAAATGCTCAGGGTGTCAAAGATACGCTGCCAGATAGCAGGAGGAATGGTTTTAGCTTTATTCCCGGCGGAAATACTGAGGCCGATGCGAATCACGCCTTCTTTGTCCAGGCTTACAGGCCACGTTTGCGGGCGATACAGCGGATATGTGGCATGTTTTGGCGCATCCTGCCAGCTCAATGAGCGATCGGCCAGCTGCAAATAATTGGTGACAGACAGCGTTTGTTTCCCGTGCTCAACGACGCCATCCGCCGCCATGTAGAAAATGGCGTGATACCAGCGGCGCGTGTAAATACTTAAGAACTGCTTGTTTTTGGCGTTGCAGACGGCAGCAAAAAATAAATTCGTGCTGTTAGGCTGCAGCAAATACACGTTGTCGTAGCGATTCATAATCTGCCAGGCAAAGCTGAGTTTGGCGAACACGTTGCGCTTCATTTTACCGATGAGATAGATCGTCCCGATGGTATCGTCGCGGCTAGCCAGCGGCTCCACGGCCCGGCTAATCAGCACATCGCTCTTCTTCAGGTGGCTGAGCAAAGGTGTGGCATTGACGAAATCGCCAATCTTTGCCGTCTGGATGACAAGGTTTTTACCCGTCTCTTTGCGAAACAGCTTTCCCAGCAGCTTTACCGGAAGAAAGAGGATAAACAAAAGCACATAGCTCATTGACTACGTTTCCTTGCCCGTACGTTGCAGGTTTCGCTGTAAGGCGTTAAAAATCGCATCGGCCGTGATATCTCCCATCTTGCCCGTTGGGCTGACATATTGTTGTTGATTTTTACCGTAGCCGCCAATCAAACCCGGGTCTGTCGGGCCAAAGAGCGTAATGTTGGGGCGGTCTAAAGCGGCTGTCAAATGGCTCAGTCCCGTATCGACGGAGACAACGGCCTGCGCACCGGCTAGCTCAGCGGCAACCTCAGCAAGCGTGAGTTTTGGTAGCACCTGCACATGGCTCAGGCCTGCGGCAATCCGCTCGGCACGCTCACGCTCATGGCTGGCTCCCCACGGCAGTTTAATCTGGAATCCGCTGGCTTGCATTAGTTGAACAAGCTCACGCCAGTGCGTTTCGGGCCAGTGCTTATCATCGCGGGTGGTGGCATGCAGAAATATCACATACGGAGCCGCAGTTTGTTCCTGTAAATGCTGAAAATGCTGCGCAATCGCATAATCACCCTGCGTCTCAGGCTTTAGATAACCCAAGCTTTTGGCAAACAGTTCACGCGTGCGTTCAACAGCGTGCTGCTGCTTTTCGATGTGGTGGCGACGATGATAGAACAGGCTCGCCAGCGGTTCGCGGGCGCTGGACCAGTCCATACCGTGCTTAACGCCGCGCGCCAGGCGCGTGACCAGCGCGGCGCTTTTCACCAGGCCCTGAGCGTCGATGATGGCGTCGTATTTTTGCGCCTGCACCTTCTGGCGAAACGCCTGACGTTCGGCTTTCACCGGCGCGGAGAACCACGCTTTACGCCAGCGGCGAATCGCCACGGGAATGACATTGTCTACCGCTGAGTGCCAGGAAGGGATTTGCGCAAAGCCTTCCTCCACCGCCCAGTCAAAACGAATGCCCGGAATGGCCTGAACGGCATCGGTCAGCGCAGGCAGGGTGTGGAGCACATCGCCCATCGAGGACGTTTTCACGATCAGCACTCGCATCCGTTATGCGTCCCCGGCCAGCAGCAGTTGGTTTAACTCTTCCAGCACGCGGGCGGGCGTGATGTCGATCAGGCTCTGATGATAGCCCTCTTCGCCGTCACCTTTGCGCACTTTGTGGTAGCCGGTAATCAGACGAATCACTTTGGCTTTGTCCGACAGCGGCGGAGTGAAGTCCGGGCTGCTCGGGCCATAAAGTGCAACCAGCGGGCGGTTCAGCGCCGCGGCAACGTGCATCAGACCCGAATCGTTGGTGACCACGGCTTTGCAGGCGGCAAGCAGGATCACAGCCTGTTCAAGCTGGGTCTCCCCGGCCAGGTTACGACACCAGGCCTGCTGTTCCTGACTGAGCGCGGCGAGGATTTCGTTCCCGGCATCGTGATCTTTTGCCGATCCAAGCAGCACAACCTGATAGCCTTCGTCGATCAGCTGTTTCGCCAGTTCGGCGTAATGATAATGCGGCCAGCGTTTCGCCGGACCGAACTCAGCGCCGGGGCAAAAGCCGACCATCTGCCGTTCTGTGGAGAGGTTAAAGGCGCCGCAGGTCTGCGATTTTTCGCCTTCACTCACCTGAAGCTGCGGCCACAGCAGCGGCTGAGGCAAATCTTTCGCCGAACGCATAACGCCTTTGTCGTAGGCCAGCGCCACGTAACGCTCAATCATCAGCGGCCAGGCCGCTTTGTCGAGCACGCGCGCATCGTTTAGCAGACCGTAGCGCATTTCACCGCGGCAGCCGGTACGCTGTGGCACACCCGCAAAGAAGGGCACTAAGGCTGATTTAAAGGAGTTAGGCAGGACATAGGCACGATCGTAACGCTTTTCACGCAGGCTGTGCCCGAGCTTGCGGCGCTCGCCAATTTCCAGCGCGCCGTGTCCGAGCGGCATAGGAATAGCTTCGTTCACTTCCGGCATACGCGATAAAAGCGGACGGCACCACGCGGGTGCCATCACATCAATGATCGCCTGGGGATAGCGCGCCTTGAGCGTGCGATAGAGACTTTGCGACATCATCATGTCGCCCACCCATGACGGGCCAATCACCAGTATTTTCATTTTTTATCTTATGCGTCGCGGTTCAGCCAGTGCATGTACTCGGTAACGCCTTCGGCCACGGTTTTGAAAGGCTTATCATAGCCTGCCGCACGCAGATTGGTGAGGTCGGCCTGGGTAAACGCCTGATAGCGACCTTTCAGTTTTTCCGGGAACGGAATGTACTCAATGCTGCCTTTTTTGTGGAACGCCAGGGTTGCATCCGCTACGGCCTGGAAAGATTCCGCACGCCCGGTACCGAGGTTGAAGATACCGGAAACACCGTTTTCCCAGAACCACAGGTTTACCGCTGCGACGTCGCCCACGTAGACGAAGTCACGCCTGAAGCCGTCGCTGCCTTCGAACAGTTTAGGACTTTCGCCATTATTCAGCTGGGTGTTGAGGTGGAATGCCACGCTCGCCATGCTGCCTTTGTGGCCTTCGCGCGGTCCATAAACGTTGAAGTAACGGAAGCCTACGACAGGAGAATCCACTTCCGGCAGGATCTGACGCACGTATTCGTCGAACAGGAACTTGGAATAGCCGTAAACATTCAGCGGCTTTTCATATTCGCGCGACTCGATGAAATCCGAGGTGCGCCCGCCGTAGGTGGCTGCAGAAGAGGCATACAGGAACGGGATTTCGCGCTCCAGGCAGTAGTGCAGCAGCTCTTTGGAGTACTGATAGTTATTGTCCATCATGTACTTGCCGTCCCACTCGGTGGTGGAAGAGCAGGCACCTTCGTGGAACACGGCTTCGATCTCGCCCATCTCTTCGCCTGCCATAATCTGGATAAGGAAGTCTTCTTTATCCATGTAATCGGCGATGTTGAGATCGACCAGGTTGACGAATTTGGTGCCATCTTTCAGGTTGTCCACCACCAGAATGTCGGTGATACCTTTATCATTCAGGGCCTTAACGATGTTGCTGCCAATAAAGCCTGCGCCGCCGGTAACGATGATCATAACGATAACCTTTGAAATGTGAGTGACCGGGACTATCCCGGACGCTAATGGTTCTTATCATACCATCACTGTGCGGACTCTTCACATTCACCGACAAGCCGCAGGGGTACACGTGATTTATGCTACAAAAATGCTTATCTGCCGCGGTGTCATCTCGTATACGCCGGAAGCATTGGGTAATATGTGCCAAATTTTGCCGAATCTGGAGAGTTGCAATGCGTGGTGATTTTTACAAACAGTTAACCAGCGACCTGGAGACCGCCCGCGCGGAAGGGTTGTTTAAAGAAGAACGCATCATTACCTCCGCCCAGCAGGCGGACATCACCGTCGGCGACGGTAGCCACGTCATCAACTTCTGCGCCAACAACTATCTTGGCCTGGCCAACCACCCGGAACTTATCGCCGCGGCAAAAGCCGGTATGGACAGCCACGGATTCGGCATGGCTTCCGTTCGTTTCATCTGCGGCACCCAGGACAGCCATAAGGCGCTGGAGAAGAAGCTCGCTGATTTCCTCGGGATGGAAGACGCCATTCTGTACTCCTCCTGCTTTGACGCTAACGGCGGCCTGTTTGAAACCCTGCTCGGCGCGGAAGATGCCATTATTTCCGATGCCCTGAACCACGCGTCCATCATCGACGGCGTGCGTCTGTGTAAAGCGAAGCGTTTCCGCTATGCCAATAACGACATGGCTGAACTGGAAGCGCGCCTGAAAGAAGCCCGCGAAGCCGGGGCGCGTCACGTGCTGATCGCCACCGATGGCGTGTTCTCCATGGACGGCGTCATTGCCAATCTGAAAGGCGTGTGCGACCTGGCAGACAAATACGATGCGCTGGTCATGGTCGATGATTCCCACGCCGTTGGCTTTGTCGGCGAAAACGGGCGTGGTTCGCATGAATATTGTGAAGTGATGGGCCGCGTTGACATCATCACCGGCACCCTCGGCAAAGCGCTCGGCGGCGCATCCGGCGGCTATACCGCCGCACGTAAAGAAGTCGTTGAGTGGCTACGTCAGCGCTCCCGTCCGTACCTGTTCTCCAACTCTCTGGCTCCTGCCATCGTTTCCGCCTCCATCAAAGTGCTGGAAATGGTGGAGTCAGGGGCAGAGTTACGCGATCGCCTGTGGGCCAACGCCCGCCTGTTCCGCGAAAAAATGACCGCCGCAGGCTTTACCCTGGCCGGTGCCGACCACGCCATCATTCCGGTGATGCTGGGTGAAGCCACCGTCGCGCAGGACTTTGCCCGCGAGCTGCAAAAAGAAGGCATTTACGTCACCGGTTTCTTCTATCCGGTGGTGCCAAAAGGCCAGGCACGTATCCGCACGCAGATGTCCGCGGCGCATACTCCTGAGCAAATTGAACGTGCGGTGGACGCGTTTACCCGCATCGGTAAGCAACTGGGCGTCATTGCCTGAGGATGTGAGATGAAAGCATTATCGAAACTGAAGGCCGAAGAAGGCATCTGGATGAACGACGTTCCTCAACCGGAAGTCGGGCATAACGATCTGCTGATTAAGATTCGCAAAACCGCTATCTGCGGCACCGATGTGCATATTTACAACTGGGACGAATGGTCACAGAAAACTATTCCGGTCCCGATGGTTGTCGGCCATGAATACGTGGGCGAAGTGGTTGGCATCGGCCAAGAAGTAAAAGGCTTTAAAATCGGCGACCGCGTATCCGGCGAAGGCCACATCACCTGCGGACACTGCCGTAACTGCCGCGCGGGCCGTACGCACCTGTGCCGCAATACCATTGGCGTTGGCGTCAACCGTCCGGGCTGTTTTGCAGAATATCTGGTGATCCCGGCGTTTAACGCCTTCAAAATCCCGGACAACATTTCTGACGACCTGGCCTCCATCTTCGACCCGTTCGGCAACGCGGTTCACACGGCGCTGTCGTTTGATTTGGTTGGCGAAGACGTGCTGGTATCCGGCGCGGGCCCGATTGGCATCATGGCGGCAGCCGTGGCGAAACACGTTGGCGCACGCAATGTCGTGATCACCGATGTGAACGAATACCGCCTGGGCCTGGCGCGCAAAATGGGCGTGACCCGCGCGGTAAACGTGGCGACTGAAAACCTGAAGGACGTGATGACCGAACTCGGCATGACCGAAGGTTTCGACGTGGGCCTGGAGATGTCCGGTGCACCACCGGCGTTCCGCACGATGCTGGACACCATGAACCACGGTGGTCGCATCGCGATGCTGGGCATTCCACCGTCAGACATGTCCATCGACTGGACCAAAGTTATCTTTAAGGGGCTGTTCATCAAAGGCATTTACGGCCGCGAGATGTTCGAAACCTGGTACAAGATGGCCGCGCTGATTCAGTCTGGCCTCGATCTCTCGCCAATCATCACCCATCGCTTCGGCATTGATGATTTCCAGAAAGGCTTTGACGCGATGCGTTCAGGCCAGTCCGGGAAAGTTATCCTGAGCTGGGATTAATCCGCGTAATTGCCGGATGACGCTGCGCTTATCCGGCCTACGGAAGCTGATTTCTGTAGGCCAGTGCAGGCTTAGCTCCGCAAGGCATCAGCTTTGTTGCTGCTTCTCTTTATCCGTCAGATAGCGCACTTTGCGCGTGTAGTCCTGCCCTTTGAACAGCAGCTTGCTGTCAGCTGATTGCAGATATTTCTGCCACTCAGAGAGCGGGAAACCGCCATGGGCACCGACCACCTCTTTTGGGATAACCGCTTCCTGCCCGCCGATTTTTTTGGAGACCGGCCAGTTCATCCAGTCGCCCAGATTCACCGTTTTCAGATCAAGCATATCCAGCAGCGCGGCCAGCGGCAGCTGATCCGTTGGCGGCTGGCTGTCGTCCATCAACTCCCAGGTATCCTGGAAAAGCGTCAGCCACAGCGGACAGATACGACGCCAGGTTTTGCGCGTTGCGGCCAGGAAGGCCCCGTTGACGTGGTCGACGATATACGGGCGCACGGTGCCCTGGTAGTAAGCCGGTACCTTTTCAGCCGGTGCGCCTGCCAGCTTGGCGATCATTTTGCCCTGACGAAAGCTCGAATAAATATGGCCTTCTTCAACCCTGAACCGGGGCATCTGCAGCAGGTTCAGGTCTGAATCGATCATCAAAACGCCTTCACCGCGCGCCTGCATTGGCGCGTTCAGTTTCACCAACCGACTCAGGTAGATCTGCTTGTAGCGGTAGGTCTCTTCACGCTTTGGCAAATCGAGCGTAACAACGCGGGTTTTTACCGGTAGCGCGCCAAACGCGCTCTCTGGCTGATCGCTGACGATAACAATCTCTTCAAGATCGGGCGCGTAGCGCTCGGCGAAGGTGGCGGAAAGTAACGCCTCCTCAACATAATCTGCCCCGGTGCAGGGGATGACGACCGAGGTAATCGGCACGCTCTGAGCAGAAGGCGTCAATGAAGCATAAGGAATATTGTGGCGCGCCGTGATGTGACGATAGCGGGCATTCAGAAAGTTAAACATGGTCGGTCCGTCCCGAAGAAATAGAGGCTAGTTCGCGTTCAACACCCGCGACGTAATGCTCAATGGCGTAGTGATGGCGCACGTGCTGACGGGCATTTTCAGCCAGGGCCCGGCGCAGTTCAGCATTTTGCCAGAGCATAGAAAGGTTGTGTGCAAGAGCCTGAGTATCACTCCATGGGAAAAGCAGGCCGGTTTGCTGATGGTCGATAAGCTCAGCGGTCCCGGTGACGTCAGAGCCGATGACCGGAACCCCTAACAGCATTGCCTCCAGCACTACGCGAGGCAGCCCTTCGCTGGCTGAGGCCAGGATAAAGAGGTCAAAGGCGGCGAGATAATCCAATGGATTATTGCGAAATCCAGTGAAGACAACCCGTTCAGCGAGCCCGCACGCGGCGGCCTGTGCTTCGAGCGTTGAACGTTCCGGGCCTTCGCCAATCAGCAGCAGCTTCCACTTTGCCTCGGGATTATTCCGGCTGAACAAGGCCAGCGCTTCGAGCGTGTGATGATTCGCTTTACGGGGGATCAGTGAACCGATGCTGCCGATGACAAACGTATCGTCATCCAGTCCCAGCGAGCGGCGCATCACCGCACGGTCCGGCAACGGCTGGTGAATATCAATGGCGTTATTCACGGTGACGCAGAGCTGGCGCTCAACGCCGTGGTTGAGCAGCACGCTTTCCACTCCATGGGAAACGGCAATGATTTTATCCACCTGCGCATTAACCAGTGCGACCAGCGACGGCGAGAGGACTGGTTCAATGCGGCAGTGCTGAACCAGAGCAACGGGCAGGCCCTTCACGGCATGATAGCCCTCTTCGTTAGAGCCAGGCTGATTATTCATGTACAGGATGTCGTACCCGCCTTCCTGCAGCAGCTTGCGCAGACGGCGTGCGTCAGGCTGGATGCGCCACAGCGTATCCATCTTTCGGGTGAAGGCTTTACGCGTGTCGCGGGAGAAGAACAGCAGGCTGCGACCGACTTCTTTCAGTAACTTTGCCCAGCCAGGCTGACGACGGGCGGGCAACAGGATCATCGGAATGCCGAAGGTGCTCAGCACTTGCTCAATGCTCTCACCGCCCGCACGAAGATAGTTGTGGTAGAAGCAGCAGGTAATATCGAACCGTTGCCTGTCGATGCGTTTAAGCAACTCCAGCATGCTGTTGGTGCCACCGCCCCACTCTTTGCCGCTGTCGAACAGCAGGATTTTCCGTTTTTGCGGCACCATGCTCTCTGATTCTCATATTAAAACCAGTGGGCATTATAGAGAATCTCGCCGCAGATTCAGCGTTTTTTATCGCCGTCTTCCTGCCCGCTCAGGGCTTATCCCAACCCTGCCACTGCAGCTGGAAGTATTGCACCAGCGTGCTGTGCGTAATGCTGTCGCTTAACACATCGAAGAAACGGCTCGCATAGACTGGCTGCTGCGGTTTTTTCGGTTTGCACAGCTTCACGCCCCGGAATGGGTTGCGGGGCGCCGTTGGTTTCACTGGCACGGCATTGTTCGGCGTCGAGGTATCAACCTGCGGTTCATTCAGCAGGCTGCTGGGGCGAACCAGGGTGATATCAGGCGGCAGGTTATACACCATCTGCTGAAGAACGCGCACCGTGGTCGGATGCGGATGTCCGATGGCAATCGCAGAACCGCTGCGCCTCGCAATCTGGATAGCGCGATTAAACTGCGTGCGAATATCCGCTTCGTTCTGCGTATCGTCGAGGAACACTTTGCGCTTAATGACCTTCACGCCCGTTCCGGCGGCGGCCCGCATCGACTGGCTGTTGCCAATCGTCATGCTGTCGAGAAAGTAGAAATTGTAGTGGCTCAGCGTCTGCATCACCTTCTGCATGCCAAACAGGCTGGAGGTCATGGCGCTGCCCATGTGGTTATTCAGGCCCACGGCATAAGGCACCTTGCTTACCGCTTCACGAACGATGCGATCAATCTCATCGCTGCTCATGTCCGGACGCAGGGTATCTTTCTCCAGCGGCTGTTTACTGATGGGTGCCATCGGCAGATGGATCAGCACTTCATGGCCGCTATTATGGGCTTTGGTCGCCATTTCACGGGCGTGCGGCGCATTAGGTAAAACGGCGACGGAGAGGGTGTTGGGCAGGGCCAGCACCTGATTTTCCTGCTGGGGGCGATAGCCAAAATCATCAATGACTATCGAGAGTTTTCCGGCATGAACCGGGGCAACCATCGCCACTAAGGCGGCGAAGGACAACGCTAACGGGCGAAATTGAAGCAAAACTTATCTTCCCAACCACGGCTGTGGATTGACCGCCTGACCCTGGCGGCGAATTTCGAAGTAGAGTGAAGGTCGGCCCTGACCGCCACTGCTGCCCACAAGGGCAATCGGCTGGCCGGCGCGAACCTGAGTGCCGACGCTGACCAGCGCGCTCTGGTTGTATCCGTAAAGGCTCATGTCGCCTTTCCCGTGCTCCACCACCACGACCAGGCCATAGCCCTGCAGCCAGTCGGCGAGGATTACGCGGCCATCGGCGATGGCTTTGACCTCGGTGCCTTCAGACGCACCGATAACCATCCCTTTCCAACGTAGTTCACCCTGAAGCTGTTCGCCATAGCGATGCAGCGTTGGGCCACGAACGGGCCAGAATGCCTGGCCACGAGGTGAGCCCAGGCCGCCGGTACGGGCCATCAGCGAGCGCTCACTTTCGGAAGGTTTGTAGGTGGTGCCTTTGCGGGAAGCATCCTGCTGGCGGTCGCGAACGGCCTGTGCTTCTTTGGCTTCTTTCTCTGCACGCGCACGGGCGGCAGCTTCTGCCTGCGCTATGCGGGAACGCATGCGGGATTCGTTGGCGCGCAGTTCGGAAAGCTGCTGCTGACCGGCCTGAATGGAGGACTCAAGCCCGGCAAGGGTTTTCTTACGTTCGTTACGCGCCTGCTCAAGTTTGGCCTGCTGCGCCTTTTGCTCGTAGAGCAGGGTTTGCTGCTGGCTCTGCTTCTCTTCAAGCAGCGCTTTTTGCGAGGCGACCTCTTCACTGGTCTGCTTCAGCTCGGCGATGGTTTCCTGGCGGGCCTGATTGAGGTAGCCAAAATAGGCCTGCAAACGCTGGCCCCGCTGGCTCTCTTCGCCGCTGAGAATAAGCTGAATACCGGTATGCTCGCCCTGGCGGAATGCCGCATCCAGCTGAGCGGCAAGGTTGCGCTCTTGAGCAGCTTTTTGCTTAAGCAGTTTGGTGATGGAGGCATTCATCTCATCGACCTGCTTATTGAGGTCGGCGAGGGTATTCTGCGTGTCGCGCAGCTTACGGGCGGCGACGGCAATCGCTTCTTCCTGGGTTTTAAGCTGGGCGAGCAGGGCTGAGCGCTGCTGTTGCTGCTGGCGTACCGCCTTCTCTTTGCTGGCGATATCGGCCTGAATGGATTTCAGCTGGTCACGGTCATCTGCCTGAGCAGATGCCGCGCACAGCAATACGCCAGCGCTGAACGCGCTGGCGTAACAAACGGATCGGACTGCCGTCGCGATCCAGGTCTTTGAAACAATCGCCTTTCCCCTCATGGGGAGGGATTATTCCACGATGAACAGCGGCTTGCCAGTCATCTCTTGCGGGATTTCCATGCCCATCAGGGAGAGCATGGTTGGGGCGATGTCGGAGAGTTTACCGCCGTCGACCGCTTTCACCGCTTTGTTACCGACGTAAATCAGCGGTACCGGCAGGTTGGTGTGCGCCGTGTGCGCCTGGCCGGTAGAAGGGTCACGCATCTGCTCGGCGTTGCCGTGGTCTGCGGTGATCAGCAGCTGTCCACCAACGGATTCAACGGCTTTGCTCACTTCGTCAATGCAGTGGTCCAGCGCTTCAACCGCCTTCACTGCAGCTTCCATCACGCCGGTATGGCCAACCATGTCGCCATTCGGATAGTTACAGATGATGGCGTCGAATTTACCGCCTTTGATGGCACCGACCAGTTTTTCAGTCAGTTCTGCAGAGCTCATTTCTGGCTGCAGATCGTAGGTTGCGACTTTCGGAGAGTTGATCAGGATACGTTCTTCGCCCGCGAAGTTCTCTTCGATGCCGCCGTTGAAGAAGAAGGTCACGTGAGCATATTTCTCGGTTTCAGAGATACGCAGCTGGGTTTTGTCGTTCTTCGCCATCCACTCGCCGAAGGTATTCGCGAGGGAAGCTGGCGGGTAAGCGCACGGTGCGTCGATATCGGCGGCATACTGCGTCAGCATGATGTAGTCGAGGTTAACCACTTTTTTGCGCGCAAAGCCGTCGAAATCTTTGTTTACGAAAGCGCGGGTGATTTCACGGGCACGGTCCGCACGGAAGTTCATGAAGATCAGCGCATCGCCATCTTCCATTGCGGCATCGGCCTGGCCTGCGGCACGGATAACGGTCGCTTTCACGAATTCGTCGTTTTCGTCACGTGCGTATGCGGCTTCCAGAGCGGCAACTGCGGAGTCGAACTGGAACTCACCTTTTGCCAGGGTCATCAGATCGTAGGCCTGCTCAACGCGGTCCCAACGGTTGTCGCGGTCCATAGCGTAGTAACGACCGATGATTGACGCTACGCGGCCTTTGCCCAGCGCAGCGAATTTCTCTTCGAAGGCAGCCAGAGAGGATTTCGCGCTGCGAGGTGGAGTATCACGACCGTCGAGGAAAGCGTGCAGGTAGATTTTCTCTGCACCACGCTCAGCGGCCATTTCAACCATCGCCATGATGTGATCTTCATGGCTGTGAACGCCACCGGCAGACAGCAGACCCATAATGTGCACCGCTTTGCCTGCGGCAACAGCTTTATCAACGGCACCGGCCAGCACGCTGTTTTCAAAGAAGGTACGCTCTTTGATTTCCACGTCCAGACGGGTCAGGTCCTGATACACGATACGGCCTGCGCCGAGGTTAACATGGCCGACTTCAGAGTTACCCATCTGACGGTCTGGCAGACCCACTTCCAGGCCGGAAGCGTCAATCAGCGTATGAGGGCGTTTTGCCCACAGGCCATCCATCACTGGCGTTTTCGCGCTGAAGATCGCGTTATCCTGCTGCTCTTCGCGATAGCCATAGCCATCCAGAATCACCAGTACCATCGGTTTTTTAGTATCAGACATTGCGACAACCTCATGCTCACAAGATAAAAAATTTGCGTAATTTTACTACAGCTGAATCGATAAATCTGCCTCAGAAGATCAAAGAACGGGCGCGGCTGGCGGGGCGATTTGGCTATTTTTGATCGAAATTTCTCGTACCACTCCGCAGAAATTGGATTAGCTTAGGTTCGGCTTGCTGTAATTGCCCCCCTGCACAGGTATACTCCTTTCCTGTTTTTTTAATCACTGAGTCGGGAGTTATCACCCCCCATGCAAGAAATTATGCAATTTGTTAGCCGTCATCCCATACTGAGTATCGCCTGGGTTGGCTTACTGGCTGCCGTGCTGTTCACCACGTTCAAAGGCCTGACTTCCAAAATTAAAGTCATCACCCGCGGTGAAGCCACGCGTCTTATCAACAAAGAAGAAGCCATCGTTGTCGATCTGCGCCAGCGTGATGATTTCCGTAAAGGCCACATTGCTGGTTCCGTTAACTTGCTGCCAGCCGAAATCAAAGCGAATAACCTCGGCGAGCTTGAAAAACATAAAGATAAACCCATCATCGTTGTAGATGGTTCCGGTATGCAGGCTCAGGAGCCCGCCAACAATCTGAACAAAGCGGGCTTCGGGCGCGTTTTCGTTCTGAAAGAAGGTGTTGCAGGCTGGAGCGGTGAGAACCTGCCGCTGGTTCGCGGTAAGTAATTTTCTGAGGTAACGTCATGGCCAATATTGAGATCTACACCAAAGCAACCTGTCCGTTCTGCGTACGCGCGAAAGCGCTGCTGAAAGAGAAGGGCGTCAGCTTCCAGGAGTTACCTATCGATGGTAACGCTGAAAAGCGCGAAGAGATGATTGAACGTAGTGGCCGCACCACGGTGCCGCAGATTTTTATTGATGCACAGCACATTGGCGGCTGTGACGACTTGTATGCACTTGACGCGCGTGGTGGACTCGATCCCCTGCTGAAATAATCCCTTTTAAGGACAAAAAAAAGATGTCAGAACAAACCAACCCAGAAATGACTTTCCAGATTCAGCGTATTTACACCAAAGACGTTTCCTTTGAAGCGCCAAATGCGCCGCATGTTTTCCAGAAAGACTGGCAGCCAGAGGTTAAACTTGATCTGGATACCGCTTCCACCCAGCTGGCGGAAGGCGTGTATGAAGTCGTACTGCGCGTGACCGTAACCGCGTCCCTGGGCGAAGAAACGGCGTTCCTGTGTGAAGTTCAGCAGGGCGGCATTTTCTCTATCGAAGGTATCGAAGGGACTCAGATGGCACACTGCCTGGGTGCATACTGCCCGAACATTCTGTTCCCGTATGCGCGCGAATGCATCACAAGCCTGGTAGGCCGCGGTACATTCCCACAACTGAACCTTGCGCCAGTGAACTTTGATGCGCTGTTCATGAACTATCTGCAGCAGCAGGCTGGCGAAGGTGCCGAACAACATCAGGATGCCTGATGAACGCACGTAAAGCTGCAATGACTGTGATCGGTGCCGGCTCGTACGGCACCGCTCTTGCCATCACCCTGGCAAGAAATGGCCACGACGTAGTGCTTTGGGGGCACGACCCGAAACACCTCGCCGTGCTGCAACAAGACCGCTGCAACGCGGCCTTCCTCCCTGATGTGCCTTTCCCTGACACGCTGTATCTTGAAGCCGATCTCGCCACGGCGATGGCCGCCAGTCGCGATATTCTGGTCGTCGTGCCAAGCCATGTCTTTGGCGAAGTGCTGCGCCAGCTTAAACCGCTGATGCGCGCTGATGCCCGCCTGGTCTGGGCGACCAAAGGACTCGAAGCGGAGACAGGTCGTCTGCTGCAGGATGTTGCGCGTGAAGCGCTGGGCGATGCCATTCCGCTGGCGGTAATTTCAGGCCCGACGTTTGCGAAAGAGCTGGCGGCAGGCATGCCAACGGCGATTGCGCTGGCGTCAACCGATCCTCAGTTCGCGGAAGATCTGCAAAAGCTGCTTCACTGCGGCAAAAGCTTCCGCGTCTACAGCAACCCGGATTTCATCGGCGTGCAGCTGGGCGGCGCGGTGAAAAACGTTATCGCCATTGGTGCGGGCATGTCCGACGGTATCGGCTTTGGCGCGAACGCGCGTACGGCGCTGATTACCCGCGGGCTTGCAGAAATGTCCCGCCTGGGCGCAGCGCTAGGTGCCGACCCTTCCACCTTTATGGGCATGGCGGGGCTTGGCGATCTGGTGCTGACCTGCACCGATAACCAGTCGCGCAACCGCCGCTTTGGCATGGCGCTCGGCCAGGGTAAAGACGTGCAAAGCGCGCAGGATGCGATTGGTCAGGTGGTCGAAGGCTACCGCAATACCAAAGAGGTTCGGGCACTTGCGCACCGGTTTGGTGTCGAAATGCCAATAACCGAGGAAATTTATCAGGTATTGTATTGCGGAAAGAATGCGCGCGAGGCAGCATTGACCCTATTAGGTCGTGCCAGCAAGGAAGAGCGCAGCCACCACTAACCGCAGGGAATCGTCACCATCCCAATGACCCGGTCAGCGCAGAACTGACCGGTCATTTGCTTATCGCCTGGAGTTCGCAATGCCGTGTGAAGAACTGGACATCGTCTGGAACAATATCAAAGCTGAAGCCCGCGCGCTGGCCGACTGTGAGCCGATGCTTGCCAGCTTCTACCACGCCACGCTCCTCAAACATGAAAACCTCGGCAGTGCGCTGAGCTATATGCTCGCCAATAAGCTCGCCTCTTCGATTATGCCCGCGATTGCTATTCGCGAAGTGGTGGAAGAAGCCTACGCCGCCGACCCGGAAATGATCGCCTCCGCCGCCTGTGATATTCAGGCCGTGCGCACCCGCGACCCGGCCGTCGATAAATACTCCACGCCGCTGCTGTATCTCAAAGGCTTCCACGCACTTCAGGCCTATCGTATCGGCCACTGGCTGTGGAATCAGGGGCGTCGTGCGTTAGCCATTTTCCTGCAAAACCAGGTTTCGGTGACCTTCCAGGTGGACATCCACCCGGCGGCGAAAATTGGCCGCGGCATCATGCTCGACCACGCCACCGGCATTGTGGTGGGCGAAACAGCCGTCATCGAAAATGACGTTTCCATTCTGCAATCCGTTACCCTCGGCGGGACAGGCAAAACCAGCGGCGATCGCCATCCGAAAATTCGTGAAGGGGTGATGATTGGCGCGGGGGCGAAAATCCTTGGCAATATCGAAGTGGGCCGCGGCGCGAAGATTGGTGCGGGCTCCGTCGTGTTGCAGCCCGTCCCTCCACACACGACCGCCGCAGGCGTTCCGGCGCGCATCGTCGGCAAGCCAGACAGCGACAAACCGGCGATGGATATGGATCAGCACTTCAACGGCATTCACCATACCTTTGAGTATGGTGACGGCATTTAGCGTATTGCCCGGCGGCTCTCACGTTTGCCGGGCCTACACGAACGTCGAATCTGTAGGTCGGGTCAGGCGTAGCCGCCACCCGACAAATCCTTCAGCTACGTAATACCGCGCCCGAATATCCCAGCTGGCGCCAGGCCTCATACACCACGACCGACACCGCATTCGACAGGTTCATGCTGCGGCTGTCCGGCATCATCGGAATGCGAATTTTTTGCTCTGGCGGCAATGCATCCAGAATGCTGGCAGGCAAACCGCGGGTTTCCGGGCCAAACATCAGATAATCCCCGTCCTGATAGCTCACCGCACTGTGGGCAGGCGTGCCTTTGGTGGTGAGCGCAAACAGGCGCTGAGGCTTCTCTGCCTCAAAAAACGCTTCGTAGCTGGCATGGCGCTGAACGGCGGTAAATTCGTGATAATCCAGTCCCGCGCGGCGCAGACGCTTATCATCCCAGGCAAAGCCCATAGGCTCGATAATATGCAGGCGAAAGCCGGTGTTGGCACACAGGCGAATGATGTTGCCGGTATTGGGTGGGATTTCTGGTTCGAATAAAACGATGTTAAGCATGCTGCCCCCTTAATTGCGCGGGCAGAATAGCAGAAATTTTATTAACCCTCACCCCGGCCCCCGGGGGAAAAATGGCCAGAATAATAACGTCCTGAGTAGTTGGCTCTGTCATTTGAACCACGCCAGCGAACGAGGTTCAGTTTGCGCATCAGGATGACATAAATGAATGACGATCGCCGATACCAGTCGTCATTCACCGTGGTATCAGTGCAGCCAGGTGACGCCATCCTGCGGCATAAACAGCTGATTGTAGCGGTGCTGGAAGGCGTTAAACTCGGCCATATCAGGATCCAGCTCCCGCAAAAAGCTCAGCGCAAGGCGTATTTGCGCGTCGGTGACGGGCACCGCAAGTCGCGCCTTTTGCAGTTGCCTGTGCCAGAAAAGCAGGTTGGACTCACTTGCGTCCACCACTGCCACCTGCCAGATCAGCAAAATCTGTGCAGCATTCTGTAGATGGGCCTCATTTGGGCGGTGCAGATAGCTCAGGTACTCCTCCCCCATCTTTTTTCCCATCTGATCGATCATCGATTCGATGTGCATGGGCGTTATATTCAGGCGCTCGCTCAGGCGCTTAATTGCCCGGCGCGAATCCGAGGTTAATACCCGAAACCCCACCACAAATACCACCACCAGCGTGGCCAGCGTCAACCAGATCATGCGTCCTCACAGATTGCTTTAGCCTGCACATCATAAAGGCATCCACGAGTAAGTCGACAGCCAGCCCGCGTTAATTACTCAAAAAACAGGCCCAGCTTATTGAAGACGCCAGGGTCACTCTGGTGGCGCATCACCTCGGTGACGTCTTCAAGCTTGTCGATTTGGCTTATCATCTGTTCCAGACGCTGGTCATTGTTAACCAATAGCCAGATACGGCTTTTATCGCTGTTCTGAATCGGCAGGCACAGAATGCCCTCCACGTTGAATGCACGGCGGGCGAACAGGCCGCATACGTGGGTCATTACGCCTGGGTGGTTGCGCACGGTGAGTTCAAGGATTACGTTGTCATGGGTTGCGTTTTGCATGGCTTATTCCCCCACCATTTCAGTATTTGCGGCACCCGGCGGCACCATTGGCCAGACTTTTTGTTGCGGGTCGATGCGCACGTGAATCAGCGCCGGGCCCGGACGGGAAATGATTTCCTGCAGTGTGGCCTGCGGATCTTCCGCCGCATTCAGGTCACAGGTTTGCAGACCAAAGCCCTGCGCAATCTGCATAAAGTTGATCATACCTGGATAGGTCGCGGCGAATACGCCCTGCTTGTAGAACAGGCTTTGCTGCTGATGCACCAGCCCCAGCGCCTCGTTGTTCATCAGGATGATTTTGACGTCGAGATGGTTTTCTGCCGCCGTCGCCATCTCCTGAATGTTCATCATCAGGCTGCCGTCGCCGGAGAAGCACAGCACTTTGCGGTGCGGGTTCGCCAGCGCCGCGCCAATAGCCGCGGGCAGGCCAAAACCCATAGTCCCGAGACCGCCGGAGGTCAGCCACTGACGCGGGCGGTTCAGCGGGTAAGCCTGCGCCGTCCACATCTGGTGCTGGCCCACGTCGGTGGTCACAATCGCATCGTCATCCACGCAGGCGGCCACGGCATTAATCAGGCCGTAGTGCGTTAACGGATCGCCAGCCTGCGGGATCGCCGATGGAAACTCCTGCTGCAAATCGCTCACCAGCTGACGCCACTCGGCGCGCGGCTGCGCTTCGATCAGCGGGATTAACTGGTCCAGCACTTCACCGACGTCTGCCTGAATCGCCACGTGCGGCTGCTTGATTTTACCAAGCTCCGCGCGATCGATATCAACGTGGATAATTTTGGCATTCGGGCAGAACTGCTCGGTTTTACCAATCGCCCGATCATCAAAACGTGCACCTAAAACAATCAGTAAATCAGATTCTTGCAGGATATAGTTGGTGCTTCGCGCGCCGTGCATCCCGAGCATCCCGAGCGACAGCGGATGCGTTTTCGGCAGCATGCCCAACGCCATTAACGTCATGGTGGTCGGGAGGTTGGCTTTTTCCGCAAGCTTGCGAATATGTTCCGGCGCGTTAATCACGCCACCGCCCAGGTACAGCACCGGGCGTTTGGCGGCATTGATCATCGCTGCTGCGTCGCGAACATCGGAAAGGTTAAACACCGGCGCAGGCGCTTTACAGCCCGGCATTGGCAGGTCGTCGATGTCGATTTCTGCGGTCTGAACATCCTTCGGAATATCCACCCACACCGGGCCTGGGCGGCCAGACTGCGCGATCCGGAACGCGTCGCTGATGACCTGCGGCAGTTCGCTGATGTCACGCACTAAGTAGTTATGTTTGGTGATCGGGATGGAGATGCCGTAGGTGTCCACTTCCTGGAATGCGTCAGTACCAATCATCGAGGCAGGCACCTGGCCGGTGATGCAGACCAGCGGAATAGAATCGAGGCGGGCGTCAGCAATGGCGGTCACCAGATTGGTGGCACCCGGCCCACTGCAGGCCATGCATACGGCAGGTTTGCCCTGAGTGCGCGCCATGCCCTGCGCAATAAACCCTGCACCCTGCTCGTGGCGGGCCAGCACGTGGCGTATTTGTTTACTCTGGCTGAGGGCGTCGTACAGCGGTAAGACAGTGCCGCCGGGGATCCCCGTAACGGTGGTAATACCCTGACGTTCCAGCAGGTGAACAATCAGCTGCGCGCCGGTGAAGCGCTTAGCCTGTGAAGTTGCTTGTGACGACTGCGTGCCCGAAGTTGCCATGCTCCAGTCCTTCTTCTTCTGGGCCGACTTTCCGGGAGGCTTTTAACGAAAAACCCCGCCGGTTTGCGCCGGCGGGGTTTTGGAATCGTGTGTTCCGGACCCTACGGCGCATTGCCGACGACGACCACCACACGCACGACGACCACTGCGGCTGGTTGCGCAGTTGGTAGTAGGTTCAGTGCGTTGAAGGTAGCGTTCATTAGGGACCATGACGTTGTGTTATTGACCGGATCCATACAAGCACAGCTTTACAGATGTCGGCAAGGGCTTTATTGCGGCTCATGGAATTTTGTGCAACCGATCACATTTCGCCGTAAAACTGCCGAAAACAAAAAACCCCGCCGGAGCGAGGTTTTGTCTGTGGTTAGCGGGTGGTGGCCGCAAAGCACACTCTGTTACGTCAACCGCAAAAGTATACGCGATCGGCGGCGATCGTGCAATTTAAGCCCCGGTTTTCCGCGTAGTCCCGCATGCGGAACATGACGAGTTTCACTTATAAAAACACCTGTTCATACATACAGTGTTTATCTATACTGAAGCTGTTCACGGTGAGCCATTTGGGGGCCGCATGTACACCGGCGCGCAATAAGTCCTGGCTGAAACGGGTGGTGCCGTCAGCGCCTTAACCCCCGGGAGAGCACACTGTGTTACGTCAACAACACGGCTGATGACAGGCAGCGGAGAGGTAAGTCAGCCGGAAGTTCTCCTTCACTACGGGAGAAGCGTATGGGTGGAATGGAACTGGCACTGTTAGTCCTGAAACTCATGGTTGCGTTGCTGCAACTGCTTGATGCAGTCCTGAAAACCTTCCGGTGATCGGGTTCAGGCCGTACCGAAGAGGGGCGGGCAACCGCCCCTCTTTTATAAATCGCTGGCAACAATAGTTGCCGAGTGTTGTTTACAAAATCTGCCTGAACCCTGCGAATCAATCAGCCCGACATGGTTGTTCTGTCGTTTTACTGTGGTAGATTTCCACCGCGTTTAACGGATGTGCCAGTCACATATTCTTTCTTTTAAATCATTCACAAAGTATTCATCGCATGAAAAGGCATAAGAACGTCAGTCTGCTGTTGATGTTGGTGCTGCTTGTCGCCGTCGGGCAGATGGCGCAGACCATTTATATTCCGGCAATTGCCGACATGGCGCGCGAGCTGAACGTCCAGGAAGGCGCGGTGCAAAGCGTCATGGCCGCTTATCTGCTGACTTACGGCATTTCGCAGCTCTTTTACGGCCCGCTCTCCGATCGGGTGGGTCGCCGCCCGGTGATTCTGGTCGGGATGACGATTTTTATGCTGGCGACGGTCATCGCTATGACCACCCACAGCCTGACGGTTCTGATTGCCGCCAGCGCGCTGCAGGGAATGGGAACCGGCGTTGGCGGCGTGATGGCGCGTACGCTTCCGCGTGATTTATACGAAGGCACTCAGCTGCGTCACGCCAACAGCTTGCTGAATATGGGCATCCTGGTAAGCCCGCTGTTGGCCCCGCTGGTTGGCGGCCTGCTGGACACGGCCTGGAGCTGGCGCGCGTGCTACGGTTTCCTGCTGGTGCTGTGCATGGGCGTAACGTTCAGCATGGCGCGCTGGATGCCGGAAACGCGTCCGCAAAACGCACCGCCAACGCGCTTATCCACCCGCTACAAAACCCTGTTCGGCAACGGTGCTTTTAACTGCTATCTGCTGATGCTGATTGGCGGCCTGGCGGGTATTGCGGTGTTTGAAGCCTGTTCCGGCGTGCTGCTGGGCGCGGGTCTGGGCTACAGCAGCATGGTGGTCAGTATTCTGTTCATCCTGCCGATCCCGGCGGCCTTTTTTGGTGCCTGGTTCGCCGGTCGCCAAAATAAGCGCTTCGCCAGCCTGATGTGGCAGTCGGTCATCAGCTGTCTGCTGGCCGGGCTGATGATGTGGATCCCCGGTCTGTTCGGCGTGATGAACGTCTGGACGCTGCTGGTGCCTGCCGCGCTGTTCTTCTTCGGTGCCGGAATGCTGTTCCCGCTCGCTACCAGCGGCGCGATGGAACCCTTCCCGTTCCTCGCAGGCACGGCAGGTGCGCTGGTCGGCGGTCTGCAAAATATTGGCTCCGGTGCGCTGGCCTGGCTTTCCGCGATGCTGCCGCAAACCGGGCAAAGCAGCCTTGGGTTACTGATGACCCTGATGGGGCTGCTGATTCTGCTGTGCTGGCTGCCGCTCGCTTCGCGCTTTAACCAGCACCAGCAGCCCATCTGATTTTCCCGGCGGCAGGTTTTGCTTGCCCTGTCGCCCGCTTTTTGGCTTTATTCTGGCATCCGTCTGAACAGAGCCTCGCCATGAATGCCACCGAACTGACCGAACTGAAACAGCGCTTTCCACTGGTTGCTGAACTCATTGCGCTACGTGAAACCCGCTGGCTGAATCCAAAATCCTCCTCACTGGCCGTTGGCCTGCCCTACGTAGGGCTTACTGCGGAGGATGTAAAAGATGCCCATGCCCGCCTCGCACGCTTTGCGCCTTATCTTGAAAAAGCCTTTCCGGAAACCGCGCCCACCCACGGCATTATCGAATCAGAGCTGATCCCCATTCCGGCCATGCAGCGCCGCCTTGAACAGGAGTACGGTCAACCGATAGCGGGCACGCTGCTGCTGAAAAAAGACAGCCACCTGCCTATTTCCGGCTCCATCAAAGCCCGTGGCGGCATCTATGAAGTGCTGGCCCATGCTGAAAAGCTGGCGATTGAGGCGGGTTTGCTCTCCGTCAGTGATGACTACAGTCGGCTGTTATTGCCCGAAGCTCAGCGCTTTTTCAGCCAGTACAGTATCGCCGTCGGTTCTACGGGGAATCTGGGGATGTCGATTGGCATCATCAGCGCCAGGCTCGGCTTCAGGGTCACCGTACACATGTCTGCCGATGCCCGCGAATGGAAGAAGGCAAAGCTGCGCAGCCACGGCGTTGAGGTCATTGAGTATACTGAAGATTACGGTGTTGCCGTGGAGCAAGGACGTATCGCCGCCGGGCGCGATCCGAGCTGTTTTTTCATCGACGACGAAAACTCCCGCAATCTGTTTCTGGGGTATGCAGTGGCAGGCGAGCGGCTGAAAGCCCAGTTTAGCGATCAGGGTCGCGTGGTGGACGCAGATCATCCTCTGTATGTTTACCTGCCCTGCGGCGTTGGCGGAGGGCCGGGCGGCGTGGCGTTTGGCTTAAAACTCGCCTTTGGCGATCATGTTCACTGCTTTTTTGCCGAGCCCACGCACTCACCTTGCATGCTGCTCGGGGTTTATACCGGCCTGCATGATGGAATTTCGGTGCAGAAACTTGGCATCGACAATATCACCGCCGCAGACGGTCTGGCCGTGGGTCGCGCTTCCGGTTTTGTTGGACGCGCCATGGAGCATTTGCTGGACGGTTTTTACACCCTGGACGATCAAACTCTGTACGACATGCTTGGCTGGCTGGCGCAGGAAGAGCACCTTTTCCTTGAGCCGTCGGCGCTGGCCGGAATGGCCGGACCACAGCGGACAGGTGCTCTGCTGGCACCCGAGAAAATCTGCCAGGCCACCCATCTGGTGTGGGCAACAGGTGGCGGCATGGTGCCGGAAGCCGAGATGGCGCAATACCTGGCGAAAGGGCGTTAACTCACCTGCTGACGCAGCATCGCCATCAGCTCCAGCGGCGAGCGGCGCTGATTGATTAAATCGCGCATCACCTTCATGTGTGGCGCAGTGTATTCAAAGAATGCACGATAGCCTTCGCATATTGCACTTTTGCCGGAAGCATCGCGATGTTTTGGGCAGTCTCCGTTGCAGAGCCGCAGCACGGCGCAGGAGTGACATTCCTGCGGCAGCGATGCCAGCTTGTAGTGCCCAAAAGCTGCCGCTTCGGCGCTGCTGTTTATGTCCTCCAGCGTGGTGTGGTGAATATTCCCCAGCCGGTAAGAGGGATAAACGTAGTGATCGCACTGGTACACGTCACCGTTGCTCTCCAGCGCAAAAGCATGGCCGCAGGTTTTACTGAGCGAGCACATCTGTGAGGAAAAACCATTCCAGACCCCGAGCGTGGAATCAAACAACTGCACGAATACCCGACCAATATCCTCACGCACCCAGACGTCAAAGACCCCGCACAGAAACTCACCCCACGCCTTCGCCGACACGGAGTACTCATCCGGCTGATGGCGATCGTTCATCTCCAGCAGCGGGATGAATTGCAGGAACGGCGTGCCGAGCTCGCGCAGATAGCGATACAGGCGTTGCGGCTGCGCGCTGTTGAGGCTGTTCACCACAACTAAAAGATTAAATTCGACGCCGTGCGTCTTCAGGCACTCAATTGCCCGCAGCACCTTGTGATGCGTGGGATTCCCGCTGCGGCTGACGCGAAACGCATCGTGTAACGCTGCCGGGCCATCAAGAGAGATACCCACCAGCCAGTTGTGATCTTTGAAGAACTGACACCATTCGTCGTTCAGTAACACGCCGTTGGTCTGAAAGGCGTTGTAGATGCGCTTCTCCCCGGCGTAGCGCTGCTGAAGCACCACGACGCGGCGAAAGAAATCGAGCCCGCAGAGCGTGGGTTCGCCGCCCTGCCAGGCAAACTGCACATCGCCGCCGGGCTGCGCATCAATATGCTGACGAATGAAAGCCTCCAGCGTGGTGTCGCTCATCACCGGCTGTTGGTTTTTTTCGAGATAAAAACAGTAGCGACAACGGAGGTTACAGCGCGAGCTGGCCGGTTTAGCCATGACGTGACATCCAGTCATTTCAGTCCCTTAGAATAGTATTACGAGCTGCTGTAAGTGAGTTATAGCAAACAACAAAGCCAGGGAGAGGACCGCGAGAGCGATCAAAAATTTATCACGCACTGCTCTATTTTGAGAAAAGTCCAGGTCTGTAACATTCATCAGATTGCGGCTGCGGGTGTAGTGCCAGAGGATAAAACTCACCACCATCAACACCGCCACGGAGAGCCAGAACGGCGTACCCGACCGGTGCCAGTTGTGCTTAAGCGCCAGCGCCATTAGCGCGCCATAGCCAAGCAGGGTGCGGAACCAGGCAAGTGACGTGCGTTCTGGCTGAAGACCGGGATCGCTCACGCGACGCGCGCGACGGTTATCCGGCATAGAACACCAGCACAATCACTACCGCCGCCACGCCTACCAGTGCCATGCTGATAATCAGCAGCCCGCGCGTATAGGGCAGATCGTCTTTCAGGCGCATCGCTCTTTCGTTATTGAGCCAGCGAAGATAACCGTAAATCGCCAGCGCGCCCGCAAACAGGCAAAGCAGGAGCGCCAGCAGTTCACGGATGAGCGGCGTGGCGAAATCCGGAGCCAGTTGGTCAAGACCAACACCCGCCGCCAGAAACCCCAGCGCGGTACGAATCCACGCCAGGAATGTGCGCTCGTTTGCCAGCGAGAAGCGGTAATCCGGCGCTTCGCCGAGACGGGATAGCTTCATTGTTGCTCCTTTATCTCATCCATTTTTTGCCGGGCGGCACTACGTTTGCCCTGCCTGGGTACCCTGTAGGCCCGGTAAGCTTCGCGCCACCGGGCAGCAACGGGAAACCGGTCATCAAAACTTCTGCTTCTTCTCTTCCACCTTAACACCCTGAGTGGGCAGCCCGGTATCGTAGTCGCGCACCACCGGCGAGTAGCCATCCTCAGGACGTGGGCGAAACGCGCCCATCCAGCGGGGTTTCGCCTGAGCGCGCCACGGGCGCAGGCTCCACTGGTAGGTCCGGAACGGATCGCGGATTTTGTCCATATAATCCAGCAGGCTGTCGTGCATTTCGTCGCGTACTTTAGCGTAGTCTGCATTCTCAATCAGGTTGCGCAGCTCGTCCGGGTCATTGTGTCTGTCGTACAGCTCGTCGCTGGTGAACAGATTCAGCACCAGCTTCCAGCGGTCCGTCACCCAGCAGCGCACGGGGATGAAGCCGCCGAAGCTGTCGTGCTCAATTTCATAGCGGTTAAACTCCACCATCACCCCACGAGCCGCATCCGCCTGCAGGATATTCTCGCCGGGCAAAATGTCGGGCTGATGAATTCCCGCCAGCGCCATCATGGTCGGCAACAGATCGACATGACTGACGGGGGTGTCCACCTGCGCAGGTTTGCCGTGCGGCGGGCGCATGATAAGCGGGATACGGGTGATATCGTCGTACATCGCCGCGCCTTTGCTGATAAGCCGGTGCGCGCCCATCATCTCACCGTGATCGGAGGTGTAAATCACCCAGGTATTTTCCCGCTGCTCCGGCGTCAGGGCGTTGATCACCCGGCCAATCTGATCGTCCACAAAGTCGTTGCAGGCAAAATACATTGGGTGATGGTAGCGGGCATCCTCGCCCACCGGCGACGGCATCGCCTGCGCCCACAGCCTGTGATGCTCGGGTTTGCCGTCCAGGCTATCGCGTCCTTTGTCGCCGAGCTCGTAGTAAAAGTCCTGATACTTCTCAAGATACGCCACCGGGCAGGTGAACGGATGATGCGGCTCGTCGTAGGAGACCACCATCAGGAACGGCTCGTCCTGGCGATCCGGTTTGCCGAGAAAATCGATCGCCCGATTGCTGATGCGGTACGCCCAGGTGAAGGTTTCATCTATCTGATGCTCCTGCAAATCCTCCACGCTGTTCAGGCCGTTACGCCACAGGCTGATTTGCTCATCGGTCAGCTCCGACAGGTAGTTCGCCCCGTCATACCAGTACTCCGCATCCCACTCGGGCGGGCAAACGCCTGTGCCGAAGTAATCGTGTCCATCGAGATGCCATTTGCCGATGTAGCAGGTGCGGTAGCCCGCGTCCTGAAAATAGCGCCCCATCGTTGAGATGTTTTTCCCCGGCGCGACGTTGTTGGTCCATGGCCCGGACTGGTTGGCATAAATACCGGTAAACAGCCCGGCGCGGGCTGGCGTACAGACGGGCGAGCAGGTGTAGGCCGAATTAAAGCGGATCCCTTCCTCAGCAAGTTGGTCAATATGGTTCGTATTCAGCGGCTTCCCGCTATAGCAGCCCACCATGTTGGTGGCCTGGGTGTCGGTCATGATGAACAGGAAATTGGGACGGCTCATGGTTTTTCCTTAATCTCTTTAGCGAAAACGTCAGGCCCTGCGCGGCGCGCCTGCCAGCCCGAAAACAGGAGATACAGCACCACCGCGACGGTGATGCCGTAGCTCAGAACGGTCAGCCATTTCACGTGATAGCCGCCGAACTGCGCCAGCCCGGAATAGACGCCAATCATCGCGAACAGGACGCCAACGGAGGCGATTTTCGCGTTTCGCCACGGTTTCATGTCCACGGCAAAGGCATCATGGAACTTAAACGGCGTGGCGCGCGGCCAGAGGGCGCCGATGACCAGCATCAGCACCACGTTGATGCAGAAGGTGCAGGCCAGCACGTAGAGGAAATGCAGCTCGAAATGCACCAGATATTTCAGAATGATGTAGCTACAGATGCCAAAAAGCATGGCGGCTTTTGCCGCCACGGCGGGAATACGCGGGAAGAAAAAGCCCATGATCACAATCGTTACCAGCGGCACGTTGTAGATGCCGTTGAGCTGCTTCATCCAGGTGTAAAGCCCTTCAGGCGCGTTGGCGATCCACGGTGCAACCAGCACGGAGACGATCGCCACGATAAACCCAAAGCGACGGCCCACAGAAACCAGCTGCTCCGGCCTGGCCTGCTCGTTGATAATGCGGCGATAAATGCCCATGCTGAATAGCGTTGACGCACTATTCAGAAAACCGCAGAACGCGCTGATAATCGCGCCGAAAAGTACCGCGCTGAAGAAGCCAATCAGCGGCAACGGCATCACTTTGTTGACCAGCGCCGGGTAGGCCATATCGGCTTTCGGCAGGTCCTGGAACAGGTGAAAAGCAATTACCCCCGGCAGCACCAGAATTAAAGGATCGAGCATCTTCAGCACCGCCGTCAGCAGCGCGCCTTTTTGTCCTTCAGCCAGGCTTTTCGAGGCCAGCGTACGCTGGACAATGCCCTGATTGGTACACCAGTAGAACGTGTTAACCAGAATCAGTCCGGTCAGCGCCGCGCCAATAGGCACCGGATCGTGGCTGCCGCCGACAGAGTTGAGCATCTGGCTGTGATCGGTAGTCAGCTTATGAAGACCCGCCGAAAGGCTACCGCCGCCCATCGCCATCAGGCCAAACAGTGGTACCATCAGGCCGCCAATCACCAGTCCGATACCGTTAATCACATCGGCGATGGCTATCGCCCTCATGCCACCGACCACCGCGTAGAGAATGCCGCAAATGCCCAGCACGGCCGACATTGCCCAGATAGCCGCGTTCTGGCTGATGCCAAACGCTTCGGCCACGTGGAACATGCTGTTAAACGCCAGCGCGCCGGAATAAAGAATGATCGGCAGGAAGCAGATGCCTGTGGCAATCAGGAAACAGCAGTCGATGATGATGCGGGTCGTTTTATCGTAGCGTTCTTCAATAAAATCCGGGATGGTAGCGATGCCGCGCTGGAGGTAGCGCGGCAGGAAAATTAAGGCCAGGAAAATCAGAGGAATGGCGGAGATAACCTCCCAGGCCATCACCGACATGCCGCTGCGGTAAGCCTGGCCCGTCAGGCCAACCAGCTGTTCAGTCGACAGGTTGGTCAACATCAGCGATGCCGCAATCACCGGCGCTTTCAGCGAACGTCCGGCCAGAAAATAGCCCTGTTGCGAAGCCGTGTCGGCCTTGCGTAACTTCCACCATGTAATCAATGCCACCAGTAGGGTAAATGCTATAAAGCTCACAATCTGTTGAATGTTCATCTTGCAGCCCTTAACGATTTATTATTCGGGGATTACACTCCCCATTAATGTGCTGGGCAGATAATTGGTTGTGGACGAAATAAAATGAATGGAAAAAGCGTTCTTTTGCATGTAAAAAACGAAACCACTTACAATATTCCGTTAGTTATTGACGAAAATGTGATCTCCAGCGGCATCTCATTAATTTCACTCTGGCATACGCTGGCCGACGAAAGCTACAAGGTTATTTGGCCAAGGGATAAGAAAAAACCGCTGATACCGAATTCATGGGTGGCTATCTACACCCTACAGGGCTGCGGCCAGCTGCTGCTGCGCGACGGTACGGAAATAATCCTGAACGGCAACTGCATTATTTTCCTGAAACCTATGGATATTCAGTCCTATCACTGCGCAGGCCTGCTGTGGGAACAATACTGGATGGAGTTTATCCCCACCAACGTGATGGAAATTCCGCTATTACAGACGGGTATAATTTATAACGGTGAGATATTTAACCAGGAGCTGTCGGAAGTTGCGTTATTGATTGCTCATAAAGACCCACTAAAGAATAACCTCGCGGTCGCGTTCTTAACCAAAATGATATACCAGTGGATATGTCTTATTTCAGAAAACGGCAAGAAAGATGCGCTGCTTATTCAGATTGAGAAATTACTGTCAGTATTACACAGCGATCTACAGCGAAACTGGAGCGTGACGGAAATGGCGCAAAAGATGCAATGCAGCGAGCAATATCTGCGGCGTCTGTTTCTACGCTACACCGGAAAAACGCCAAAGGAGTACTACCTGGACGCGCGTCTGGACCTTGCGCATTCGCTGCTGAGGCAGGAGGGACAAAGCGTGGGAAAAGTGGCCGATATGCTGAATTTTTTCGACTCGTTTCACTTCAGCAAGGCGTTTAAGCGCAGGTTTGGCCTCCCGCCGTCTCAGCTGTTAAAGGGGGAGTAATCCCCCTTCGGTGAAACGACTAGGCCCAGAACAGCACCGCCAGCAGCTGCGGCGTAATAATGCGCAGGAACATCACCAGCGGATAGACCGTGGCATAGGAGAGCGCCGCTGCACCGCTCGTTGCATGCAGGTTATTAGCAAAAGCTAACGCAGGTGGATCGGTCATTGAGCCTGCGAGCATACCGCACAGCGTCAGGTAGTTCATTTTGGCAAAGATGCGCGCCAGGATACCGACCGTCAGCAGCGGTACGGCGGTAATGAAAATGCCGTAACCAATCCAGCTTAAGCCGTCGCCTTCCGTGAGCGTACGGATAAAATCACCGCCGGACTTAAGGCCAACCACCGCCAGAAACAGCACAATCCCCAACTCTCGCAGTGCAAGGTTAGCGCTCGGCGGCATAAACCAGTACAGCTTGCCGATGCTGCCGATGCGCCCAAGAATCAGCGCCATAATCAGCGGCCCGCCCGCCAGACCAAGCTTCAGCGCCACCGGGAAACCCGGTATAAACAGCGGCACGGAGCCCAACAGCACGCCAAGCCCGATCCCAATAAACACCGGCAGCATCTGAACCTGTTGTAGCTTCTGCTGCACGTTGCCAACTTCTGCCGCCACTGCGTCAATCGACGCCGGTCGCCCGACAAGGTTAAGGATATCGCCAAACTGCAGGCTGGCGTTGCTGCTTGCCACCAGCTCAACGCCCGCGCGATTGAGTCGCGATATCACCACGTCATAGCGCTGTTTGAAGTGCAGATCGCGGATTTTCTTGCCTAATACCTTCTCATTGGTGACGACAACGCGTTCAACTTTCAGATCCGTACCGCGCGTGGAGAGCGACGTTTCCACCTCTTTGCCAATCACCAGCTGCGCGTTATGCAGATCCACCTCAAGCCCGACCAGGTGCAGCAAATCCCCGGACTGAATCACCGTTCCCGGCGACGGCACCATCAGCATTTCGTCGCGCTTCAGGCGCGAGCAGATGATTTTATCGCTGTTGAGAATGGGGACGTCCTGAATGGCAAGGTTGTGCAGGTTGGGGTTTTCCACGCGAATGTTGATGGTGTGCAGATGGCTGTGTCCGTTCCCGGCCTGCGCATCAAACTGCTGCGCTTCTTTCTCGACGTTCACCCTGAAAAAGAGCCGCACAAACCACATAGTCAGCAGAATGCCGCAGATGCCGAACGGATAAGCCATGGCGTAGCTCATCCCCATCTGATCGACGACTTCGAACGGCACGCCCAGATCGCGCAGAATTTGCTGCCCGGCCCCGAGCGCTGGCGTGTTGGTGACGGCCCCGGAAAAAATCCCCAGCATCACCGGCAAAGGAATGGCGAACAGCTTATGCAGCAGTGCGGTCACCACACCGCCAAGCAGCACAATCAGAATGGCGAAGAGATTCAGCCGCAGGCCGGACACCCGCAGCGAGGCGAAAAAACCCGGTCCGACCTGAATCCCAATGGTGTAGACGAACAGGATCAGGCCGAACTCCTGAATAAAGTGCAGCATCGGGCTGCTCAGCGTAACGCCCGCCTGTTCAACAAAATGGCCAACGATAATGCCGCCAAACAGCACGCCGCCAATACCAAACCCGACGCCGCGAACTTTAATATTACCGATCCACAGCCCCACAACCGCCACCAGCGCCAGAACGCTGACGGTCAATGCTATATCACTCATCGTCTTTTCCCTGTGAATAACATTACTGATAGAAGGGATTCTGGCAGAGAGGCACTGAAATGTATCGATCGCGGCGCACAAAAAAGCCCTGAAGAATTCAGGGCTCAGAATGCGGCTTGAATTGCCCGGCGGCGCTTCGCTTGCCCGGGCCTACAAGACCAACAAATCGTGGTGGGTACGTAGGCCCGGTAAGCCTGCGCCATCGGGTATCTGGAACTTAGCTGTCCAACGCCGGACGCTCGCTAATGGCAATGCGCTGCGGAGCGATGGCTTCCGGCTCGTTACGGGTCAAATCAATATGCAGTAACCCGTTGCTGAAGGTCGCCCCGGTGACTTCCATATGCTCGGCAAGGGTGAAGCTCAGGCTAAACGGTTGCATCACCAGGCCCTGATGCAGCCATTTGGTTTCGGTTTCAGGCTTCACCGGCGTGCCTTTAACGCTGAGACGAGTGCCTTCCAGCTGCACGTCCAGATCTTCCTGACGGAAGCCTGCCAGCGCAAGGGTAATACGGTAGTGGTTATCGTCGCTTTTTTCGATGTTGTACGGCGGGAAACCCTGAGTTTCCGGGGTATTCAGCATCGCGTTGGCCAGTTTATCGAAGCCAATCCACTGACGCAGCATAGGGGTTAAATCGTAGTTACGCATGATAGTTCTCCTTCAAAGAAGCGAGTTTGGCCCGGCGAGTGAAAGACTCGCCATTGCTCCCTGTCGGCAAGCAGCGGGCAGGTATTATCAGGCGGCGCATGGCCGCCTGAAGGGAATCAATTGATTTCGATACGACGCGGTTTATTCGCTTCAGGAATAATGCGTTCGAGGTCGATATAGAGCAGCCCGTTCACCAGATTGGCGCCTTTAATATGCACGTTTTCAGCAATCTGGAATTTGCGCTCAAAGTTACGCTCGGCAATACCCTGATAGAGATAAGTGCGCTCTTTTTGCTCGGTTGGGTGGGAGCCTTTCACCACCAGCAGGTTGTCCTGGGCGGTGATCTCCAGCTCGCTTTCGGCAAAGCCTGCAACCGCGATAGCAATGCGGTAGTTATTTTCGTCAACCAGTTCAACGTTATACGGAGGGTAGCCGCCGTTGCTCTGGCTCTGGTTGTTTTCCAGCAGATTGAAAAGACGGTCAAAACCAATGGCGGAACGGTACAGTGGGGAAAGATCGAAGTTGCGCATAATCATAAAGCTCCTGAAATCAGCGAGAATTTTCTGACCTTCCACAATGGACAGGTCGTGAACCCGGAACACCCCTCAGGCATGTTCTCAATGGGTACAGGATTAAAATGGGATTCGCGGAACGTTTATCAAGGGCAAAGGTCTTACTTTTTTTGCACTTTCGCCCACAGAGCATAGACTGAAGGGCGGCACGGAGGCCGAAAGTGCGACAGGTGCCACAGAGCGCCATTTCCGGACTATGTATTTTTTCAGCGGGCCGTTATAACCCGATAGACAGGCACTCCGGGTGCCGACAACGATGATAGCGCATGATGAAAACGTTAATGTTGAAACCTGTTTTATTCTCAGGGATGGTCGCGCTGGCAGGGTGCTCCAGCGTCATGTCTCACACCGGCGGCAAAGAGGGGACCTACCCCGGCACGCGCGCCAGTGCAGAGATGGTAGGGGATGATGCCACCAACTGGGGCACTAAAACCCTCGTTCTGCTGGATTTACCGTTTACCGCCGTCGCGGATACGCTGCTGCTGCCGTGGGATTTGTTCCGCAAAGATAACTCGGTCCGTTCCCGCGTAGAGAAAAGCGAACAGCAAACGCAGGCGATGAACGCCGTGATCCCGCCTGCGGCGATGCCCGTTCGTTGATTCAGACTTCCGTGCTCGTCATCCAGAGCTGGCGATAGCCGCCCGTCTCCTGCATCCAGGCAACATGCTCTCCCGTTGGTGAGAACACAATGGCGTCACCCGACGGTGGGTTTTCATGATTAGTCGTCAAAAAGCGAATATCACCGTTTTGCGCATCGCAGAGCACAATCCTGTCTTCCAGCACAAACCCAAGCCATTTGCCTGACGGATGCCAGTTAAACGCAGACTGAATGCCGCTGGCGTGCGTCAGCTGGCGCAGATCGCTGCCGTCCGGCGTAATCAGCCAAAGCTGAACCACGCCTGCTTCATCACGCATCAGAAAGGCGATCGTGTCGCCTTGTGGATTACAGCGCACCCAGTGGCGTGGCGTATTCACCAGCCCCGGAAATGCCCTGTCATGGGTGAACGTCAGACGACGCTGAACTACGTCCGCAGGCGGCGCGGGCATTGTACTTTCAGAGCCACAAAGCGAGGACTTCCCGGCCCGCTTCCATCCGGATTCCTCTTTCGGCAGGTCAACGATAAACAGCTCCGGGATTTTTTCCCCGCTCAGCGACAGCGTATCGCCGATAAACGCTAACTGCTCATTCCCCACCCAGCCTTCTTCGTAGGCGCGATTAATCTCATCGCTGCCGGGCTTTGGCGCTGGCGTGGTCTGGCTCACCAGTACGCACCAGTGGCTGCCCGCATATTCGCGCGGATGATGGCCCGGCGGCGTAACAGGCCCGAACGGCGCGGCCACGCCGACGTTACGTAAATCCAGCGCCGGGTCGCGTTCATGCAAAACATGATCGTTATAAGTGAAGCTCACGAATTCACCGTTCGGGCTGTAAACGTGAACGTGGGTTCCACCCCGCAGCGCGCCAGGCGTGAACGGCGGGGTGATATCCATGGCGTCGAGATTGCGGGTTTCACTGTGATGCGTTACCACGCCGCGGCGATGATGAAAATCGTAGTGCCATGACGCGTCCGGATTTTCAGGGCCGTGAATAAATACATAGCGATCTTCAAACGGATGCACGGTCACTACGCCAACGTGCGCGCCGTTGGTAGCCCGATAAAGCACCTCTGTGTCACCACTGTGGACATTGACCCGCTCGATGGTTTCACCGGTAAAGAATGCGCCGGACGGACGCACGTCAAACACCAGCCACTGGCCGTCAGGAGTCCATGTCCGGGTATTCGTTAACTGGTGATGACGAGGAGCAAAAGTGAGTTGTTTCATTGAGGAACCCTGATGCGCGTGAATCGCATCAGGGTATAGCAAGGCAGGAATTTAGCCTACACGTTTCACATCGCCGACCAGCAGGATGTAGGACAGCGCGCCAATCAGCGTAATTGCTGAGATGTAGGTCAGCGCCGGAGCAAAGCCGTGCGCCTGTGCCAGATAGCCAATCACCAGCGGCACCGTGATCCCACCCAGGCCACCCGCAAAGTTGAATACCCCACCGGTCAGGCCAATCAGGCGCATCGGTGCCAGAGACGACACCAGAGACCAGGTAATGGACGCAAAGCCATTGCCGAAGAACGCCACCGCCATCAGCACGGTGATCCACACCGGGTCATTGGTGTAGTTAGCGCCCATGATGCAGGTGGAAATCAGCAGCCCACAGATAATCGGCAGCTTACGCGAAAAGCCAATGGAGAAGCCTTTACGCACCAGTTTGTCCGCAATCCAGCCCGAAAGCAGCACCCCGACGAACGCCGCCAGGAACGGCACCGTTGTCATAAAGCCCGCTTTTAGCGCAGTGATGCCTTTTTCCTGGGTCAGGTAGTTCGGGAACCAGGTCAGGAAGAACCACAGCGTCGAAGCGATAGCGAACTGACCCAGATAGACGCCCACCAGCTTGCGATGGAACACCAGCTTCCAGTCGGCTTTGGTCAACGGCGCACTGACTTTGTTTTCAATCTGCGCATCGCCGTCGATCAGGCCACCGCCCTGTTCGATATAGTCCAGCTCCGCCTGGGTGATGCCTTTGGTTTTGCGCGGGGCCTGGTAAACCTTATGCCAGATTAACGCCCAGATGATGCCGATGCCGCCGGTGATGATAAACACCCAGTGCCAGCTCAGCATCTCCTGGATCCAGATGAGCAGCGGCGTCAGGAACGCCAGACCAACAAACTGCCCGGAGGTGTAGAAACCAACCGCCGAAGCACGCTCTTGCTCCGGGAACCAGCTGGTGACCATGCGGTTGTTGGTGGGAAATGCGGGTGCTTCAAAAATACCGGTAATGGCGCGCAGGCCAATCAGCGACAACAGCCCGGTCGCGAAGCCCTGGAACAGCGTGGCGACGGACCAGCCCATAATAGCAATGAAGTAGGTGGTGCGGGAACCTAAACGGTCGAGCACGCGACCGCCGGGGATCTGGCAGAGCGTATACATCCAGGCAAACGCCGAGAAGATATAGCCCATCTCCGTTTTCGTAATGCCAAACTCTTCCTGAATATGTGCAGAAGCGACGGCAAGGTTTGCGCGATCGACGTAACAAATCACCACGGTGATAAAAATCATCAGCAGCGTCAGGTAGCGACGGCGCCCTGTTTTAACGTTAGTCACGGAAATATCCATTCATCTGTCTCCAGATTCTGGGCATAGCGATACGTGCCACCATGCCCTGTAAATTACAGAGGGTGTGTAAGTTCTATAAAATTAAAAGGCACTGCTTATTGCGCTAAATAATTCGCGGCGGTGGGGGAGGCCGCAAATTTTCTCATCCCCGGGCGCAGACAAAAAGTATGTGACCGGGGTAAGAAAATGCAGCCGACGCATCACCAGCGTGAAGTATGACGCGCAATTACCACTCGGCGACAGCGCCGTCCGGATAACGCCACAGCGGGTTACGCCAGTCCGGGGCCTGTTTGCTCATTTCGATGACTTTGGCTTCGTCAATCTCCACGCCCAGACCCGGCTTCATCAGCGGTCTGAAGTAGCCGCCTTCCATACTGAAGTCTTCTTTATTGATAACAAAGTCGAGGAGCTCCGCGCCTTTGTTGTAGTGAATGCCCATGCTTTGCTCCTGCAACACCGCGTTGCGGGAAACAAAGTCGATGTGCAGACAGGCCGCCAGCGCAATCGGGCCAAGCGGGCAGTGCGGGGCAAGCGATACATCATAGGCTTCAGCCATCGCCGCGATTTTGTAGCATTCGGTGATGCCGCCCGCGTGTGAGAGATCGGGTTGCAATATCGCCAGGCCGCCAGCCTGCAATACCCGTTTGAATTCGAAGCGCGAGAACATCCGCTCGCCGGCGGCAATGGGAATATGGGTTTGTTCCGCGAGCTTCGGATAGTATTCCGCCTGCTCGGCCAGTACCGGCTCTTCGATAAACAGAGGGCGATACGGCTCCAGCTCTTTGATCAGCACTTTTGCCATCGGTGCGCTGACGCGACCGTGGAAATCGAGGCCGAACTCGATTTCATTGCCGAAGGCTTCACGAATCTGGGCCACGGTATGCACAGCGGCATCCACGCTGCGGGAATCATCGATAACGCCCATCTCTTCGCAGCCGTTCAGCTTAAAGGTGTCAAAGCCAATGCTGCGCAGGGTTTTGATACCGTCGATAACGTCCGCCGGACGGTCGCCGCCAACCCAGCTGTAGGCCTTAATTTTATCGCGTACCAGGCCCCCCATCAGCTGCCACACCGGCGCGCCGAGGACTTTGCCTTTGATATCCCACAGCGCCTGGTCGATACCGGCGATGGCGCTCATCAGAATCGGACCACCGCGGTAGAAACCGCCGCGGTACATCACCTGCCACAGATCGTTGATGCGTGCCGGGTCCTGACCAATCAGGTATTCACCCAGCTCATGCACGGCAGCCTCCACCGTCCTCGCTTTGCCTTCAATAACGGGCTCGCCCCAGCCGATAACACCCTCATCGGTTTCGATTTTCAGGAACATCCAGCGCGGCGGTAAACGGTAAGTTGTCAGTTTAGTGATTTTCATTGGGTGGCCTCCTGCCAGGCTTTTACAAAGGCCGCAGCCTGCTGTGCGGAACGTTCAACGGATTGTCCGGCTCGATAGAGATCGCTGCCAAGCCCGGCTCCTGCACAGCCGGCATCCAGCCACACGTTAAGGTTTTCTGGCGTCACGCCGCCGACGGCAAACACCGGCACGTCTTTTGGCAGTACCGCTTTCAGCGCTTTGATGTACTCCGGGCCAAAAGCGGAGGAGGGGAAGATTTTCAGCGTCTGTGCGCCCGCTTCCAGCGCGGTGAAGGCTTCAGTGGCTGTAGCGCAGCCTGCGCAGACCGTCATGCCGTGAGCAACTGCCCGGCGAATAACATCAGCGTTCGTATTTGGCGTCACAATCAGTTTGCTGCCTATCGCAGCTAACGTGTCGACATCTTCGGCTTTCAGCACCGTTCCGGCACCTATCAGTGCCTTATCACCAAACTCTGCCACCATCGCGGCGATGCTGGTTTGCCATGCCGGTGAGTTGAGAGGAATTTCTACCGCGTCGAATCCTGCGTTGAGAATAGCGGCGATGTGATCGCGCGCCTCTTCCGGCCTGATGCCGCGCAAAATAGCGATCAGGGGAAGTTTAGTTTGCCACTGCATGGGCGATGCTCCTTATACCTGCCTGAAATGCCGCGTCGCCGGAAACGAACGTCGAGCAGCGACCCACGCGGCTTAGCGCCTGCTGGTAGCGGTCGGCGAGGGATTTTCCTGCGACAAGCGTTATCGCCTGTTCACCGGGGAAGCGTTCGCACATCGTGGCGACTTCTGCGCCGATAAGCAGACCGGATAAAAATTCGCTCACCTGTTCGTGCGGGAGAGCCCCGAGCACGTGGGAGGCGCGAACTTCAAAAAGCTGCGGCAGCAGGGCAGGTTCACAAAGCCCTTTCTCCAGACCGGCAGCGAATGCCTCAGGCGATGTTTCCTGCTCAGGCAGGCCTGCGCCCACCAGCGAGTGATTCAGCAGAAGGTGGTGCAGTTCGCCGGTCATCACGGTCCGGAAATCAAAAATTTGCTGGTTGTCCGCCAGCACCCATTTGCAGTGGGTGCCCGGCATGACGTACAGCGACGCAGGTGCCAGCTGGCGAGCACCCAGAAGTTGGGTCTCCTCACCGCGCATGACGTTGTGGTTGTCGTCTCTCGACACGGAAAGGCCTGGAATAATCCATACTTTATCGGCAACGGGCGTTAACTGCTGGCCAATTGCCGGGAAATGCACTGGAACGGGTAAATAAGGGGCCACCTTCCAGCCAACATTACTGCCGACCATGCCCGCCATCACTACCGGCGTGGCGGCATCCCGCCAGCCGTGGGTGATTTCCGCTAACACCGCTTCGGGGGAACGCCCGTTCAGGCGAGTGACCCCTGCTTCAGACTGCCGGTTATCCAGGCACTCATCGCCCTGATAAAGCCAGGCGCGCAGGTTGGTCGATCCCCAGTCGATAGCGATGTAGCGTGATGTCATGTGCTTTCCTTTAACCTTCGTGTTGAGCTGGCGATCATGGTGAGCGCCGCCTGCTCTGCCGCATTGCTGTCCTGATGCCGGATGGCGTCAAACAGCGCTTTGTGCTCCTGAAGGGTCTGCGGCATGTTGGCCTCATCGCCCATCCAGGTGCGTTCAAAAACTGCCCGCTGCAGCGAACTTATCGCCACGCTGAGCTGCTGTAGTACCGGGTTATGAACCGAGGCCAGTACCGCTTCGTGATAGCGGATATCGGCTTCGTTGAAGGCATCGCGATCCTGGTTGTTCGCCACCATGTCATTCAGCGCCGCTTCGATTTGCGCCAGGTCGCTGGAGGTCGCCCGCTCGGCGGCCCAGCGGGCAATAGCTGGCTCCACCAGGTTTCGTACTTCGCTCATCGCCACGATAAGCCGTGGGTCGTAGTCGTTTTCCAGCACCCATTCCAGGACGTCAGTGTCGAGGTAGTTCCATTCGTTGCGCGGGGCGACAAATGCACCGCGATAACGCTTCATCTCAATCAGCCGCTTCGCCATCAGCGAACGAAACACTTCACGGATGATATTGCGGGACGTTTCAAATTCTTCGCAGAGGTCTGCCTCGGCGGGCAGCGCCGCGCCGGGAACGTATTTTCCGCTCACAATCTGGCGGCCCAGCGTCACGATAATGCGGTCGGTTTTGGTCAGGTTCATGGATTGTCCTTTTATTCGGAATACCCGACTACTTTACCGCGACTGCCGAAACTCCTCTCACTTTTGCAGTACAAACTTGAACATATACGTCTTTCCATACGCCACAATGTAGTACAAACAATTTGTGTTGTACTACAATTTAGATCACAAAAACGACAATTCAGATCGAGAAAGCGTAACGCGAGGATCGTCAGGCAATAAAAAAGCCCGCGCACAGGGCAACGGGCTTGAATTGAAAAAGGGAAGAATCAGTTCAGAACAAACTTCTCGATAGCGTAAGCCACGCCGTCTTCAAGGTTGGATTTAGTGACGAAGTCAGCAACCTCTTTAACCGAAGGGATGGCATTTTCCATTGCGACACCCATTCCGGCGTATTCAATCATCGCAATATCGTTTTCCTGATCGCCCAGGGTCATCACCTCTTCAGGTTTAATGCCCAGCGTATCGGCCAGCGATTTCACACCGGTGCCCTTATTGACGCGTTTATCGAGGATTTCGAGGAAGTACGGCGCGCTTTTCAGCACGGTATACTTCTCTTTCACTTCCGCCGGAATGCGGGCGATGGCTTTGTCCAGAATGGCCGGTTCGTCGATCATCATCACCTTCAGCAGCTGAATATCGCGCGCCATATTTTCCGCTTCGCAGAACACCAGCGGAATGGTTGCCACGTAGGATTCATGCACGGTGTAGTAGCTGATGTCGCGGTTAGCGGTGTACAGCGTGTTGCGGTCAAGCGCGTGGAAGTGAGAACCCACCTCGCGGGAAAGCTGTTCCAGATAGCGGTAATCATCATAACTCAGCGCCGTTTGCGCCACAGTGCTGCCGTCGCTGGCGTTCTGGACCAGTGCGCCGTTATAGGTGATGCAGTAATCCCCTTCCTGCTCCATGTGCAGCTCTTTCAGGTAGCTGTGAACGCCCGCATACGGACGACCGGTACACAGCACCACCTTCACCCCGCGCTCACGCGCCGAGGCAATGGCCTGCTTAACCGCTGGAGAGATGGTGTGATCGGGCAGCAGCAATGTTCCGTCCATGTCGATTGCAATGAGTTTGATAGCCATTAGGGTCCCCGGGATAAGTGAGTTATCACTCATGCTAACGCGATTTAGCTCAAAAAACAGCAAAAGAGTCGGGGGAAAAGGGAGATGGAAAGAAGTGGGGGGATTCCTCTTTTCGAGGATGAATGTAGGCCTGATAAGCGAAGCGCATCAGGCGCTTCTGAACACCCGCCAGATGCGGCTGGTGCCTTATCCGGCCTACATTATTTTACTGCAAAACTTAGATATCGATGTTCGCTGCTTTCAGGGCGTTCTCTTCGATAAATGCACGACGCGGTTCAACGGCATCGCCCATCAGCGTGGTGAACAGCTGGTCAGCTGCGATCGCGTCTTTTACGGTCACGCGCAGCATACGGCGGCTTTCCGGATCCATGGTGGTTTCCCAGAGCTGTTCCGGGTTCATCTCGCCCAGACCTTTATAACGCTGGATTGCCAGGCCACGACGCGACTCTTTCTGCAACCATTCCAGCGCCTGCTCGAAGCTCGCTACCGGCTGACGACGTTCGCCACGTTCGATGAACGCATCCTCTTCAATGAGGCCACGCAGTTTTTCACCCAGCGTGCAGATACGACGGTATTCGCCTCCGGTGATGAACTCCTGGTCCAGCGGATAATCTGTATCCACGCCGTGAGTGCGCACGCGAATGACAGGCTCGAACAGCTTCTGCTCGGCGTTCTGACGCACATCAAGCTGCCACATGCTGCCATGCTGCTCATTTTCATTCAGCGTGGTCACGAGCGCATTTACCCAGCGAGTAACTTTCTGCTCGTCGCTCAGATCGGCTTCTGCCAGAGTCGGCTGATAAATCAGCTCTTTCAGCAGCGAGCGAGGGAAGCGGCGCTCCATGCGACCAATCATTTTCTGCGTAGCGTTAAACTCGGCCACCAGTTTTTCCAGCGCTTCACCTGCCAGCGCCGGGGCGCTGGCGTTGGTGTGCAGGGTTGCACCATCAAGGGCGATAGCGATTTGGTACTGATCCATCGCTTCGTCGTCTTTAATGTACTGTTCCTGCTTGCCTTTTTTCACTTTGTACAGCGGCGGCTGGGCGATATACACGTGGCCACGCTCAACGATTTCCGGCATCTGACGGTAGAAGAAGGTCAACAGCAGCGTACGGATGTGCGAGCCGTCGACGTCGGCATCGGTCATGATGATGATGCTGTGATAGCGCAGCTTGTCCGGGTTGTACTCGTCGCGACCAATGCCGCAGCCCAGCGCAGTGATAAGCGTCGCCACTTCCTGCGAGGAGAGCATTTTGTCAAAGCGCGCTTTCTCAACGTTGAGGATTTTACCCTTCAGCGGCAGAATCGCCTGGTTCTTACGGTTACGACCCTGCTTCGCAGAGCCGCCCGCGGAGTCCCCTTCCACGAGGTACAGTTCGGACAGCGCCGGGTCGCGTTCCTGACAGTCCGCCAGCTTGCCCGGCAGGCCAGCCAGATCCAGCGCGCCTTTACGGCGGGTCATTTCGCGGGCTTTACGCGCCGCTTCACGGGCACGCGCTGCGTCGATAATTTTGCCGACCACGATTTTCGCATCGGACGGGTTTTCCAGCAGGTATTCTGCCAGCAGTTCGTTCATCTGCTGCTCAACCGCGGATTTCACCTCTGAAGAGACCAGCTTGTCTTTGGTCTGCGAGGAGAATTTCGGATCCGGTACCTTCACGGAAACGACGGCAATCAGGCCTTCACGGGCATCGTCACCGGTGGCGCTGACTTTGGCCTTTTTGCTGTAGCCTTCTTTGTCCATGTAGGCGTTCAGGGTACGGGTCATCGCCGCACGGAAGCCCGCCAGGTGGGTACCGCCGTCACGCTGTGGAATGTTGTTAGTGAAGCAGTAGATGTTTTCCTGGAAACCGTCGTTCCATTGCAGCGCGACCTCAACGCCGATACCGTCTTTTTCGGTGGAGAAGTAGAAGATATTCGGGTGGATTGGCGTTTTGTTCTTGTTCAGATATTCCACGAACGCTTTGATACCGCCTTCGTAATGGAAGTGATCTTCTTTGCCATCACGCTTGTCTTTCAGGCGAATAGAAACGCCGGAGTTCAGGAACGACAGCTCGCGCAGACGTTTTGCCAGAATCTCGTATTCAAATTCGGTGACGTTAGTGAACGTTTCATGGCTTGGCCAGAAGCGCACCTGAGTACCGGTGGCTTCGGTTTCACCCGTTACGGCCAGAGGCGCTTGCGGCACGCCGTGAACGTAAATCTGCTGGTGAACTTTGCCTTCGCGGCGAATCACCAGCTCCAGCTTCTGGGACAGGGCGTTTACAACCGAGACGCCCACGCCATGCAGACCGCCAGAGACTTTATAGGAGTTATCATCGAACTTACCGCCTGCGTGCAGGACGGTCATGATCACTTCCGCCGCCGACACACCTTCTTCCGGGTGAATACCGGTTGGGATGCCACGACCGTCATCCGTTACGGAGACTGAGTTATCGGCATGGATGGTGACCACGATGTCTTTACAGTGACCCGCGAGCGCTTCGTCGATAGCGTTATCTACCACCTCGAATACCATGTGGTGCAGACCGGTGCCGTCATCCGTGTCGCCGATATACATACCCGGGCGCTTACGCACCGCATCCAGCCCTTTCAGGACTTTGATACTGGAGGAGTCATAAGAATTCGACATCAACGTTTCTCGCTCATTTAAACTTGGGTTAATCCGTTATTTTACCTTTTTCCACGCTGAACATCTTCGAATTTTTGTCCGACATGTCCATAACGTGTTCAGCGCTGATCGCACTGACAAAAACCTGGGATTCCGTGGCCTTGAGCCTGCTTGCTAACAGGCCCCGGCGTTCGTCATCCAGCTCTGAGGCAAAATCATCGATGAGGTACAGGCAGCGTCGACCGCTTTCGCGAGTCAGAAACTCGCCCTGCGCCAGACGTAAGGCGCACATCAGCAGCTTCAGCTGCCCGCGCGATAAGGTGTCTTCCACCGGCGCACCGTCAGCACGAATGCGAAAATCCGCTTTGTGCGGGCCGTGGGCGGTATAGGTCAGCATCCTGTCTCGCTCGAAATTCCGTTCGAGCACCTCAGAATAGTCGGTCTCTTTTTCCCAGCCGCGCTGGAAAGAGAAGCTGAGACTGAATTCGGGCAAAAACTGTTTACAGGTATCCGCCATGTCTTCGGCGATCCCTGCGCTGTATTCCGCGCGCCACTGGCTGATTTGCTCGGCCAGCGGAATCAGCTCCATATCCCACGGACGCAGCTGGGCGTAGCGCGTGACCTGGCGCAATGCCGCGTTACGCTGTTTCAGCAAACGCTTCAGGTTGCTCCAGGCGGTAAAAAAACCGGCTTCGTTGTGAAAGCATCCCCAGTCGAGGAAGGCTCTTCTGTATTTGGGGCCGCCGTTGAGTAAAGTAAACCCCTCCGGCGTGATGAGCTGCATCGGCATCAGCAGCGCCAGTTCAGACACCTTGTGGCCGTCGGTGCCGTCGATGCGCACTTTGCTGTCACCCTGCTTATCTTTGGTCAGGCCAATGGCAATTTCACGCTCCTGACCCTGCAACCGTCCGTGTAAGACAAACGATTCCTGCTCGTGGCGGATGACGCGGCCAATCTGCAAGCTGCGAAACGCCCGGCCGTGGCCGAGCGTATAGATGGCTTCCAGCACGCTGGTTTTGCCGCTGCCGTTGGCGCCTACCAGGAAGTTAAAGCCGGGGGAAAGGGCGAGATCCGCGTTTTCGATGTTGCGAAAGTCGCGGATCAACAAGCGGGTGAGCGCCATTACAGTCTCATTGGCATAACAACATAAGCCGCGCTCTGGCTGGCTGCATCTTCAATCTGCACGCTGGAAACTGAGTCGGTCAGCAGAATACGGACGTTTTCGCACTTCAGCGCGTTGAGCACGTCCAGCACGTAGCTGACGTTGAATCCGATTTCCATTTCGGTACCGGCGTAGGTGACATCCAGAATTTCTTCTGCTTCTTCCTGCTCCGGGTTATTAGCGGTGATTTTCAGCTGATTTTCGCTGACGTACAAACGTACTCCGCGGAATTTCTCGTTCGAGAGGATTGCCGCGCGGGCAAACGCCTGCTTGAGAATATCGCAGCCGGCATCCAGATGTTTATCCGGATTTTTCGGCAGCACGCGACGGTAGTCCGGGAAGCGACCATCCACCAGCTTAGAGGTGAAGATAAAATCACCGACGTGAGCGCGGATATTGTTGCTACCAATCTGCACACGCATCGGGTTTTCGCCGCCGTCGAGCATACGCATCAGCTCAATCACGCCTTTACGAGGGACGATCACCGAATGGTTTGGCAGGGACTCGCCAATCGGCATGGAGCAGACCGCCAGACGGTGGCCGTCGGTCGCCACGGTGCGCAGCTCTTCCCCTTCGGTTTCGAACAGCATGCCGTTTAAATAGTAACGAACATCCTGATGCGCCATGGAGAACTGCGTGGCTTCAATCAGGCGTTTCATCGTGGCCTGGGCTACGGTGAACTCCACTTCGCTCTGCCAGTCGTCCAGGTTCGGGAAATCCGCAGCGGGCAAAGTGGAAAGCGAGAAGCGGCTGCGGCCAGAGCGCACCAGCATGCGGTCGCCCTCCAGCTGCACGGCAATTTCGGCGCCTTCCGGCAGGCCGCGGCAAATATCAAAGAACTTGCGCGCCGGGACGGTTGTGGCGCCTGCTTCGTGCGGCTGTGAAAGCGCGACGCGAGCCACCATTTCCATTTCAAGGTCGGTCCCGGTCAGCGACAGGGAGCCATCTGCGACCTGCAGCAGCAGGTTGCCAAGAATAGGCAACGTTGGGCGGCCACCTAATGGACCACTTACCTGCTGCAGCGGTTTTAATAAATGTTCACGTTCAACGGTAAATTTCATAGCGTCACGAAGATAATGTTCTGATTAAATTGGAGAAATCTTCTTTGATATCATGGCTTTCTTCACGCAACTGCTCGATCTTGCGGCACGCATGCAGCACGGTCGTGTGGTCGCGGCCACCAAACGCATCGCCGATTTCCGGCAGGCTGTGGTTGGTGAGCTCTTTGGCCAACGCCATCGCCATCTGGCGCGGACGCGCCACCGAGCGGGAACGACGCTTGGAGAGCAGATCGGCCACTTTGATCTTGTAGTATTCCGCCACCGTCTTCTGAATATTGTCGATGGTGACCAGTTTTTCCTGCAGCGCCAACAAATCACGCAGCGCTTCACGCACGAAATCGATAGTAATGGCGCGTCCGGTAAAGTTGGCGTTGGCGATAACGCGGTTCAGCGCACCCTCAAGCTCACGCACGTTAGAACGCAGACGCTTGGCAATAAAGAAGGCCACTTCGCCCGGCAGACGAATGTCGTTTTCGTCGGCCTTTTTCATCAGGATCGCCACACGGGTTTCCAGCTCTGGCGGCTCGATCGCCACGGTCAGGCCCCAGCCAAAGCGGGATTTCAGACGATCTTCCACGCCGTTGATCTCTTTTGGATAGCGATCCGACGTCAGGATGATCTGCTGATTGCCTTCCAGCAGGGCATTAAAGGTGTGGAAGAACTCTTCCTGCGAGCGCTCTTTATTGGCAAAGAATTGAATGTCATCGATAAGCAGCGCATCAACGGAGCGGTAGTAGCGTTTGAACTCCTCAATAGCGTTGTTTTGCAGGGCCTTAACCATGTCCTGCACAAAGCGCTCGGAGTGCATGTACACCACTTTCGCATTCGGTTTACGCGCAATAATGCCGTTGCCGACGGCGTGCAAAAGGTGGGTTTTACCCAGACCCGTGCCGCCATAAAGGAATAAAGGGTTGTACGCGCCGCCAGGGTTATCCGCCACCTGACGTGCCGCAGCGCGAGCCAGCTGGTTCGATTTACCTTCCACGAAGTTATCAAAGGTGTGCTTGACGTTAACGTTAGAGCGGTAAGACGGTTCGGCGGGGGCAGGAACGTTATCCCAGCCCTGGCGTGCGGCAGGCACGGCCATGCGCGGAGCCTGAACCTGCGCGGTCGCCTGGACGGCAACCTGAGCCATCTCTTTTACAACTTGAGTGACGGGACGGGCACCGACTTCGAAGCGCAGCTGTGGCGCATCGGTACCGCAGAAATCATTCAACAATCCGTTGATGTTATTAAGGTATTTGTCCCTGACCCAATCGAGCACGAAACGGTTTGGCGCATACAAAGCAAGCGTGTTGTCGCTCAGTTCCGCCTGCAATGGGCGGATCCACATGCTGAATTCTGTGGCTGGTAACTCATCCTGCAATCGGGCAAGACACTGCTGCCAAAGCGAAAGTGACACGGCGGACTCCACTCGAACTGAAAAGGGTGAAACTGAATTAATGATTGTTGGCACACATCGGACAGCCCACAGGTGGTGAGGTGACGTGCGAACCGCTATCAGCGGTTGTTACTCCGTTCAGGATCCTGGATCGCGATCGGGACCGCGGATCATAGCCTAAACTGAGCCAGAGATCTTCTGTTTCTCACAGATTCTTCCCGATTTATCCACAGGGAAGAAGAGACCGGCTAAGTGTAAACGATCCTGGCAAGAGTGAGGGGCGATTTCGTCCGCATATTGGAAAAATTAATGAGTCACGACAATTTTTTGCTTAAACGATCTAATAAAGATCCCGGGGGATCCTTGCGATTTGACAGGCAGGCTTTATAATCCCCCACCCGGTGCGTGCTGCTCGTTAACAGGTACCGGCGCCGGTCATTTTCCACGCGAAATCGTGCGGAAATACGCGGGAAATAAGGTAAAGAGAATTGACTCCGGAGTGTACAATTATTACAATCCGGCCTCTTTAATCACCCACACTGAAGCGGAAGTCGTTCGAATCTCGTTCGGGTACACGCAAAAGTCAGTGAATTTATTCAAGTTTAGGTAGAAATCGCCATGAAACGCACTTTTCAACCGTCTGTACTGAAGCGCAACCGTTCTCACGGCTTCCGTGCTCGTATGGCTACTAAAAATGGTCGTCAGGTTCTGGCACGTCGTCGTGCTAAAGGCCGCGCTCGTCTGACCGTTTCCAAGTAATAAAGCTAACCCCTGAGTGGTTAAGCTAGCTTTTCCCAGGGAGTTACGTTTGTTAACTCCCACTCATTTCACTTTCGTCTTCCAGCAGCCGCAACGGGCTGGCACGCCGCAAATCACCATCCTCGGCCGCCTGAATTCGCTGGGGCATCCCCGCATCGGTCTTACTGTCGCCAAGAAAAACGTTAAACGCGCCCATGAACGCAATCGGATTAAACGTCTGACGCGTGAGAGCTTTCGTTTACGTCAGCATGAACTTCCCGCTATGGATTTCGTGGTGGTGGCGAAGAAAGGGGTTGCAGACCTCGACAACCGGGCACTCACGGAAGCGTTGGAAAAATTATGGCGCCGTCACTGTCGCCTGGCTCACGGGTCCTGATAGCCCTCATCCGGGTTTATCAACGCCTGATTAGTCCGCTACTCGGGCCACACTGCCGTTTTACTCCCACCTGTTCACAATACGGAATTGAGGCATTGCGCAGGTTTGGTGTGATAAAAGGCAGTTGGTTGACGGTGAAACGCGTATTAAAATGCCACCCTTTACACCCGGGTGGTGACGATCCCGTCCCACCAGGACATTCTAATACCAGAGAACACTAACGATGGATTCGCAACGCAATCTTCTTATCATCGCTTTGTTGTTCGTGTCTTTCATGATCTGGCAGGCTTGGGAGCAGGATAAAAATCCTCAGCCTCAGCAGCAGATTACGCAGACTACGACCACCGCCACGGCTAACGCCGCCGACCAGGGCGTTCCGTCCAGCGGACAGGGAAAACTGATTACGGTGAAAACCGACGTGCTGGAGCTCGTCATCAACACCCGTGGGGGTGATGTTGAGCAGGCTCTGCTGTTAACTTATCCAAAAACGCAGAATTCTACTGAGCCGTTTAAGTTACTCGACACTTCACCGCAGTTTATCTACCAGGCGCAGAGCGGCCTGACCGGTCGTGACGGCCCGGATAACCCGGCAAATGGTGCACGTCCGCTGTACAACATTGATAAAGATGCGTTTGTTCTGGCTGATGGGCAGAATGAACTGACCGTTCCGCTGACTTACACCGACAAAGCCGGCAACACCTTCACCAAAACCTTCACCCTGACACGCGGTGGCTATGCGGTGAACGTGGGCTATGACGTGAAGAACGCCGGCGAGAAACCACTGGAAGTTTCCACCTTCGGTCAGCTGAAACAGTCCATCAACCTGCCTAAGGAACTCGACACCCAAAGCGGCGGCGGTCTGTCTACCATGCATACCTTCCGCGGTGCGGCGTACTCCACGCCGGACGAGAAGTATGAGAAATACAAGTTCGACAAAATCGCCGATAACGAGAACCTGAACATCAGTTCTAAAGGCGGTTGGGTAGCCATGCTGCAGCAATACTTTGCAACCGCATGGGTACCGAACAACGACGGCTCGAACAACTTCTACACCACAAACCTGGGTAACGGCATCGCGGCGATTGGTTATAAATCTCAGCCGGTTCTGGTTCAGCCAGGTCAGTCAGGTAAGCTGGCGAGCACCCTGTGGGTTGGCCCGGAAATTCAGGACAAAATGGCCGCCGTTGCGCCACACCTGGATCTGACCGTGGACTACGGCTGGCTGTGGTTCATCTCTCAGCCGCTGTTCAAACTGCTGAAGTTTATCCACAGCTTCCTCGGAAACTGGGGCTTCTCAATCATCGTTATCACCTTCATCGTACGTGGCATCATGTACCCGCTGACCAAAGCGCAGTACACCTCCATGGCGAAGATGCGCATGCTGCAGCCGAAAATTCAGGCGATGCGTGAGCGTCTGGGCGATGACAAGCAGCGTCAGAGCCAGGAAATGATGGCCCTGTACAAAGCCGAGAAAGTGAACCCGCTGGGCGGCTGTTTCCCACTGCTGATTCAGATGCCAATCTTCCTGGCGCTGTATTACATGCTGATGGGCTCCGTTGAACTGCGTCATGCGCCGTTCGCCCTGTGGATCCATGACCTCTCCGCACAGGACCCGTACTACATCCTGCCGATCCTGATGGGCGTAACGATGTTCTTCATTCAGAAGATGTCGCCGACCACCGTGACCGACCCGATGCAGCAGAAGATCATGACCTTTATGCCGGTCATCTTCACCGTGTTCTTCCTGTGGTTCCCGTCAGGTCTGGTGCTGTACTATATCGTCAGCAACCTGGTGACGATTATCCAGCAGCAGCTGATTTACCGTGGTCTGGAAAAACGTGGCCTGCACAGCCGCGATAAGAAAAAGTCCTGATTCACGTGCCGGGTAAGCGAAACGCTACCCGGCAATCAGAAAAGTAATGACAGGGCGGTCGATTGACCGCCTTTTCTATTGGTATTGAAAGAGACAAACCATGAGCCATAACGACACGATTGTTGCCCAGGCCACCCCGCCAGGACGCGGCGGCGTGGGGATCCTGCGTATTTCCGGCCTGAACGCGTGCGACGTGGCGCAGGCGGTGCTGGGTAAGCTGCCGAAGCCGCGCTATGCCGACTACCTGCCGTTCCGTGATGCCGAAGGTAACACACTGGATCAGGGCATTGCGCTATGGTTCCCGGGGCCGAACTCTTTCACCGGTGAAGACGTACTCGAGCTTCAGGGCCACGGCGGCCCGGTTATTCTCGATCTGTTGTTAAAGCGCATCCTGACGCTGCCGAACATTCGTATCGCAAATCCAGGCGAATTCTCCGAGCGCGCCTTTCTTAACGATAAGCTCGATTTGGCCCAGGCCGAAGCGATTGCCGACCTGATCGACGCCAGTTCAGAACAGGCGGCACGCTCGGCAATGAACTCGTTGCAGGGTGCCTTTTCCGCACGCGTGAACCATCTTGTGGAAGCACTCACTCACCTGCGTATCTACGTGGAAGCAGCCATCGACTTCCCGGACGAGGAAATTGATTTTCTCTCCGACGGTAAAATCGAAGCTCAGCTGAATACCGTGATCGGCGATCTCGATGCCGTTCGCGCCGAAGCGCGCCAGGGGAGCCTGCTGCGTGAAGGCATGAAGGTGGTGATCGCCGGGCGGCCTAACGCCGGGAAGTCGAGCCTGCTGAACGCGCTGGCGGGCCGTGAAGCCGCTATCGTCACCGACATTGCAGGCACGACCCGCGACGTCCTGCGCGAGCACATTCATATCGACGGTATGCCGCTGCACATCATTGATACCGCCGGACTGCGCGACGCCAGCGACGAAGTGGAGCGCATCGGTATCGAACGCGCCTGGCAGGAGATCGAGCAGGCGGACCGCGTGTTGTTTATGGTCGACAGCACAACCACCAGCGCCGTTGATCCGGCTGAGATCTGGCCAGATTTTATCGCCCGCTTACCGGCGAACCTGCCGATTACCGTGGTGCGTAATAAAGCCGACATCACCGGTGAAGACGTGGGTCTGAGCGAGGTGAACGGTCACTCACTGATTCGCCTTTCCGCTCGTCAGGGCGAAGGCGTGGACATTCTGCGCAACCATCTGAAGCAGAGCATGGGCTTCGACACCAACATGGAAGGCGGCTTCTTGGCTCGTCGTCGCCATTTGCAGGCGCTGGAAGCCGCAGCCGAACATCTGCAGCAGGGTAAAGCGCAGCTGCTGGGCGCGTGGGCCGGAGAACTGCTGGCCGAAGAGTTGCGTCTGGCGCAGCAAAACCTGAGTGAAATCACCGGGGAATTCACCTCCGACGATCTGCTGGGGCGCATCTTCTCGAGCTTCTGTATCGGTAAATAATCACTACCGGATGAAATGCCCGGCGGCGCTATGCTTGCCGGGCCTGCACCATGGTTATGATGTTTTCCTCAATGGAAAACACCGTTGCCCAAACGGCAACTCGTCTCCCTCAATAAAGCCCCGTATTCTCGCCGCACTTTCCTGTGAGGTGACTATGGCCCGTTTTCTGTTTTGCAGCTTCGCTCTTGTCCTGCTTTATCCCTCCGGGATCGATATGTATCTCGTCGGCCTGCCGCGCATTGCGGCGGATCTCTCCGCGAGCGAAGTTCAACTGCATATTGCGTTTTCCGTCTATCTGGCCGGTATGGCGACGGCAATGATGATTGCCGGGCGCGTCGCCGATAAAACCGGACGCCAGCCAGTCGCTATCTGCGGAGCGATAATCTTCGCGCTGGCCTCCGCGCTTTGCGCCAGTGCGGCCAGCAGCACGCTGTTTCTGGTCGGGCGCTTTATTCAGGGTATCGGCGCGGGCGGCTGCTACGTTGTGGCGTTCGCCATTCTGCGTGACACGCTGGACGATCGCCGCCGCGCGAAGGTGCTGTCGCTGCTGAACGGCATTACCTGTATCATTCCGGTACTGGCACCGGTTATCGGGAATCTGATCATGCTGAAGTTTCCGTGGCAGATGCTGTTCTGGGTGATGGCGACCATGGGCGTCATCGTCTGCCTGCTTTCCACTCTGGTGCTGAAAGAAACGCACCCGGGCGCATGCCAGAGCGCAACAGCCATTCCCGATGCTGCGCCAGAATCGCTCATCAGCGGCTTTTTTCTCAGTCGGGTCGCCATTACCACGCTCAGCGTTACCGCCATCCTCACCTATGTGAACATCTCCCCGGTGCTGCTGATGGATGTCCTGCATTTCGATCGCGGTGAATACTCAACCATCATGGCTCTGTTGCAAAAATCTGG
>NZ_JBFLVD010000038.1:0-14928 GCF_040750395.1 Scandinavium sp. UTDF21-P1B
CCAGATTTTTGCAACAGAGCCCTCAGACGTGTAGTGGATCATAAAATCAGGACACCGGAATAACCTGTTTCCACTTTTCTTCATGTAAGCAAGGCGGTAAACCACCATTGTTCGTGTGGGGGCGATAAACGTTGTAATAACCATTTATCCACTGGTTTATATTGCGTACCGCATGGCTAAAATCACCATAACCGCCTTTCGGAAGCCATTCACGTTTAAGGCTACGAAAGACTCTTTCCATCGGCGAGTTATCCAGGCAATTCCCTCTGCGACTCATGCTTTGCATTACCCCATAATTCCAGAGTAACCTTCTGTATTTATTGATTTTATATTGAACCCCTTGATCTGAATGAAACAACAGTCGGCCATCACGCGGTCGTGTTTCCAGAGCATTACGCAAAGCCCTGCATACCAAATCCGCATCAGCGGTTAATGAGAGGGCTGAGCCGATAATCCGGCGTGAATATAAATCAACGACAAGTGCGAGATAGCACCATCTGTCCTGCAGACGGATAAAACTGATGTCGCCGCACCAGGCGCGGTTCGGTGCAGCAGGGTTAAACCGCCGGTTCAATAAGTTCGGTAATGCCGGACAGTTGTCTTCGTTCATCCGGTAGCGATGTTTAACGGGTTGACGGCTTGCCAGTCCACATTCCTGCATCAGTCGTCGCGCCAGCCACCGCCCGGCATCAACGCCACTCTGGCGCAACATCTGGCTGATGGCCCGGCTACCGGCAGCGCCACGACTGAGAGCATGGAAAGCTCTCACCCGGCTTCGCAATTCAATTCTTTGCACATTAACAGGACGCTTCACCTGCGCGTAATAAACGCTACGGTGAACCCCCCATAAACGGCAAAGACTCCGTACTGGCCACTTGGCTTTCAGCCGTGTGATTAACGCGATAATTTCCCGGGAATTTCGCTCATCAGCACGGCAGCCTGCTTTAGTATTTCTTTTTCCATCTCAAGACGCTTTATCTGTGCTTTAAGCTGCTGAATTTCGCGTTGTTCAGGTGTGATAGCATTGCCAACTGGCTCAATTCCCTGAATTTCCTGCTTATATAGCCGTATCCATTTGCGCAGATGATCAGGATTGAGTTCGAGTGCCTGCGCGACTTCCCGTACATCTCGCTGGTATTTAACAATCTGCTCGATAGCTTCGAGCTTGAACTCCGGGGAAAAGGTACGTTTAGTCCGACGAGTTTTGATCATGCATCACCTCATTTTCACTGTTTTAACATTAACAGGATTTCGAGGTGTCCTGAATGAGTGATCCACTACACCCTTCAGCAAGCAGCGGGTGACGGAGAACGGGACCTCAGTCAGGGCAATGCTGTTCGTCTGTATCAGACCCGCAGTGTCGTAGTGACTGACGCACTGCCCGGCCAGATTGAGGGTCTTCTCTGCGTCACCGTTTCCGGCATACGTAAAGCGCTCCGTGATACGGGCAGCCTGGCCAGCGGCCTGTTCGGTCACGCTCAGCGGGCGTCCAGCCTGCTCTGTGTCCTCATACTTCCAGATGCGGGTCACGGCCTGCGTTAAGTCCTCCGCGCCGCTCTCCGTGGTGCTGATATTGCTGACCGTCATAAACGCCCGACCAGCAGCGTCGTTCAGGGTCACAGTGGTGCCGGCATCGGCGCTGGCGGTACGCAGGACGCTTCCGCCCAAGTTCGTCAGATATCTGAAGTTTGCTCGCCCGGTGTCATGCAAGCGCGGGTCAGTGCTCCGTGACAGGAAACCGCGGGCATCGTACTGATGGCGGATGATACGCACATCAGTGACGTCTGGCGCGTCGGGATGTCGGTAATACGCAATATCACGCACAGTTAGGCTGCGGTTGTCGAGGACCGTGACCGACGGGGTTCTGCTGAACAGCGATAATATGCTCATGGCGTTCTCCTGCTTTCCTTTCCCTTCACTCGCCGCCGTTTTGATGGCGGTATTGTCAGCCCTTGATGCCTACAGTGTTTCATACCGAACCGCCTGTATAGTCTGGCGCCGCCACGCCGCTCGCCCCGGCTGCCGTGTCATTTTCATCCTCGCTGACCACAAACCACGGCGTGAATAATGTACGGCGTAGCCAACCCTGTGCCGTTTTCACCTGCCATTCGCGCCCCAACGGATCGTAATAATGGGTGTCGGCATACAGGTCATGGCGGGCGCTGTCGTCACTGACATACTTCCAGCTGTCGAGGAAATATGGCTGATACGTGCGGACTGCCTGACCTTTATTATCATATTCTGTCCGGCCACTGACGGCCCAACGGAAGGCGGTTTCCACTTCCACCGGTAGATCGTCTGCTCCGGTCTGTAACCCGCCGCTGCCTGTCCGGCTCCAGGCTTTCCCCCCTTCATACCTGACGGCAGTCTGCAGGACCCGTCCGAAGCCATCACTGAAAACCACCTGCTGGCGGATTTGCTGGGCGTTATCGCTGTCATAACGGTCAGTTGTCAGCGTCAGGACATGGGGCGGGATCCTCCCGCCGTTCTCCGTGTTACCCACCATCCAGCTGTCCGCGATATAAACGATGCACTGTGCAACCGGCAAGGATGAGGTCAGGGCCAGGGCAGCCTCTGCATCAGCCGGAATCATCATTGCATCAGTGCTGTAGCCGGTAGCGATGCCTTCTTCCGTCCCCCTGAACCGGGATGTCGTGATACGCCCCAGTGCATCCAGCGTAACCGTATGGACATTATCGTTCGCGTCGGTGAGCCTGACAGGGGTCAGAAAACGCCAGTCATACTCTGTCGTCGTCGTCAGGCCAGCGGCATCCCGCGTAGTGGTGATGACACAGTCATACGCATCACGGGTAACATTCACCGCACCCGTAAGCAGGGTCTCCCGGTAAGCCACAGGCAGCCAGAAATGCCCGGCGCCGCCATAGGTGGTAAATCCCCGACGTGCCGCCCAGAGATATTTACCGGCTTCCTGAACACGGGGAAAAAGGTATCCTGCCTGACGGTATCCTGCGGACTCCAGTTGCCCGGCTGTCACTGTCCCTGCCAGAGCCGCCAATTGGGTTTCTTCCAACTCTGCGGTTTCCACAAAAGCCACCCTGGGCGGTATGGCGGGTGTACCGGAAGTCGCCTCATCCAGGGCATCCAGATACCAGACCTGCTGCTGCGCCACCAGGTCGCAGGAATGCCCTTCCGCAATCAGGCTGTTATCCTGTAGCAACCGCTCCAGTGTCAACCCGTCAGCCGGCATCGCGTGTGACGGATGGGAAAAGACATCCTCCCGGCTACCCGCGATCAGTCCAATCAGCCAGTTGCCGTCAGCAGGGATGCCGGGGGCATGCCAGCGGTTCTGTAACAGATTCAGGTAGAGTATCTGCTGCTGACTGTCATAACTGTCCGCAAGGGGGTCCGGCAACCTGTCGGGAACTGACTGAGTCAACGTCAGTGATGTGCTGGTTTGAGCCTCACGCGCCTGATTCTCCTTCCCGGCGTTGCAGACGGACAACATGGCTGTTTGGCCGCCGGATGGTTTCTCCCGTCGCGGATAAGCCAGAGTAACCTGACGTAAAAGCTGACCATATTCATCACTGATCAGTTGTATCGTCTGGCTACACTGCGGATCGCTGGCAATACGCTCATAGGTGTATGTTCTGCTCTCTACTGATGAGGGGAAAACTACCGGATAGCGCCCTCGCCCTTCTACCAGGCGGACCTGGGGACGGATTTCCGTGACGGTATAGGGAGTAGTTTCCAGACTGCTGTTATCGTTCCCATATAATTCGCTGCGCAACAGCATGCCCTTCAAGCCACGCTGTAACCAGAACACGGTGGCGTCATCCGGCGTACAAACCTGTTCCCTCTCTCCGCTGCCAGTAGTGAAACGGGGAAGGAAACCCGGGAAAGCGCCACTGTCCCCGCGCCAGTATTCGTCTGCCAGCTGATTATCCACCTGCGGCAGGCCGGTGGCATACCAGTGACGACTCACTGATGGCATACTGATTTCTGTGGCCGTGCCATGACTGGCAACAATATCCGTATCCTGTATTTCCACAAAGCCAAAGCCGCGAAATTCACGTTCATGACCATCCCAGGCACCGTGGCGGTAACGAACAGTGCTCACCAGACGATTTCCGGTAATTTCATCGGTCATTTCTGTGCACTGCAGCATATGCAGAGCAAACGGCAGATAACTAAAAGGTGGGGTCGCTTCTTGTTGCATAACCTCCGCTTTTTCATCCAGCCAGAACTGCGCCGAGCTTCGGTAGTGCAAGGTATGACTGGCCCCCATATTATTGCTCATTGCATTCAGCAGATACGGTTTATGGTCTGACAGATGGCAGATCCAGTGATGGGGGGCCATATGCGGGACTGTCAGCAGCAGGCTGGCGCACCCCAGCCCCTGAATATCCGCCAGCTGCAGACTACAGGTTCGGTCATAGCCGATCCCCGTCGGAAGCATGACGCTGAATGGTTCAGCAAAGCGGTTGCCACTCAGGTTACGGTAAACCAGCAGCCGATCGCTGAGGGCATAAAGCAGGTCGGTGGTACCAGAACCGTCAATATCAGCCAGATACAACCGGGCCGGGTTAAATGTTTCCACCGGCTGGCTGAATCCAGGCATATTTATCGGCGCGCTAAACTGGCCGTGGCCGGTATTGGGCCAGTAACGCACCCCTTCAGCGAGAACCTCAACCAGGTGTTGCCGGCCGCTACCGGCCATGTCGCTAAAAGCAACCAACATCCGGTCATCAGCGCCCGGTATTGGTAGCGTAATTCCGGCTGGCTGCATCGCCATCTGCGCCGCTTGCCAGCCCTCACCGCTGCCGCAGTACAGTCGCACACTTCTGGGGCCAATAAGCACCAGATCCGTCAATCCGGCACCACAAATATCCGCCAGTTGGGCCTGCGGGTGGAAAAACTCGGTAGGCCATGCAGCCAGCGGGATAAAGTGCAGCCACTGGCGTTCAGCTGTTCGCGGGTAATTCCCCGTGATAGCCGGTGCCGTAATGGTCCATTCCAGGTAACCATCACCATTCAGGTCGGCCAGCAGGCAATTTTCACGCAGTGCAGGTATGGAGGGCAAAGGAGAGGCCGCTTCCCAGCTCACTGCATCAGGCTCATCCCCAGCCTGGCGCACCGGGGACCGATACCACCATGCCCCGTTGTCCTGATACAGGATACCGGCTATGCCTTCTCCGTTCAGGTCAACCATCTGATACGGTTGCATCGGGTTCAGGTTGCCCATATCTGCCCGCTGCTGCCATGCTGCTATGGGTGGCGTGAATGTCTGCCAGCCAAACGTCAGTGGTGGCAGGGAACACAGGGCACCATCCTCTTCGTAAGCCACATGGTGTATGGTTTGCAGCATAGTGACGCAGAGGTTTTCATCATAATGCAAGCAGAGCCGCGCGATCAGCGCTGGTATTTTTTCAATCGTTTGCTGTCCTGCCAGCTCGGTGACGGCATGGTACATCAGTACCTGCCGGCAAAGACGCCGGGTACGAAGTTCAAAACCATATTCCCAGCTGGAAAAACAATCCTGACGACACAGCCAGTCTCCTGTCCCCGGCGCCAGCCAGGCGGGTGGTCCGGACAGCAACTGGCTCCTCTCACCATAATCCAGTACCAGCGTAAATAACCAGTCACTGGATGCCGGTTCCGATGTCAGTGCCGGGAGCGTCCGGGAGGCCGTTTTGTTACCGTACCAGACGGCAGTGAGGTAGCGCTGGGCCGGGCCCGGATGGCTGGCTTGTTCTGTATCGCTGCAGCTAATGCTGTCCTCTGCCCGGTACTGCCAGTATATCTGCTCGCCAGTGGCCGACACCGATGACTCCATCAGCCAGGCGGCAGTCCGTGCCGGACTGGCCGGATCGGCGATACGAGCCTGGCGATTGCGCCCCAGCAAATGTACCTGAGCATCCGGACGGTACAGTATCCAGAAGTCCTGCCCGGTATCATCGCGGTGAGCCCAGTACTCAAAGCGGCTGAAGTTGCTTTCTGTACGTGAGCGATAAGCATGAACCGTAAAACTGCTGCCCAGTGCGCTACCGAGCAGGGCAGAAGCGCTGCGTTGTTCCTGCGCGCCACTTTCTGTGAGCACCGGTACCAATACTTCCCCATCCGGACCGGTAAACGTGTCGTTTCGGTCATAATTGGGGACGCCTTCATCTGTACTACGCCGGATAGCCAACGGCGCTATATTCCAGCCGATACCAAATGGTCCGTTACCTGCCCGACTGTGGTATTCCAGCACCAGTTCAGGGCAATAACCCCGGCCAGTACTGATCGGCAATGGCAGGCTCAGCGTTGCTGCACCATCCGGACCGGCGGTGGCGATATTGCCTTTCAGACCGGTTATCGCGCCCCCACCTTTGGGCAACGACGGTGGTTCCAGGGTTAAGCTTTCTGAATTTTGCATGACAGCCTCTCAGCAGTTATCCATATGACGGTGTGTCACATCATCAGATTGAACAATGGTGTAGCGGATATGCAGAATAATATCGGTCATGCTCTGTAACAGGGTTTTCTGCTTGCCCATGGCATTCGGGAAACTCAAAGACAACACCCCGCTGTCGTCAACGGGGATACCTTCAAACGGCAAATATCGCGCATCATTGAAATCAAGCAAAAACTGCCCGCTGTCGTTTATACCGTGGGAAACCGCGATAGCATCACATCCGCGCGGCATGCCCAGACCCCCGCCATAGCTCAGTAGTGCCTGCACATCCTGATAAGGCCCCATCAGCATCGGCAGAGAAACGCTGATTTGTTTGATCCGCCGAAGGCCGCCAGCATCCTCAGGGTAGTCACGCCTGATTGCCAAATCATCCAGTTTCACCTGCGCAATCAGTGATTGCTTATCATCAATATGCAGACCATTGGTTTGTGTACCTGCGTCACCACTCCCGGAACTCAGAATGGCCTTTATCTGATCTTTCAGTTTGAACGCATGCTCGCCAGGCGAGTCATAGACGTCTGCCAGTGAAACAGTACGCACCACTTCCAGAGCACGTTCGTCTTTGCGCAGATAAAGATCTTCCATGCGCATCAGAGCAAGCATCAGCGTTTCACCGCTCATCAGACCCGCCTGACTGTTTTGCCAGCCTCCAGGCTTAATAAAGTTGGCGTTTTTTATGCCGAAGTGCCATTCATAGGCCTGCTGTGCCATCAAACAACGGGAAACCGTGATGTCATAAAACTGGTAGTAAATACCTGCCAGTACTCCCCGCAACCAGCTGTAAAGCGATTTATTACTAAATTTACCCGTCAGGAATTCCAGATGACTCTGCATCTGTTTCTGCTGCGTTTCCAGATACGTTTTTTGCATCACTGCGGCTTGTCGCCGCAGCCCAATAGCTTCAATCTGACAGGCCAGTTGTTTCTTTTCTTTCTCTGCCATGCCGTATTGCAGTTTCCATTCTTCACGGCGACGGCGGTAATTCTCAAACTGAGAAATTCTGTCGGCGGCAATCTGCCCACCACGAACAGCGAGATCCCCCCCTTGTCCTATTGCCGCCGCTATGCCACCAATTTGGATACCCCCTATCGCCACGCCAATAGCCAAACCGCCCGTTGCGCCATAATGGTTGGGGAACATATTTAATATCGCCGCCGCCATATAGCCGCCACCTGCGATTCCCCCACCAATGGATGACGTGTACAAACTGACATCCATTGCTCTTTTTTCTTCGCCGCTGATGTTTTCATCGTAAAGTGCTTTGTAAGTCTGATAGCGCAGGGTCGCACTGGCTTCACCTTCTTTTAATGCAGCAATATCTTTATCTATTTCTTCAACTTGAGTTTCCTGTATTTTTATACTCTGCAAGGCCAACTCTTGCCCCTGGTTTTGCAGCAATTCCGCCAGCGCTTCTGCATCCTGCCGTTCGATAATGCTCAGTAAGGTGGCACCAAACTGGATTAACTGGGAAACCAGACTTTTGGCATTCTCAAGCATAGGCTGGAAACGGTAGAGGGACAGAAAAGCCGGAGGCAATCCCGCCCCTCCCTGAGAGACCGAGGCGGCGGCAGTAAGCAGTGCTTTAGGATCGGCGGGGAGTGCAAAAACAGGCAGGTTCAGAGGCTGGCCGTCAATCGAAAGGTTATGACGCAGGTTATACAGACGTTGTGTCAGTACCTGCCAGTAATTGCTCAGCTTTTCATTAAACTGAGGCAGAAAAAACCTGACCAGCGAATTTGCCGTGCGTATTGCTTCATGACTGGCGATACCGGTTTGATCCAGCACAAAAAGTTCGGCCTGATACTGTGTTTGTTTCGTTTGGTCAGCCGCATCTTTCAGTAATGGATCATCCCAGCCGCCTTCTGTCAGGTAGGGTTCATGTCCGAGCAGATTGAGCGCCTGCACATACCACATTTTGGCTTCGTTCAGCGTATCACGCTCAAGCTGGCGGTAAGCAAAATCGCCACGGGCAAGCAAAAGATCCAACATACACATGAAAACATAGACTTTGTAATGCATAGGATCATTTTGCGCGACAGCATCAGGATCAACAGAATCCAGAGGTGCGCTATTCCATGATGTATCATCCTCCAGGGGACGACAGTTCCAGCTGTAAAGCGCAGGTTGCCCGTTTTTGAAATACCCTTCCGGATTCCAGACATATTTCAGCCAGTGCAGCGCATCATCAAACCTGTTTTCCCGGAATAAACGCTGAAAAACCATCATCGGCGTGTAATAAAACATTTCCCAGAAATAGAGCGCATTGGCACCGCTGAAATCCATAGGTTCCTGGTAACCAGGCTGAATACTGACGGTAAGCGGACTGCCAGTAACCGCATTATATTTTTTCAGGGAGACCGTACTGGTATCCACAATCAGAGAGCCCGCCTCGAGCTTGCCCTTGTCACAGACCAGATACAGGGTCAGTGTATTAGAATAGGGAAAGTTAATACCATTTCCTTGATACAGAAAAGAGACCGGAATAAAGAGCGTGATAGTCTGCTCCGAATCCGTCAACATGCCGTTCCAGAAGGCATAATATCCATCCAGTACACTATCCTCAGTAGCGTGGTTATTACCACGGTAAAAGCTGAGCGTTGCGCTCCTTGAATTACCATGTTTATTTTTATCATAAGCCGGCAGGGTAACCTGAATATATCCTCCTGTTCCCAGCTGAGGCTCTGGCAACAACTGGGTTTCCATATTCAGCACACGGTTAAGGCTGATACTGGCCCGCTCGGTCAACTGCCTGGCAAACAGCGTATTAATACGGGTGCGGTAAGGACCGTATTGCAGATATTGTGCTCCGGTATCAGTTTTCCCAATGGTCAATATTCTGTAATCAGATTTACGTGTAATATTCAACACACCCGACTGGCTGCCGAGAAAACGGTCATCTGCTGCCTTCGCAGTAAAAGTGACAGTAAGCTGCGCAATATCGTTTTTGAAGGCACTGTCAGGCACAGTAAATGATATGCCGGTAAATGAAAAAGTGGTACCGTCCAGCAAAAGAGCAGGTTTATCTTTGACTAAGTCTTTGTCGCTGGCCAGGAATACCTGGTCTGATGCACCAGGTGCCGAAATGATAATTTTCACATCCTCAGCAGCCAGGGTAGTATCCATAGGATAATAGCCAGATGCATCAGTTGCAGCATAAGTACTCAGACCCGATTCAGTCAGATAGATATAATTCTGGAAATCATTATTATGATATTTAGTGTTTTCAATGTAAGTAGACTGGCCAGCTGTCAGAGTGTCAATGCTAATATCGCGATCCGGAATCCATGCTGCCACTCTACTCATCGGCCCTGACTCTTTATAAATAAGGAGTTTTCCTGCTTCACCTTCACGGGATAATTGATAGACAGGATATAAACATGCCTTGCCTGGAGCGGTATTATGATGTGGATTAGCAGAAACACTACTATATAAATAGTACTGTTTCCCCATATAAGAATCGAAGTACTTTATCAGGTTGATTTGCTTGCGCTCTGTGGTTCCTTCACAACCGTTATATATAATTCGGACATTAGCATCGGCTGAAAGGCTTAAGCTATGTTCTTTTGAGGTACCATTACTTTCTATATTAAAAAATCTCCCTCCAAAAAGTATTGTTAATGCTCTGTAACCCCATGAATAGTCAAGGCTCACCTCCCTGTCAAAATTATATTCCTTAATGAAATTAACTCTTCTGGTGCCTATACTATCCAGTTCTGTCGCCAGATATTTGGTATTTTCTTCCCCCACTTCCTCTACTGAAAAATCAGAATAAATATAAACCCCATCAAGCAGTACGTCAGACGTGTCAGCTGGATTGGTATTAATATCACTCTTTTCATAAGGGAAAACAGCGATGCTATTATCGCTTACCAAACGTGCACAATATAAGCCAAGGTTGGATAAATCATCCTGATATTCTTTCAACCACTGTATTTGATGCAGTGGAATTATCCGGGGAACACTCCATGAGTCATCCAGTCGTATATGTGACAAGTGAAGATTATATAAAAAAGCTTTTTCTACCTTTACTTTTTCTTCTTCTTTCCCTTCTATTTTCTTTACTTCGCTCCCTTCTACTTTATCTTCTTCCTTACATTCCGCCTCACTTTCTTCATCTACAATATCTGCTATTTCCTGCCGTTCTATCCAGACTATCCAGAGCTTTGATTGCCACATAACAGGGCGAACAAGGTCACCTACAGGGTTGGCCCCTATTGTGACAGACTTCCATTCAGTCCAGGCATTGGCAGGAAATTTTCCGCTGCCTGAATCAAATTTACTGTGATCCAGGCTGCGCCAGTAATATTGATGATTTTCAGCATCGCGTCCTGTCAGGTAAGTCAATCCCTGGCCTGGATTGAGATTATCATGGTAACCGCTAATAATTTCTAAATCAGCCACTTGTTCAAAACAGGTCATATATTGGTTTAAAGCATCTTCGACCGTGTCCTGGGTTAACTCACTTTGGCTAATCTGACCCAACAGATCATCCATCATGCTGGTTTGCCCGATACGAATAGTAGGATCGATATAATTTTCAGGGTAATACACCAACTGGGAGACACCTGCCCAGGTACTGTAGCGCTTGTTGTACTTATCCCAGTCAGTAAAAAACTGCCGACTTTGTACCTCATAAGACAGCCCGCTTTTTTCCTGTCGCGTAATCGCACGGTTAACATAGAGCTGAATCGAAGCAATCGCTTCCGCCAGAGGAGTCGTCTTAATCTGAGCCGAAACTTTATTATCAATTAAAAGATAACTGTACAAACTTTCCCGATCGGTCACAAAACTCAGGTTGGTATTATTGATATACCAGCTACTGAGCGCCGCACTGATTTTTTCATCCAGTACACGCTGTAATACCTTTGTTTTATTGCGATCCAGCCCAGCCTGCAAAGACTCAGCCATTTTTTCCCATTCGATGAAGGCAGTTGTCACATCGTAATAATGCAGACGTCTTAATTCATATAAAACGGCAGGGGTAATGTGGAATGTCCTCGCTGTATTCAGCCACTGCAATGTTTCCTCAACTTCTTGCCAGTCCTGAAATCCTCTTTCAACAGGGCCAATCACATCAGATTCACTGTAAATACGAGGATCATTTTTATTTTCAACACGCAGATAATAAGAATGACCTAACTGATTACTTGTAACATTGAATGAAGCCCGACCATTTTTGCTCAGATATTGAGTGCCATCCCATACATAGTTGTCATCCTGCCCTTTCCATAAAACTCTGACGTCTTCCAGCTTCAAACCCAGGTCAGCGACCTGAGAAAATATCTGTCTACCAATCAAAGGCATACCCTGAATAACCGGCTTTTTCAATATGTCGGCAGAAGGTATTGCCCCCGGTGCACTATCAGCTTGATTTCCATCGGTAGCGCGCCCGGCTATATCCGCCCAGGTTGTCGTTATGTCCTTTTTGTCAGACGCCACTATTTTCAAAGCCTGAGCAACGCTTAAAGGTTCGAGATCTAATGCGTGCGCCAACTCTGAGCTTGAAAGCATACCGTTATGGAGTGCAGAGAGAATCCCTGGTGCTTGTGAACCACATTGATCAAGCATGTCATGAAACTGCGCCAGTTTCTTCAAGGTACTGATATCATGTGGCAAACTTGTGGCGCCACGCTGAAATACTTCAGGCTTATCCAGTATCACTGAAAGTTCACTTTCATTTAATGACAGCGTCTTAATTATCAGGGCCAGCTGTGCCAGCCCCTGACAAAATTGTACAATCTGAGCTGTTTCCTGGTCAGTCATTACCTCCTGTTGTGCTAATAACAGGAACTGCTCTGTTTTTAATCCTCCAGGCTGGACACCATCAGCCCACATCAAGACAAAATGGGTTTTTTCGCTGGTATTCAATTGCAATTCAGCATTAATGATTTGCATAATGACTTCACCAGTCTTATTTTTTGTCAAACCGTTATCTTTATAGGCCTCTTTGATATTATCCAGTAGTTTTTCTATTCCTGACGTAATCGTCGAGCTATAATAATTTGTTGTCATGAGGAAAATCTCATATACCGACCAGCGCCTTTCCACTAACCAGGATATTATTTCATGGAAAAAACCATTCTGCTGCTCTATATAATCATCAGATACATGCAAAATATCCACACCATTATAAGGTGAAACTGAATATAATAATAAAAACTCCTCAAGACTCAGGTTATGAATACCAGCCATTAAGCGGAGACGATAAAGCGCAGAAAGGTTTTTTAATGAACAGGCCATGGTGCCCGTTTTTCCTGCATTAAGGATACCCCACAAAGAAAAGAGCTCAATATCATTGACCTGGAATGCCTGTTTTATACAGGCCAGCAGAAATTCCTCTTCCTCATCACGAACTTTATTGGGATCAAGGTCGAGAAGCTTAGTATCATCAGCAACAAATCCCCGTCCACCAAACAACGATGTATTAAATAATGCATCAAATAACGAAGGGTTATTACCATCGCCATTCCTGTTAATGCTCTTGTTAGTTAGCACTAAAGCCTTATCACTATCCAATTCATAAATTTCTTTATAGTGCTGAACATAAAGTAAATTTCCCAAAATGGCCCTGTCAATATCAAGAGAGCCAAATCCCCCGCCGATAATATTAAAGATTTCCTCTGGTTTTATTCCAGTAGCCTTATATAACCGGATGAGTTTATTAATCTTAAGTAATACCGTGTTAAAGCTGAGCGTGTTAAAAGAAAATTCTACAGCGTTCCTGTATTTAAGCCCGGCATAGTCACGCCCCTGAAAACATGACAAGCAAATTCGGATAACCTCCCCTTCCTTAACATCCTTCAACGAGATTGGAATACTGTAGTACTTATCAGCTCTGAGTGTACCTGATGTTTCCTCATATAGCGGAAAAATAGTAGGATATTGGCGCTCATCTTCAATCTTATAAGAATTTACGTTTCTGTTTATAGTGCTGAAATTAAAATTGCATACAAAACGCTCACCTCCAGCAGGGAGCAGCTCCATATAGTTCAGCCGCACATCAGTATAATTAACCTCCTGTTTTTCCCGCACTATTTCATTTACTTCTATTTCTCCATCATCACTAATATACACACTCAGCAAGCGACCATTTGTATACTGCTCCTGTTTATCGGAAGTATTAATTCGAGTAGTGATAAGACCGAGTAACTCTCTCAGTTCATTATTGGAAATATCGTAATAACCTGCTAAATAGTCCATATTATGGAAACGCTTGACATCCACACCCCCGAAATTTTTCTTAATTAACGCGTCAGCATTATCCACCGTAATTGTCTCGGTCAATATGCTGTATAGTTCGGGGAAAATCCCATATTTAATGCCCAGTAACTCTGCCGGATCAAAAGCAGGTGCAATATCGGGATTTTTGGTCAGGATGGAAAGATTTTTGTCCTGCAATGAAAGCACTTCGCGGATGGTTTCATGAGGTAAATGAAAGGGATTTTCCCCCATATGACGCCAGGTCGACAACATTTCCAGCACGGCCTTATCACTATCTTTATTGGCCTCTTTCTGAATATTATTAAACAAGATTCGATTAGAAATCGACAATGTAGATACTTCGCCGATCATATTTTCCTGGCTGAGTGCCAGTGATTGTAAGTCAGTACGCCGCTTATCCAGAGAATAATCTGAACTTTCAGTATGCAGCTCCCTTGCTTCGCGATACAACTCCGTCAGATAACCCGCAGGGGAAAACATTGAGGCTACAGAACCAGATTGGGTAAAACGACTGGCTCGTTGATCAAAAAGATCATTATAACCCCGTTGCAATGCTGATTGTTGAATATTCAGGTGAATAGCATTCTGTAACTGCGGGTTGGCACGAGATAAAATGGAAATTTCTCGCAATCGATTCTGCTTTAACGCTTCTTTGGCACGTTCATAGAGATAACGCGACTCCCCCCAAGTGATGGCCTGGCCGGCCATTTTCCGTAATTCACCGAAGGACATTGGCATTATATCTGCAAGGCTAAGCGCTTTCCCTGCCTTTTTCAAAACACCAGACTTATTCAACTTACTGAAAATCACTTCTGAGTCATACATAGCAGTATCTCCTGCTGATTAACACGAGAAATTGTCCACTGAAACGCGAATCCTTTCTTCAGGACTTCCTTACTGATGACCATGAAGAGACTGAATGACGACGGCTGATTCAGTGACACCTAAATTGTGTTTTAAAGGTTAGTTGTTCCTGAGTCTCTTTCCAGAAAAATCTGACTCTTTTGGAAATATTTTTTCACTACACCCCTCCAGGGCATAGCATTGTTATGCTGAAGCATAATTGTAGCGGCTCGCAATCGAAATCCCTCCGACTCGCAATCAGCGCCATTTTCGGCTCACATTAACAGCAAATGAAAAACGCTCCCGACTCACATTAAGTGATAATGGGCTCGCATTTATCCTGCCCGGCTCGCAATCCATTTCGCCGGGCTCACAATAACTGCAAATCAACATCATCATATCGGCAGACCGACTGCCAGCATTCTGTCGGGCACTGTTGCAAAGTTCGT
>NZ_JBFLVD010000039.1:0-43510 GCF_040750395.1 Scandinavium sp. UTDF21-P1B
CTAAAACAGGTGTGCTGGCAGTACCACTGCATCATCTCCCTCCTTCCTTCCAGATACAACGCATGGTTATACGTCCCACGAATCGCATTCTTATCAACGTGAGCCAGCTGGGTTTCAATCCATGCCGTATTGAACCCTTTCTCATGCAAAATCGTACTCATCGTGTGGCGGAAACCATGTCCCGTTACCTTCCCCGTGTATCCAATCCGCTTAAACACCTGATTAATACTCGCTTCGCTCATTGTTTTGCGGGGATCATTCCTTCCAGGAAACACCAGAGGATATTGCCCAGACATCACTTTGAGCTGCTGTACGATCTCAAGCGCTTGGGTAGAGAGGGGGACAAGGTGAGGGCGTTTCATCTTCATACGCTCCGCGGGAATTTCCCACACCGCTTTTTCAAGATCAAACTCACTCCAGAAAGCACCTCGGAGCTCGCCAGTGCGAACTCCCGTAAGGATCAGCAGACGAGCGGAAAGAACAACCAGCGGGCTGCCTGTATAGCCAGAAAGAGCTTTAAAGAAGTCTGGTAACTCCTCAACGGTAAGGAAGGGATAATGCTTCGATTCATGCCCTGACATCGCGCTGGTTAGATCCGCTGCAGGGTTGTATTCCGCACGGCCAGTAACGATGGCGTAACGAAAGACTTCGCTGCAGCGCTGGCGAACCTTCTTGGCCTTCTCTGTCGCGCCACGACTTTCCATTCGACGTAACACATTCAGTAGAACCAATGGCTTGATTTCATTCACCGGCTGCTGGCCGATATAGGGGAAAATATCTTTATTAAGGGCCTCCAGAATGTCTGAAGCATACCCTTCTGACCATCTGCTCACCTTCGTACCGTGCCACTCAAGCGCCACAGACTGGAACGTATTATTGAGCTGCACATCACGAATCAGCTTTTCTTCTTTCTTTGCAAACGATGGATCGATACCTTCGGCCAGTTTTTTCTTGGCTTCATCACGCAGTGCCCGAGCTTGTGCAAGGGACACAGCTGGATAAACACCAAAAGCCATACGCTTCTCTTTTCCATTGAAGCGATATTTCATCCGCCAGTATCGAGAACCAGAGGGAACGACTTCAAGATACAAACCAGCACCATCTGCCAGCTTGTAGGCTTTCTCTCTGGGTTTAGCTGCATCCACCTGTCGCGCATTTAGCTTCATTGGGGGCATCTCCCTGGACCGAACACAGAATGCCCCCACTTATGCCCCCAACTGTAACTTGATTCCGGTTGAGTCCAGTTGATAACAGGAGATAAAATACGGGCTAGAAACCGCAGTATACGGGCTTTAAGTTGATTTCGGTAGGCTTGGGAAGAGTTTGAAATGGTGCCGATAATAGGAGTCGAACCTACGACCTTCGCATTACGAATGCGCTGCTCTACCAACTGAGCTATATCGGCACTGAGGGGAAGTGCTACGGGGCAAAAGCTTAAAACGCTGCGGGTGATGCGTCAATGGCCTTTAGAATCAACTGCCTGTTTTTGCATCACCCGTTTTCAATTACGCACGGATTGTATCGTCACCAAAGCCAATCCACTTGTAGGTGGTCAACGCTTCGAGCCCCATCGGGCCGCGTGCGTGCAGCTTCTGCGTGCTGACCGCCACTTCGGCCCCCAGGCCAAACTGGCCGCCGTCGGTGAAGCGGGTAGAGGCATTGACGTACACCGCAGAGGAATCCACTTCGTTGATAAAGCGGTCGGCGTTGCGCAGCGTACGGGTCAGAATGGCGTCGGAATGCTGGGTTCCGTGCTCCCGAATATGCGCAATTGCGCCGTCGAGGCCGTCGACCAGCTTCACGTTCAAATCCAGCGACAGATATTCATCGTCATACTGCTGCGTCTGAACCGCTTCCACCTTCGCCGGGCCAGCCTGAAGCTGCGACAGCGCGTTAGCGTCTGCGTGCAGCGTTACACCACTTTCCGCCATCTGTTTGCTCAGCACAGGCAGGAATGTGTCGGCGATATCTTTATGGACCAGCAGCGTTTCCACGGTATTGCAGGTGCTCGGACGCTGGGTTTTGGCGTTAACGATAATCTTCAGGGCCGGTTCAAACTCTGCAGAATCATCGACGTAGATATGACACACGCCAATTCCGCCAGTGATCACCGGGATCGTCGACTGCTCGCGGCACAGCTTGTGCAGACCAGCGCCACCGCGTGGGATCAGCATGTCGATATATTTGTCCATGCGCAGCATTTCGTTCACCAGCGCGCGGTCCGGGCTTTCAATGGCCTGCACGGCACCCGCCGGCAAACCGCACTCTTCCAGCGCCTGCTGGATCACTTTTACGGTAGCGGCATTCGTGCGCCAGGTCTCTTTCCCCCCGCGCAGGATAGCCGCGTTGCCCGTTTTCAGGCACAGCGAGGCAACGTCTACCGTGACGTTCGGACGCGCTTCATAAATCACCCCTACCACGCCAAGCGGCACGCGGCGACGTTCGATACGCAGGCCGCTGTCCAGCAATCCGCCGTCTATTACCTGCCCGACCGGATCGGCGAGCTTGCACACCTGACGCACGTCATCAGCGATGCTTTTCAGGCGAGCGGGCGTCAGCGTCAGGCGATCGAGCAGCGCTTCACTCAGGCCACTGGCGCGAGCCTCTTCCAGATCCTGCGCATTAGCGCTCAAAATCGTATCCGTCTGCGCTTCCAGATAATCAGCAATCTTTTCCAGAACCTGATTTTTTTCGCGGCCGGACAGCTGCGCCAGCTTGTACGAAGCCGCTTTGGCAGCGATGCCCATTTGTTCCAGCATTGAAAGCTCCTTAACGGATGATCATGTCGTCGCGATGCACGGCTACCGGGCCATACTCGTAGCCAAGAATGGCGTCGATTTGCTGTGAGTGCTGGCCGGCAATGCGGCGCAGCGCGTCGCTGTTGTAGCGGGATACGCCGTGGGCGATGTCGCGACCGTCCAGCGTACGAATACGGATTACTTCACCACGGGAGAAGTTGCCTGTCACTCTTTTAATTCCTTTTGGAAGTAATGAACTCCCTCTTTCCAGAATCGCGGAAACAGCGCCTTCATCAACCGTAATTTCTCCCGCAGGAGGTGCGCCAAAAATCCAGCGCTTACGGGTTTCGAGCGGAGAGGTTTGCGCGTGGAAGCGGGTGCCAACGGCAATGCCTTCCATCACGTCGCCAATTACGCCCGGGCGGCTGCCCGCAGCGATAATGGTATCGATGCCCGCGCGGCAGGCGACGTCGGCGGCCTGTAATTTAGTACCCATACCGCCGGTACCAAGGCCGGAAACGCTGTCGCCAGCAATGGCGCGCAGCGCATCATCAATGCCGTGAACGTCCTGGATCAGCTCCGCCTGCGGGTTGGTGCGCGGATCGGCGGTGAACAGGCCTTGCTGATCTGTCAGCAACAGAAGCTTGTCCGCTCCCGCCAGAATGGCCGCCAGCGCGGAGAGATTGTCGTTATCGCCAACTTTAATTTCAGCTGTCGCCACCGCGTCATTCTCGTTAATGACCGGTACGATGTTGTTATCCAGCAGCGCACGCAGCGTGTCGCGTGCATTCAGGAAGCGTTCGCGATCCTCCATATCGGCACGAGTCAGCAGCATCTGACCCACGTGAATGCCGTAGATGGAGAAAAGCTGTTCCCAGAGCTGAATCAGACGGCTCTGGCCAACAGCCGCCAGCAGCTGTTTGGAAGCGATAGTGGCAGGGAGTTCCGGGTAGCCCAGGTGTTCGCGTCCGGCGGCAATCGCGCCTGACGTCACGATCACAATACGATGTCCTGCGGCGTGAAGCTGCGCGCACTGACGCACCAGTTCAACGATATGCGCACGGTTCAGGCGGCGCGAGCCACCGGTTAATACACTGGTACCCAGTTTTACGACCAGCGTCTGGCTGTCACTCATGATTCTCTGCCATTCAATCATTACGAAAAGGACGTTTTAGCAGGAGTCAGGCGGCTTGCCAACTCCCGCAAAGGGTTGCTGAGCACTTTGTTGCGCGGGATCAGGAAGCGTAGCGGCAGAAAATGGCTTTTTTATGACAGAAATAGATAAATACAGATATTTAAAATTATTCTTACTTTGTCATAAAACGTTCATTTCCCGGCGTTACAACCCTTCCTGTTTTTTACATCGGGCGAGTTCCCAAATTTCAGCGCGTAGATAAATCAGGGTTAAAAATGAAAAAGACAACACTGGCATTAATCGTACTGGGCGTAATGTCTACTGGTGCAGCACAAGCCGCAGAAGTTTATAACAAAGACGGTAATAAGCTGGATCTTTACGGCCGCGTGAAAGCCGAACACTATATGAGTGATAACGATGCCGTGGATGGCGACCAGTCTTATATTCGTCTGGGCTTTAAGGGCCAGACTCAAATTAACGACCAGCTGACCGGTTTTGGTCAGTGGGAATATCAGGTTGCCGCCAACAAAGTGGAAGGTGACCCGAATACGACGAAAACCCGTCTGGCTTTTGCGGGTCTGAAAGCAGGTGACGCAGGCTCCTTCGACTACGGTCGTAACTACGGCATTCTGTATAACGTTGCGGCCTACACGGATATGATCCCGGAGTTCGGTGATGACTCCTTCGTTAAAACCGATAACTTCATGACCGGTCGTGCCAACGGTGTTGCAACCTACCGTAACAACAACTTCTTCGGCCTGGTCGACGGCCTGAAAGTGGCGGTACAGTATCAGGGCAAGAACGAGAACGATGGCCGTGCGGCCAGCAAAGCCAACGGAGACGGCTTCGGTACCTCTCTGAGCTATGATTTCGGCGACTCGGGCTTCACTCTGGGCGCAGCGTACGCCAACTCTAACCGCACGCTGACCCAGCAGGACAGCGATTTCGGCAAGGGCAGCGACGCCGAAGCCTGGACCACTGGCTTTAAATACGATGCTAACAACGTTTACCTGGCTGCGATTTATGCTGAAACCCGTAATATGACGCCAATTTCCGGCACGGCTTCGATCGGCGGTGTAGATACCAAAGTCAGCGGTTTTGCGAATAAAAACCAGGCGTTTGAAGTTGTGGCACAATACCAGTTTGATTTCGGTCTGCGCCCGTCCATCGGTTATATCCAGTCTAAAGGCAAGGATATTGAAGGCGTTGGCGATGCGGATCTGGTGAAATATATTGACGTAGCGGCAACTTACTACTTCAACAAAAACATGTCTGCCTTTGTGGATTATAAAATTAACCAGCTGAGCGATGACAATAAGCTTGCCCTGAACAACGACGACGTGGTTGCTCTGGGCCTGGTTTATCAGTTCTGATTATTCCCCAATGCAAAAGGCCCCTCATGATGAGGGGCCTTTTTATTATTCTGGCAGATTTCAGGCTGATAATCTCACGGGCTGGGTAACGTCTTCGGCAGGCTCCAGCTTCAGACCCAGGGTTTTCAGCAGCTCTTCTGCTCGCACATGGAAATCACGCAACGTTTGTTCCAGCCGGTCAGTCACTTCGGTGTCTTTGATAGCCGTCGGCTGCCAGACGCCGTCTTTGTCGAACAGGCCAAACTGATAGCTGTAGGTAAACCGCTTTTCCTGGGCTTCCATTTCCAGCCACCAGCCCCAGAATTCACGCTTCTCGGGTGCCGGTTTAACATTGACGCAGACGGCCAGGCAATCGAAGAAGAAGCGATTGTCCTCACACTGCTCTTCCCGGATGTACGGGCCCAGGGCCATGAACTTCTTGATCAGTTTACTCTTCGGGTGTCCACTCGGTAACGTCATTACAGTCTCCTTTAGTGATGCACCTGTTTTACCAAAACAATAGAATTTAGCAATCTATTAACCTAATCGATCGTTGATCCACCCGGCAATTTCTTTCAGCGCTTTGTCAAAATTACGGTAAACCGGCTTAAACGGGATCTGCATCAATTTACCATCCGCAGAGGAAGAGGTGATGAGGCGTGACTCCTCTTCCGGGCTGAAAGGATCGTTCTGCCAGTAGCCGGAAAGCATTGGCGTCGGGCAGCGCCGCCCCAGCAGCCCCTGAGTTTTCAGCGAATAGCGATTAAGCTCAACGCGTAAAGCGTCGTCGGAAGCATCGTGCATACCCAGTCGGGACGCCAGCACGTCGAGATACATTTCCGGCACGTTCCCCTGACGCAGCGGATCGCACAGCAGACCATGCACCACCGGCCCAAGACAGGCCACTGCTTTCAAACGCGGCGATTCCAGATACGCCAGACGCACCGCCACGTTCGCGCCAAAGCGGAAACCAAATGCGGCCACCCGGGTATGATCAACCCACGGAATGTTTGGCAGGTTCTTCAGCACCTGCTGATGCAGGAAGCTCGAGTCCTGAGTGAGCTTCCATTTTGATGAGAAACCAATCGACGGCATATCCAGCGTCAGCATGGCGATGCCGAGCGGCGCCAGATAGCGCTCAAACAGGCTGTAGTTGTCGCTTTGCAATGCATCCAGCCCGCCGCACATCAGCACGGTCGGAAATGGGCCATCCCCCGGCGGCATATGCAGGAAACCGCTGACGGGCGCGCCACCCGGAATGGTGAACTCCAGCTCACGCATAGAGCCAGGCAGGCGCTGTGCCGCTTCCTCATAGGCACGATTCGCCAGCGCCTGAGCCTGGTCGGCCAGCTCGTCGCCTTTGAGGTGCGGGTAAGCAGCAATGCTGTAAAGGTTGGAAGCGTGGAGCCAGTGGCGGCCCGCTTTCGCGTCATCCTGCTCCTGCGTGGCCTTCTGCTGCCAGAGCATTGCCTGTTTTGACCACTCGTATATCCAGTTGCCACCGCGGTAGCCCACTACCGTATCGTAAAGTTCAGCGTCGGTGCGCTCGGCCTCGCTCATGACGATACGCGCCTGCACGTCGAGAATTTCCTGCGGCGTAACGCCGCGCCAGATCCACATCAGGCGGTTGACCATCCGATACCAGTGCGGCACGTTTTTTCCGTCCAGCGCAGATTGCACCGCGGGCTGCGAGCCAGCATTAAAACGACGCACCAGCGTCGAGGTTTCGGGGTGTTTAAAACGGGGCTTAAAGAGGACTTCGCTGAGGTTGGCTTCTGGCATCGCATAGACTCCATAAATACGACATGGACTCTATTGTAACCTGCCGGGCGCCAAAAAGAACAACGCCCGGCAAGCCGGGCGCTGAAAGAATAGTGTTGAATTAACGGCCAGAGATAGGCGGCACAAACACCACGCCCATATCCCACGGCTGCTCAATCCAGGTATCCTGAGGGATATCAATCACGTAATCATCAACCAGCGGCTTGCCGGCAGGCTTAGCGAAGATAGTGACGAAGTGCGCTTTCGGGTACATTTCACGAATTGCAACGGCGGTGCCACCGGTGTCGACCAGATCGTCAATCACGATAAAGCCTTCACCATCGCCTTCGGCACGCTTCAGGACTTTCAGCTCGCGCTGGTTGTCGTGGTCGTAGCTGGAAATGCAGACGGTATCGACATGACGAATACCCAGTTCACGGGCCAGCAGAGCGCCTGGTACCAGACCTCCACGGCTGACGGCAATAATGCCTTTCCACTGCTCGGAGGGCATCAGGCGCGCGGCCAGTTTGCGTGCATGGATCTGCAACATGTCCCAGGTAACGACGTATTTTTCGCTCATGTGATTGTATCCCAGCCTGTAAAACGGCTTAAAAAATGTTCGGGGTGATTCCAGGTTGCGCGAGATTATAGAGATCTGACGCACTAAAAACCAGTGTTTAACGGCCTCGCCGGGAGTTTTTGCGCGTATCCCACTACCAGAGCGGGCAGAAAGTGGTATTCTCAACGCCATCTCGCAAGTCAGGCTCCACGCCTGTTTGCCCTTGCTAACCCATTACCTGCAAGCCGTTTTGCAGGAGCCGTAAGGAGACTCACCGTGTCTGAACTGTCTCAACTGTCCCCGCAGCCACTGTGGGACATTTTTGCCAAAATCTGTTCCATTCCCCATCCCTCCTATCACGAAGAACAGCTTGCCGAACACATCATGGGCTGGGCAAAGGAAAAAGGCCTGCATGCAGAGCGCGACCAGGTAGGTAACATCCTGATTCGTAAAGCCGCAACGGCAGGTATGGAAAACCGCAAACCGGTGGTTATGCAGGCTCACCTCGATATGGTGCCGCAGAAAAACAACGACACCGTTCACGACTTCACTAAAGATCCGATTCAGCCATACATCGACGGCGAGTGGGTAAAAGCACGCGGCACCACACTGGGTGCGGATAATGGCATCGGTATGGCTTCTGCGCTGGCTGTGCTGGCGGACGACACCGTGGTTCACGGCCCGCTGGAAGTGCTGCTGACCATGACCGAAGAAGCAGGCATGGACGGTGCGTTTGGTCTTCAGCCAAACTGGCTGCAGGCGGACATCCTGATCAACACCGACTCCGAAGAAGAAGGTGAGATCTACATGGGCTGCGCGGGCGGGATCGATTTTATCACCACCCTGCCGCTGACTCGTGAAGCGATTCCGGCTGGCTTCCAGAGCTTTAAGCTGACCCTGAAAGGCCTGAAAGGCGGCCACTCCGGCGGCGATATTCATTTAGGTCTGGGCAACGCCAACAAACTGCTGGCGCGTTTCCTGGCCGGTCACGCAGCCGAGCTGGATCTGCGCCTGGTTGATTTCAACGGCGGTACTCTGCGCAACGCCATCCCGCGCGAAGCCTTCACCACCGTGGCGGTACCAGCGGCGAAAGCGGATACCCTGAAAGCACTGGCAGCAGAATACCAGGCCATCCTGAAAAATGAGCTGGAAGCAAAAGAGAAGAACCTGATCGTGATTCTGGAAGCGGTCAGCGCGGATAAAAACGCCCTGAGTGAAAAATCCCGCGACAGCTTCATTCAGCTGCTGAACGCTACCCCAAACGGCGTGATCCGTAATTCCGACGTCGCTAAAGGCGTGGTGGAAACTTCCCTGAACGTCGGCGTGGTCACCATGCAGGACGACAACGTCGAAATCATCTGCCTGATTCGTTCTCTGATCGACAGCGGCAAAGACTACGTGGTCAGCATGCTGGAATCACTGGGCAAGCTGGCAGGCGCGAAAACGGCACCGAAGGGTGGCTACCCAGGCTGGCAGCCTGATGCTAACTCTCCGGTAATGCACCTGGTGCGCGAAACCTATCAGCGCCTGTTCGACAAAACGCCGAACATCCAGATCATCCACGCCGGTCTGGAATGCGGTTTGTTCAAAAAACCGTATCCGGACATGGACATGGTTTCCATCGGCCCAACCATCACCGGCCCGCACTCGCCGGACGAGCAGGTTCACATCGAAAGCGTGGGCCAGTACTGGACCCTGCTGACCGAACTGCTGAAAGCCATTCCTGCGAAGTAAATAGCGGCAAAATAAGCCTGCTGATCTCTGCATAAAAAAGCCTCCGGACGGAGGCTTTTTTGTTGGCTCGAGCCCGGTGGCGCAAGCTTACCGGGCCTACAAATTTGTCATCAGCGTAGGCCTGCGCAAGCAAAACGCCGCCAGGCGTCACAGCCCTAAAACCAGCTGCCGTTCAAGCTGTGGATCGAGCAGCGTCACATGCACCCCTACCAGCCTCACGCCGCGCCCGCCTCGTCTCTCCTGCCAGGTTTTATACGCCGTCGCGATCAGATCGTCTTTGTTCAGCTTCGGCCAGACATGCTCCTGGGTGGTCTGCTGAAAGTCATTAAACTTAAGCTTGATACCCTGGCGGGCAATCAGCAGATCCGGTTTTACTTTCGTAAGCCTGCGCTCAAGCTCCGGGTATAGCTGGTTCACGATGATTGCCTCGCAGTCGCTCCATTCGTGAATGTCCTCCGCCAAAGTGCGCTCCACGCCGATTGATTTGCGCAGCCGCTCGCTGTTCACATCTCGCTCGTCAATGCCGTTGCTGCGCTCCCACAGCACCCGACCAAACTTACCAAAGCGTTTAAGCAGCATCGCCAGATCGGTTCGCTGCACGTCTTCACAGGTGCGGAGCCCCATGTTTTCGAGCTTCGCGGCAGAAACTTTGCCAACGCCCGGAATTTTCGCCAGCGGCAGCGTTTTCAGGAAAACGGGGACATCATCAGGTGTGATCACGTACTGGCCGTTGGGCTTATTCAGATCGGAAGCGATTTTGGCCAGAAATTTCACCGGCGCAATGCCAGCCGATGCTGTCAAATCCAGCTCCTTATGGATAGTCTGGCGGATCTCTTCCGCCATCAGCGTGGCCGAACCGTGGCAGTGCATGCTGTCGGTCACATCCAGGTAGGCCTCGTCCAGCGAGAGCGGCTCAATCAGCGAAGTGTAACGGGAGAATATTTCGCGGATGTGGTTTGAGGCTTCTTTGTAGGCGTCGAATCGGCCGGGAAGCAGCGTGAGGTGTGGACAAAGCTTGAGGGCCATTCCGGTCGGCATCGCGCTGCGCACGCCAAACTTACGTGCCGGATAGTTAGCAGTGCTGATCACTCCCCGCCGCTCCCGGCTTCCGCCGATGGCAATGGGAATATCGCGCAGGGCTGGATTATCCCGCATTTCCACCGCGGCGAAAAAACAGTCCATATCGACATGGATAATTTTGCGCATACTCAGCCCTCACACATTACTGGTTAAGTATACAGTAAAATAATGAGAGACGCGAAGGCGAGGATTTGGCTTCGAGGAATGTTGCCCGGCGACACCTCGTTTGCCGGGCCTATGTCAGAAACAAATTCAGAGTATACGGTTTTGCTGGCGCTGCGCCTCGCGGGCCAGGCGCTTTTTGCGTGCATCGCACGGCTCGGGGCAATCGCAGACCTTCTCCAGCCCCAGCGACGAAATCCCGCCGCAGCTCCCCTGAATACTTTTACGCTTCACCAGATAGCCGAGCGACATGCCGAAGACAACCAGCACAAACACCGCGAACGTAGCCAGAAAGACCGTCAACATCTTCAGCCTCCGAAATCGTCGAGCATGATGTTTTCATCTTCAACGCCAAGATCTTTCAGCATTCTGATGACCGCCGCATTCATCACCGGCGGCCCGCACATATAGAACTCGCAGTCTTCCGGGGCGTTATGGTGCTTCAGGTAGTTTTCATACAACACGTTATGGATAAACCCGGTGTGCCCCGTCCAGTTATCTTCCGGCTGCGGATCGGAGAGCGCCACGTGGAAGGTGAAGTTCGGATTATCGCGCGCAAGCTGTTCAAACTCATCATCGTAGAACATTTCGCGCAGCGAGCGTGCACCGTACCAGAAGCTGATTTTGCGCTGACTCCCGAGACGCTTGAGCTGATCGAAAATATGCGAACGCATCGGCGCCATACCCGCACCACCACCAATAAAGACCATTTCTGCGTCCGTTTCTTTCGCGAAGAATTCGCCAAACGGCCCCGAAATCGTGACCTTATCGCCCGCTTTCAGCGACCAGATATACGACGACATGATGCCGGGTGGCACATCCGCTGCGGACGGCGGCGGCGTGGCGATACGGACGTTGAGCATGATAATGCCCTTCTCATCCGGGTAGTTCGCCATCGAGTAGGCTCGCAGCGTCGGCTCTTTGACCTCGGATACATAGCGGAAAAGGTTAAATTTATCCCAGTCGCCGCGGTATTCGTCCGGCACGTCGAAATCGGCATAGGCGACTTTGTGCGACGGGCACTCAATCTGAATATAGCCTCCCGCGCGAAACGGCACGCTTTCGCCTTCCGGGATTGCAAGCTTCAGCTCTTTAATGAAGGTGGCTTTATTATCGTTGGAGATAACCTCGCACTCCCATTTTTTGACACCGAAGATCTCTTCCGGCAGCTCGATTTTCATGTTCTGACGAACCGCCACCTGGCACGCCAGACGACAGCCCTCTTTCGCTTCACGCTTGCTGATATGCGAAAGCTCAGTCGGCAGAATATCGCCTCCCCCCTCTTTCACCGTCACGCGGCACTGCCCGCATGAGCCGCCGCCGCCGCATGCCGAAGAAACAAAAATACCGTTGCTGGAGAGCGTATTCAGCAGCTTATCGCCCGCCGGAGTACGAATCTGCTTGTCCGCCTCGCTGTTGATCTCAATGACCACGTCGCCCGCGTTCACAAGCCTGGCGCGCGCCGCCAGAATCAACAACGACAACGCCAGCACGATAAGCGTAAACATGACTACGCCGAGAATGATTTCCATCGCTTACGCCCTTATAGCTGCACGCCGGAGAATGACATAAAGCCCAGCGCCATCAGTCCGGTGGTGATAAAGGTGATCCCTAAGCCGCGCAGTCCTGCGGGCACGTTGGCGTACTTCATTTTTTCGCGAATGCCTGCCATCGCCACAATCGCCAGCATCCAGCCGATACCGGAGCCAAAGCCATAAACGATGGATTCCGGGAAGCTGTAGTCGCGCTGTACCATAAACGACACGCCGCCGAATATGGCGCAGTTCACGGCGATAAGCGGCAGGAAGATCCCGAGCGCGTTGTAGAGCGACGGGAAGTATTTATCGAGGATCATCTCAAGGATTTGCACCAGAGCGGCGATCACCCCGATAAAGGTGATGAAATTGAGGAAGCTCAGATCCACTCCTTCCACCAGCGCACCGTCGCGCAGCACCAGGTTGTAGATCAGGTTGTTGACCGGCACGGAGATCCCAAGCACGACGGTGACCGCCACGCCCAGGCCAAATGCCGTAGAGACTTTCTTCGATACCGCCAGGAACGTACACATGCCAAGGAAGAAGGCCAGCGCCATATTTTCCACAAACACCGCGCGCACAAAAAGACTGAGGTAATGAGCCATAGTCAGTTACTCCTTCTCCTGCTGTTCCGGCTTCCAGCTGCGCAGCGCCCAGATAAGCAAACCAATGATGAAAAACGCGCTCGGGGCGAGCAGGAACAGGCCGTTTGGCTGATACCAGCCGCCGTTCTGCACGGTTTGCAGCACGGTGATACCAAACAGTTTTCCGCTGCCGATAAGCTCGCGCAGGAACCCGACAATCATCAGGATTGCACCATAGCCCAGGCCGTTACCGATGCCGTCCATAAAGCTCGCCAGCGGCGGCGACTTCATGGCGTAGGCTTCGGCGCGCCCCATCACAATACAGTTGGTGATGATGAGCCCAACGAATACCGACAGCTGTTTAGACGTTTCATAGGCGAACGCACGTAAGAGCTGATCGACCACAATCACCAGAGAGGCGATGATCGCCATCTGCACGATAATGCGCACGCTGTTCGGAATGTGCTGGCGGATCATCGAGATAAACATGCTGGAAAACGCCGTCACCAGCGTGACCGCAATGGTCATCACGAAGGCCGTTTCCAGCCTGGTCGTTACCGCCAGCGCCGAACAGACGCCCAGCACCTGCAGCGCAATCGGGTTATTGGCAATAAGCGGCCCCACCAGCACCCGTTTTACTTCTTTCATTTCACCGAGTTCAGCCATGGTTCAGGCCTCCTTCACGCATCTGTTTGAGGAATGGCCCAAAACCCTGCTCTCCCATCCAGAAATCAAAACTGTGCTGCACGCCGTTGGAGGTCAGCGTCGCGCCGGACAGCCCGTCCACCGCATACTCATCGCCCGGACGCGCCGCGCCTTTCATGACCTTCAGCGCAGGCATGCCGTTGTCATCCAGCACTTTTTTACCGACAAACTGCTTACGCCAGGCCGGGTTTTCCACTTCCCCACCGAGCCCCGGCGTTTCACCCTGATCGTAGTAAGTGATGCCTTTCACCGTGCGTCCGTCTGTATCCAGCGCCACAAAGGCATACATCATCGACCACAGGCCGTTGCCGTAAACAGGCAGCACCACCTGCTGCACCTTTTGCTGAGCATCTTTAACGAGGTAGATTTCCACCACGTTGCTCCGTCGCTTAATGCCAGCCGGATCGTCGCCGGCCGCCAGCTGAATGCTCTGAGCAGGATCTTTAAGCGCCAGCCCCTGGTTAAAAGTGCCCGGATCTTTATCCAGCAGCGCACCGCTTTTCAGATCCAACAATCGCGGAGAAATACGCCCGGCAAAAACCGATGCGACGTCGCCCGGCGTCATTTCCGGCTGCATCAGCCCGGCTGCAGCCAGAATATTGCGCTGCTTATCCAGCGCTCGCTGCTCCTGCTGACGGGGCTTCAGACCGACCGCCGAGCCCGCCACGATGACGGAGCAAACCAGGCAAAGCACCAGCACAACCAGCAGCGTTTTACCGATGCTATCGTTACTTTTCACTTCAGCCACGCGACTTCCTCCGTTTGATGTTGGCCTGCACCACCAGGTAATCGAACAGCGGTGCAAAGAGGTTGGCAAACAGAATGGCCAGCATCATGCCTTCCGGATACGCCGGGTTAACCACGCGGATTAGCACGCACATCACGCCAATCAGCGCACCGTAGGCCCATTTCCCTTTGTCGGTAAAGGATGCCGAAACCGGATCCGTCGCCATAAACATCATGCCGAAGGCAAACCCGCCGAGCACCAGATGCCAGTACCACGGCATGGCAAACATTGGGTTAGTCGCGGAGCCGATAAAGTTGAACAGGGTGGCTGTCGCTATCATGCCGAGCATCACGCCCGCGACGATGCGCCAGGAAGCAATACGACCGAAAATAATGAGCGCGCCGCCGAGCAAAATCATCAGCGTGGAGACTTCACCAATTGAACCTGGAATGTTACCGAGGAAGGCATCCATCCAGGTGACGGGCTGCCCGGTGGTAACGTTCACCAGCGCTTCTCCGCCGTGGCTTGCCCATTGGGAAAGCGGCGTTGCACCTGAGAAGCCATCCGCTGCCGTCCACACCAGATCGCCCGAGATTTGCGCTGGATAGGCGAAGAACAGAAACGCACGCCCCGCCAGTGCAGGGTTGAGGAAATTACGTCCGGTTCCGCCAAAAATCTCCTTGCCGATCACTACGCCAAAGCTGATGCCGAGCGCCGCCTGCCACAGCGGCAGCGTGGGTGGCACAATCAGCGCGAACAAAATGGAGGTGACAAAGAAGCCTTCATTGATTTCATGTTTGCGCACGATGGCAAACAGCACTTCCCAGAAGCCGCCGACGATGAATACGGTCAGATAAATGGGCAGGAAGAAGACCGCGCCTAATCCCATCATGCTGAGCCAGCCCGCATCTGGCGCGAAGCTCACGCCCAGCCACTGTGCCACGCTGTAGTGCCAGTGGCTGGCAATCACCTGCTGCAGCTGTTCCACGCCGTAAAGCTTGTGCAAAGCCGGAAGGGTTTGCAGCCCGACGTTGTACATACCCCAGAACATGGCCGGGAATACCGCCAGCCATACCAGGATCATCATGCGTTTGAGATCGATGGCATCACGAACGTGCGATGCCCCTCTGGTCACCTGACCCGGCGTGTAGAAAATAGTCGCCGCCGCTTCATACAGCGGGTAATACTTCTCCAGCCTGCCACCTTGAGTAAAGTGCGGCTCAATTTTTTCCAGCAGATTTTTCAAACCCATCATTTATCCTTCCTGCTCAATGCGGGTTAAGACCTCACGCAGCGCCGGGCCGTATTCATATTTTGCCGGGCAAACATAGGTGCAAAGCGCCAGATCTTCTTCGTCAAGTTCGAGACAGCCCAGCGCCTGCGCGCTGTCGGTATCGCCAGCCAGCAAATCGCGGAGCAGGTGCGTCGGTAAAATATCCAGCGGCATCACGCGCTCGTAGTTGCCAATGGGCACCATCGCCCGTTCGCCGCCGTGAGTGTCCGTGGAGAAGCTGAACAGCTTGCGCTTGAGAAAATGGCCGAGCGTGGTACGGGTAACAGAGAATTTGTCTTTGCCGGGCATCACCCAGCCAAACAGCTCTTTCTCACGCCCTTCTTTCACTACGCTCACCTGCAGGTGGTAGCGGCCGAGGAACGCATATGGCCCCAGCGCACGCGTCCCGCTCAGCACCGATCCGGAAATAACCCTGTTTTCACCCTCAGCAAGTTCACCTGCCGTCAGCTGTTCAAGGCTTGCGCCAAGCTGAGTTTTCACCAGGCGCGGCGTTTTCACCTGCGGCCCGGCAAGAGAGATAACGCGCTCCGTCCACAGCTCGCCCTCCACGAACAGCTTGCCGATGGCGATAACATCCTGATAATTCAGATGCCAGACCTGCTTCGTCAGGCTGACCGGTTCGAGAAAATGGATGTGCGTGCCCGGAAGGCCTGCCGGATGCGGCCCGGTGAAGGTATTGAAGGTGACCTGGCCGACGGGATGCCCGCCCAGTATGCCGCCGCTTGCCTGGCAGACGTGCACTTTGCCGTCCGTCAGGCGCGTCAACGCCGTTAAGCCCGCATTAAAGGCTTCGCGATGCTGAAAGATGATGGGCAGCGGATCGGCGGCCAGCGGGTTGGTATCGATAGCGGTGACAAAAATCGCCGCTGGCACGCTTGCCGGTACCGGAATTTTGCTGAAAGGCCGCGTGCGCAGGCTGGTCCATAAACCTGACGCCAGCAGTTGCTGCTGCACCACTTCGCGATCCAGCCGAACGAGTTCCGCGGCCTCCGTGCGTGGAAACGCAATCGCGTCTTCACCGTCGATATCAATGACCACGGCCTGCAGCACGCGGCGTTCGCCACGGTGAATGGCGCTGACCACACCGCTTGCCGGAGCGGTAAAACATACGCCGGGCGTCTTTTTATCTTCAAAAAGCACTTGCCCTTTACGCACACGGTCGCCTTCCTGCACCGCCATTAAAGGGCGCATGCCGATAAACTCTTCTCCCAGAACGGCAACGCGTGTGATCTTTACGCTTTCGGCAGTCTCCTGCGAAGGCACGCCTGCGATAGGCAGATTCAACCCTTTTGTAATTTTAATCATGTCGTTACTGTCACTAAAACCCAGCGTAGAAAGAAGAAATAAGAAAGGAAAAGCCAGGGCCAGAGGGCGCTGCTGGCGGCAGTGCGATGAGAGTAAAGCATCCTTTCTTAACCTGATCGTAAGACCGAAGAAGTTTACAGGATGAGTCGCTCGAAAGCAGCATTTACGCGGTTTGCAGGCCAGTATTTGCGAGCAAATACGCAAAGTTCTGACAGATTTGAGCAGAAAAACGGTTTATAACGTAAAACTTATTTGTAAACCGCGCAGTCCGGACTTGCGAAAAACTTTGGTGATGCTAATGTGAGCGCACCAATTCAGGACAATTCTGATTCCGGGTTTATTTTGGCCTCCCGGCCTCTCTTCACCGTTTTATCAAGGAACATGTAGTATGCGCAAAATCGCATTGTTACTTGCGATGCTGTTGATCCCGTGCATGTCATTTGCCGGTTTGCTGAGCAGCTCCAGCTCGACCACGCCAGTCAGCAAAGAATACAAGCAGCAGCTGATGGGCTCACCGGTTTATATCCAGATCTTCAAAGAAGAACGCACCCTTGATCTTTACGTGAAGATGGGCGAAACGTACCAGCTGCTCGACAGCTACAAAATCTGCAACTATTCCGGCGGGCTGGGGCCAAAACAGCGTCAGGGCGATTTCAAATCTCCGGAAGGCTTTTATAACGTCTCCCGCAGTCAGCTCAAACCCGACAGCCGCTTCTATAAAGCCATCAACATCGGCTTTCCAAATGCCTACGATCAGGCACACGGCTATGAAGGGAAATACCTGATGATCCACGGTGCCTGCGTGTCGATTGGCTGCTACGCCATGACCGATACCGGTATTGATGAGATTTTCCAGTTCGTGACCGGCGCGCTGGTGTTTGGTCAGTCAAGCGTGCAGGTGAGCATTTACCCGTTCCGCATGACCGACGCCAACATGGAACGCCACAAATATTCATACTATAAAGACTTCTGGTCACAGCTGAAGCCGGGATATGACTACTTCCAGCAGACGCATAAGCCGCCAACGGTTTCCGTCGTCAACGGACGCTATGTTGTCAGCAAGCCGCTGAGCCACGAGGTGCGCTCGCAGCTCGTGTCAAACTACACGCTCCCCCAGGCAAAATAACGCCCACTCGCCTGGCATAATCTTGTGCCAGGTTTCATTGCCGGTTAACGGCTGTGTGGCAATCACGGTGACCACATCGTTCGGTGTGGTTTCCCGCTGAAAATCAATTTCCACATCCTGATCCAGCAGCGTTGCCACCCCAAACGGCGCACGACGCGTGATCCAGTACAGATTGGTCGAGCAAAACGCCATTACGTAGCGCCCATCCGACAACAGCATATTGAACACGCCCTTTTCGCGCAGCTCACCCGCAAGCGTCGCAATATATTTGAATACCGCGTTCATGTTGCCCGGCGTACGTGGGTAGCGTGTAGTGAGTTTGTGCAGCAGCCAGCAGAAGGCCTTTTCGCTGTCGGTTTCGCCTACCGGGCGGAACTGACCGGTTTCCAGCGATTTATACCCCGTCAGCTGCCCGTTGTGGGCGTAGGTCCAGTTGCGGCCCCAAAGCTCGCGGGTAAAGGGATGGGTATTCTCCAGCGCCACTTCGCCGCGGTTCGCCTGGCGAATATGGGCAATGACGGAGCAGGATTTGATCGGATAGTCCTGCACCAACCGGGCAATCGGCGACTGAAAGCTCGGTTGCGGATCCTTAAACGTGCGGCAGCCTTTACCCTCATAGAAGGTAATTCCCCAGCCATCTTTATGCGGCCCGGTGCCGCCACCGCGCTGTACCAGCCCGGTAAAGCTGAAGCAGATATCGGTTGGCACATTGGCGCTCATCCCGAGCAGTTCGCACATAAATCACCTCTTAGCGCTTTCAGGCAGCGCCGGGTGGCGCGTTGCTTACCCGGCCTGTGGGCTGAGTTGCTGGCCGGGCAAACGCAGTGCCGCCCGGCACAACATCATCAGGCCTTAACCATCTCTTTTTCGATCAGCATAATCAGGATATGGATAACCTTAATATGGATTTCCTGAATGCGATCGGCGTAGCCAAAGTGCGGCACGCGAATTTCAACGTCCGCGGAACCCGCCATTTTCCCGCCGTCTTTACCTGTCAGGGTGATCACCTTCATGCCCTGCGCGCGCGCCGCTTCAATCGCTTTAATAACGTTGCCGGAATTACCGGAGGTGGAGATACCAAACAGCACGTCGCCGGTACGGCCAACGGATTCCACGTAACGGGAGAAGACGTATTCGTAACCGAAGTCGTTGCTCACGCAAGAGAGATGGCTGACGTCGGAAATCGCGATCGCCGGGTAGCCAGGACGGTTTTCGCGGTAGCGTCCAGTCAGCTCTTCGGCAAAGTGCATGGCATCGCAATGTGAGCCGCCGTTGCCGCAGGAAAGGACTTTCCCGCCAGCCTTAAAGCTGTCCGCCAGCAGTACTGCGGCGCGCTGGATAGCGTGAATGTTCGCTTCATCGGCGAGGAAATTAGCCAGCGTTTCTGCGGCTTCGTTCAGTTCATTACGAATCAGATCCTGGTACATGAGGAGTGTCCTTCCGCTTTGATTATTAACCTCAGCAGTGTAACGGATAGCGGCTGACGCGAGAAGCACTCCCCTGCGTAATCCACCCCGCTTTTGATTTTCCGTGCCCCCGAATACGGCAACAGTGTGAGCTGGGTTGTAATTATTTTGTAAACACATTGATAAAAGAAATAACATCCACTACAACCATATCATCACAAGTGGTCAGACCTCCTACAAGCAAGGGAGCATTTCTTTATGATGATTTTGAGTATTGTTGCAACCATCGTGTTACTCGGGGTGCTGTTCTATCATCGGGTTAACCTGCTGCTGAGCAGCCTTGTTCTGCTGGTCTGGACCGGTGCGCTGGGCGCTGTCGGGCTATGGAATATCTGGCTGCTGGTGCCGCTGGCCATTATCCTGCTGCCGTTCAACCTGACGCCAATGCGTAAATCGATGATTTCCGCGCCGGTGTTCCGCACCTTCAGCAAAGTTATGCCGCCGATGTCCCGCACCGAAAAAGAAGCAATTGAAGCGGGCACCACCTGGTGGGAAGGCGATCTGTTCCAGGGCAATCCGGACTGGAAAAAGCTGCACAACTATCCTCAGCCGCACCTGACGCCGGAAGAGCAGGCCTTTATCGACGGGCCGGTAGAAGAAGCGTGCCGCATGGCAAACGACTTTGAAATCACCCACGAAATGGCCGATCTGCCGCCGGAACTGTGGGCGTATCTGAAAGAACATCGCTTCTTCGCGATGATCATCAAGAAAGAGTACGGCGGCCTGGAATTCTCCGCTTACGCACAGTCCCGCGTGCTGCAAAAACTCTCCGGCGTCTCCGGGATCCTGGCGATCACCGTCGGTGTACCGAACTCCTTAGGCCCGGGCGAGCTGCTGCAGCATTACGGCACCGACGAGCAGAAAAATCATTATCTGCCGCGTCTGGCACGCGGTCAGGAAATTCCATGCTTCGCGCTGACCAGCCCTGAAGCGGGTTCCGATGCGGGCGCTATTCCGGATACCGGCGTGGTTTGCATGGGTGAATGGCAGGGCGAACAGGTTCTGGGCATGCGCCTGACCTGGAACAAGCGCTACATCACGCTGGCCCCTATCGCCACCGTGCTGGGCCTGGCATTCAAACTTTCTGACCCGGACAAACTGCTCGGCGGTGAAGAGGATTTAGGCATCACCTGTGCGCTGATCCCAACCGGCACGCCGGGCGTGGAAATTGGCCGTCGTCACTTCCCGCTGAACGTACCGTTCCAGAACGGTCCAACCCGCGGTCAGGATATCTTCGTGCCGATCGACTTCATCATCGGCGGGCCAAAAATGGCCGGTCAGGGCTGGCGCATGCTGGTGGAATGCCTCTCTGTGGGCCGCGGCATTACCCTGCCGTCTAACTCTACGGGCGGCGTGAAATCCGTGGCGATGGCGACGGGTGCATATGCCCACATTCGCCGTCAGTTCAAAATCTCCATCGGCAAGATGGAAGGGATTGAAGAGCCGCTCGCGCGTATCGCCGGCAACGCCTACGTGATGGATGCTGCTGCATCCCTGATTACCTACGGCATTATGCTCGGCGAAAAACCGGCGGTGCTGTCGGCAATCGTGAAATACCACTGTACCCACCGCGGCCAGCAGTCAATCATTGATGCGATGGACATCACCGGCGGGAAAGGCATTATGCTCGGCGAAGGCAACTTCCTCGCCCGTGCTTATCAGGGCGCACCAATTGCCATCACTGTGGAAGGTGCCAACATCCTGACCCGCAGCATGATGATCTTCGGCCAGGGCGCCATCCGCTGCCATCCGTACGTGCTCGAAGAGATGGCCGCCGCGCAGAATAAAGACCTGGACGCGTTCGACCAGCTGCTGTTTAAGCATATCGGTCACGTGGGCAGCAACAAAGTGCGCAGCTTCTGGCTCGGCCTGACTCGCGGCCTGACCAGCAGCACGCCAACCCACGATGCCACTCGTCGTTACTATCAACACCTGAACCGCCTGAGCGCGAACCTGGCGCTGCTGTCAGACGTGTCGATGGCGGTACTTGGCGGCAGCCTGAAGCGTCGCGAGCGCATCTCAGCCCGCCTGGGCGACGTGCTGAGCCAGCTCTATCTGGCCTCTGCCGTGCTGAAACGCTATGACGATGAAGGCCGGAACGAAGCGGATCTACCGCTGGTTCACTGGGGTGTTCAGGATGCCCTGCATCAGGCAGAACAGGCCATTGATGACCTGCTGCGCAACTTCCCGAACGGGTTCGTGGCAGGCGTGATGCGCTTTGTCATCTTCCCGACGGGCCGCCACTACGCCGCACCTTCTGACAAACTGGATCACGCCGTGGCGAAAATCCTGCAGGTACCAAGCGCCACCCGTTCGCGCATCGGTCGCGGTCAGTACCTGACGCCGAGCGAGCACAACCCGGTGGGTCTGCTGGAATCAGCACTGATTGACGTGATGGCTGCCGATCCTATCCACCAGCGGATCTGCAAAGAGATTGGCAAAAACCTGCCGTTCACCCGCCTTGATGAGCTGGCCCGCAACGCGCTGGCGAAAGGGCTGATTGATCAGGAAGAAGCTGCCGTTCTGACGAAAGCCGAAGAGAGCCGCCTGCGCAGCATCAACGTGGACGACTTCGAACCTGACGCACTGGCCACCAAACCGGTAAAGCTCCCGGAAAAAGTGCGCAAGATTGAAGCCGCATAACAAAGCATAACAACAGGGCCGGACAACGATTCGGCCCATGAAAATCACATCACGTGTTCATACTCAAAGCGGAGAAATTCTCCGCTTTTTTTATTGAAATGTTACGCACTCTCGCCCTGCCCTGATAAGGTAGAAGCCTGAATCGTGAGCCTGACATCGGGAGTTTTAGACCGTGCCTAACCTGAAAGTAACCGTCCTGCAACAGCCCCTGGTGTGGATGGATGGCCCCGCCAACCTGCGCCACTTCGATCGTCAGCTGGAAGCCGTCAGCGGGCGGGACGTGATTGTCCTGCCGGAGATGTTCACCACCGGTTTTGCCATGGAGGCCGCCGTTCAGTCGCTACCTGAGGCGGACGTCATTGCCTGGATGCAGGATAAAGCTCAGCGGGCCGATGCACTGATTGCCGGAAGCGCTGCCCTGCAAACCGAACGCGGCCCGGTTAACCGTTTTTTACTGGTTGAGCCCAACGGCACCATTCATCACTACGACAAACGTCATCTGTTCCGCATGGCCGATGAGCATCATCACTATCAGGCTGGCGACGAGCGCGTGGTGTTTGAGTGGCGCGGCTGGCGGATTTTGCCGCTGGTGTGCTACGACCTGCGCTTCCCCGTATGGTCACGTAACCACAACGATTACGATCTGATCCTGTACGTCGCCAACTGGCCCGCGCCGCGTTCTCTGCACTGGCAGGCGCTCCTCACCGCACGCGCCATTGAAAACCAGGCGTACGTGGTTGGCTGCAACCGCGTCGGCACCGACGGCAACGGGCATCACTATCGCGGCGACAGCCGGGTGATTAATCCCCAGGGCGAGATCGTCGCCACAGCCGAGCCGCATCAGGCCACGCTGATTCACGCCGAGCTGTCGCTAACTGCGCTGAAGGAATACCGCGAAAAATTCCCGGCCTGGCAGGATGCCGACACCTTCACCCTCGACTGACTTCCCTCTTAGCGCTTCTTTCTGCGAAGCGCTGAAAAAAAATCCTGTTCGTGCGGTAGATCCGGATTTAGCACAAAGATTAGGCAGCTAACTTGCTGCCTGGCCTCGTTGTTAACTAGCTTTTGAGATGGCGTTTTCTATATACGCCACCTCTGGTTACGTCTGAACAGTCGAGGACATAATGAAAAAACTGACGTTAAGTATGATGACCTTAGCGCTGGCAGGTGTCGCAAACGCGGCGCTGGCCGACACCCTGCGTATGGAATGCCCTATCTCTCCCGGCGGTAAGGAATACTGCAGCTACGTCAAAGACCGTTTTGAAAAGCAAACCCACAACAAGCTGGAGTTTATTGAATTCCCGGCGGCCTCCGACGAGAAGCTCGCCCTGCTCCAGCAGCTGTTCGCCGCTAAAGATGAAAAAGCGGTGGATCTGTTCCAGTCAGACACCATCTGGGTCGGGCTGCTCGATAAGCAAACTCTGGATCTGACCGACGCAGTCAGCGACATGAAGGGCGATTTCTTCCCGGGCCCGTGGGCCAATGACACCGTAAACGGCAAGGTCAAAGCTATCCCCGCCTATCTGGACACTGGCGTGCTCTATTACCGCAAAGACCTGCTGGAAAAATACAACGAGCAGCCGCCAAAAACCTGGGATGAGCTGACCCGCATTGCCACCAAAATTCAGGCCGAAGAGCGCAAGGCCGGGCACAACAACTTCTGGGGGATGATCTTCCAGGGCAAATCCTACGAAGGCCTGACCTGTAACGCGCTGGAGTGGATTGATTCCTACGGTGGCGGCACCTTTATCGACGAAAAAGGGAACGTGACCGTTAACAATCCAAAGGCCGCGGCGGCGCTGGACATGGTCGCAGGCTGGATTGGCAAAATCACGCCAAAAGGCGCACTCGGCTATAAAGAAGAAGAGTCACGGGCCGTATTCCAGAACGGTGACGCGCTCTTTATGCGCAACTGGCCATACGCCTACCTGTTATCACAAGGGGCGGATAGCCCGCTGAAAGGCAAAGTGGGCGTAGCCCCTCTGCCTGCCGGGCCGGACGGCAAATCCGCCAACGCGCTGGGCGGCTGGCAGTGGTCAATCAACGCCAACACCAAAAACAAAGACGCGGCTATTGCGCTGCTGAAAATCCTCACCGATGCCGACTCGCAGAAAATGCAGCTGAAGTATCTCGGTTTTGCCCCGACGCGTTCAGCGCTGTATGAAGACAAAGCCGTGATGGAAAGCGCGCCGCACCTGACGATGTTCAAAGAGATCTTCGCCAATGCGGTCCCGCGCCCGGCAACTGCGACCAGGAGTCAGTACCCGCGCGTCTCCAACGCCATCTTCAACGTCACCTTTAAGGTGCTGAACGGCGGCAGCGACGGCAAAACTGCGGTGGCGGATCTGCAAAAGCGCCTGGAGCGCGTGAAAGGCAAGGACTGGCATTAATTGGCGCACTCAGGCTATCAGCAGCGGCGCCGCCGTATCGCATGGATACTGGTGGCGCCCGCCCTTTTATTACTGGCGCTGGCGGCAGGATGGCCGCTGGCTCGCACCTTCTTTTTCAGCTTCACCAACGCGATGCTCGACAACCCGGGCGAGTATCAGATGGTGGGGCTGGCTAACTATTACCTCAACCATGACGGCGACATCAGCGGCGTGCTGGCTGATCCGCTTTGGTGGCAGGCTGTAGGCAACACGCTGTGGTTCACGGTGGTTTCCGTCTGTCTGGAAGTGCTGCTCGGCATGCTGCTCGCGCTGCTGATGAACGAGAAGTTTCGCGGCCAGGGGCTGGTGCGCACCGCCATCCTGGTGCCGTGGGCTATTCCGACCATCGTCAGCGCCAAAATGTGGGGCTGGATGTTCCACGATCAGTACGGCGTAGTGAACGATCTGCTGGCGAAGATCTTCGGCTATCAGGCGCATCTGGCGTGGATTGCGGAACCGTCGCTGTCGATGTGGGCCGTGGTGATCGCCGACGTCTGGAAAACCACGCCGTTTATGGCGCTGATGCTCCTGGCGGCTCTACAGCTGATCCCGGGCGATCTCTACGAAGCCGCACGCGTGGACGGCGCAAGCGCCTGGCAGCGCTTTAAGCGCATCACGCTGCCGCTGATCCTGCCTGCCATGGTCGTGGCGGTCATTTTCCGGGTGATGGACGCCATGCGCATTTTCGATCTGATTTTCGTCCTGACCTCCAACAGCGAAGCCACCATGTCCGTTTCCGGCTACGCCCGCGAGCAGATCATCTCCTATCAGGATATGGGCGCGGGCTCCGCGGCGTCGGTGCTGGTCTTTATGATGGTGGCGGGCATTGCCGCCTGTTTTATCCGCGTCTCAAAGCTTAACGACAAGGAGAAGCGGCCATGAAAACCACGCGCACCCAGCGACGCTTTGGCAAAAACCTCACGATTTACGCAGGCGCGACGCTTGCCGTGCTGTTCTGCGTTTTCCCGTTTTACTACGCAATCCTGACCTCGCTGCGCACCGGACAGGAGCTGTTTTTACCGGCCTATCTGCCGAGCGGCTGGCACTGGCACAACTATGTGGTCGCGCTGGTGGATAACGGTATCGCCCGCAGCCTGCTGAACTCGGTGCTGGTAGCGACCATCACCGTTGGCATCTGCCTGCTGGTCTCCGTCACCGCCTCGTTTGCGCTGGCCCGCGTGCCATTTCGCGGCAGGCGCTTTCTGCTGTTCACCATTTTGTGCGTATCGATGTTCCCGCAGGTGGCGGTGCTGACCGGCATGTTCGAACTGGTGCGCTTTCTGGGGCTGTATGACTCACTTGGCGCGCTCGTTCTCTCCTACACCACGTTTTCGCTGCCGTTTACCGTCTGGGTATTGACCACCTTTATGAAGTCGATCCCGGTCGAACTCGAAGAAGCGGCCATTGTCGATGGCGCAGGCACCTGGACCATTATCCGCCGCGTCTTTGCGCCGATCCTCGCCCCGGCGCTGGTCACCACGGGCCTGCTGGCGTTTATCGGCGCGTGGAACGAATTTATGTTCGCGCTGACGTTCATCATCTCCGGAGACAAACGCACGGTGCCGGTAGCCATCAGCATGTTCAGCGGTGCCTCCACCTTCGAGCTGCCATGGGGCAGCATTATGGCGGCATCGGTGGTGGTGACGCTGCCGATCATCATCCTGGTGCTGATCTTTCAGAAACGTATCGTCAGCGGGCTCACCAGCGGAGCAATTAAGGGGTAACGATGGGGCAACTGGTACTCGACAAGATCAGCAAGCGTTACGGCTCCTCTTCGGAGGTGATCAAGCCGCTGGATTTGACCGTCAGCGATGGCGAATTCGTGGTTGTGGTCGGCCCTTCGGGCTGCGGCAAATCGACGCTGCTGCGGATGGTGGCGGGGCTTGAAGAGATAAGCGAAGGCGAAATGCGCATCGACGGCGTTTGCGTGAACGATGACTCCCCCTCCGAGCGCGGCATCGGGATGGTGTTTCAATCTTACGCGCTCTACCCGCACATGACGGTTTACCAGAACATGGCGTTTGCTCTTGAAATGGCAAAGCGCCCGGCCAAGGAGATCGATGAAAAAGTCAGGAACAGTGCGCGCATTTTGCAACTTGAAAACCTGCTCGACAGGCGGCCGAAAGATCTTTCCGGCGGCCAGCGTCAGCGCGTGGCGATTGGCCGGGCGATAGTGCGCGAACCCAGCCTGTTTCTGTTCGACGAGCCGCTCTCAAACCTTGATGCTTCACTGCGCGTACAGATGCGCATGGAGATCGCCGCGCTGCACAAGCGTATTAACGCCACCATTCTGTACGTCACCCATGATCAGGTGGAGGCGATGACGCTTGCTGACCGGATTGTGGTGCTGAATCAGGGCCATATAGAGCAGGTCGGCTCTCCGCTTGAGCTCTACGATCGCCCCGCCAACCTGTTCGTTGCGCAGTTTATTGGCTCACCGAAGATGAACCTGATTGCTGGCACGCTCACCGCAACGAGCGAAAGCGAAACGGGGGTGGATCTGGAGAACCGCCAGCGCATGGTGCTGCCAATAGATACGCTGAGGGGAAAAGTTGGCGATCGCGTATGGCTTGGCATCCGCCCGGAGCACGTTCAGCTGATTGACCTGCCCGTGGCGGATGTGGAGGGCGAAGTGCTGTTTGTCGAGCAGATGGGCAACGAAACGCTGCTCTACGTCAACGGAGGCTATGGCAGCGAACCTCTGGTGACGCGCCTGACGTCGCGGCTGGAAATCGCGCCCGATCAGCGCCTCGGCCTGCGCCTGCCGCCGGAGCGCTGCTATTTGTTCGATGATGCGGGACTGGCATTTCAAAGGCTTTAGTGGTGGATGTCTCTACGCTTATCCCCCCTGCAAGGGTTTTGTAGGTCGGGTAAGCGCAGCGCCACCCGACATTCAAAGGAGAAAGCAATGGAGCAAAAATGGTGGCACAGCGCCGTGGTGTACCAGATCTATCCGCGCAGCTTTATGGACAGCAACGGCGATGGGATCGGCGATCTCGGCGGCATCATTAGTAAGCTCGATTACCTCCACCAGCTAGGTATTAACCTGATCTGGCTCTCGCCGGTGTATCGCTCGCCGATGGACGATAACGGCTACGACATCTCCGACTACGAAGATATCGCCGCCGAGTTCGGTACCCTTGCCCGAATGGACGAACTTATCGAACAGGCGAAACGGCGCGATATCCACATCCTGATGGATCTGGTGGTCAACCACACCTCCGACGAGCATCCGTGGTTTCTCGAAGCGCTAAAATCCCCCGATAGCCAATACCGTGACTTCTACATCTGGCGCAAACCGGCAGCGGACGGCGGGCCGCCGAATGGCTTTCGTTCTTATTTTGGCGGCAGCGGCTGGGCGTTCGACGAGGCGAGCGGTGAATACTATCTGCATCAGTTTTCAAAGCGCCAGCCCGATCTCAACTGGGATAACCCGCGCGTACACGAAGAAGTCCACGCCATGATGAATCGCTGGCTCGCCCGCGGTATTGGCGGCTTTCGCATGGACGTTATCGACCTGATTGGCAAAGAGGTCGATAAGCAAATCATGGCCAACGGCAAAAACCTGCACGCGCTGATTCGCCAGATGAACCGGGCCACCTTCGGCAAAGGTGATTACGTCACGGTCGGTGAAGCCTGGAGCGCCTCGCCGGAGGATGCGCTGCTCTACAGCGCTGAAGATCGCGATGAGCTGTCGATGGTGTTCCAGTTTGACCACATCAAGCAGTTCTGGGACGAGCACGCCGGAAAGTGGCGCAGCAGGCCGTTTGAGCTGTCGGGTTTCAAAGCCGTGATCGATAAATGGCAAACGGCGCTGGCGCACGAAGGCTGGAACTCGCTGTTCTGGAGCAACCACGATCTGCCACGAGCGGTGTCCAAATTCGGCGACGAGGGAGAGTATCGCGAAGCCTCTGCCAAAATGCTCGCCACCGCCCTGCACTGCCTGAAGGGGACGCCTTATATCTATCAGGGCGAAGAGATCGGCATGACCAACGTGCGCTTCAAATCCATCCATGACTACCGTGATATCGAAACCCTGAACCTCTACCGCGAACGGGTGGAGGCAGGCGTCAGCCATGAAGAGATGATGCTCGGCATCCACGCCAACGGGCGCGACAACGCCCGCACGCCAATGCACTGGGACGCAAGCCCAAATGCTGGTTTCACCAGCGGTACACCATGGATTGCCGTGAACCCCAACTACAGGGAAGTCAACGTCGCCGCCGCGCTGGCGAATCCGGATTCTGTTTTCTGGCATTACCAGAAGCTGGTGGCGCTGCGTAAACAGCACCCTGTTCTGGTGTACGGCGACTTTCAGCAGATCTTTGCCAGCCACCCGCAGGTTTTCGCGTGGCTCAGAACCCTCGGCAGCGACACGCTGCTGGTGATAAACAACTTCAGCCGCAAACGCGTGATGCTGAAGCTGCCAGAAGAGATGCACGGCTGGCACGGCGAATGCGTGATTAGCCATTACGCCCCACGCGAACTGCTTGGCTCGAGCATCGAGCTCCAACCTTATGAATCCTTCGCAATACTGATCGGGAGATAACGATGGCAACCTGGTGGAAAGAGGCCGTGGCCTACCAGATTTATCCGCGCAGTTTTAAGGACAGCAATGGCGACGGCATTGGCGATCTCAACGGCATCACCGATAAACTCGACTACCTGAAGGATCTGGGCATCGATCTGATCTGGATCTGCCCGATGTACAAATCGCCTAACGACGACAACGGCTACGACATCAGCGACTATCAGCAGATCATGGCGGAGTTCGGCACAATGGCCGATTTCGACCGCCTGCTGGCCGAAGTTCACGCCCGCGGGATGCGGCTGATTATCGATCTGGTCGTCAACCATACCTCCGACGAGCATCCATGGTTCCTGGAATCCCGCTCTTCAAGAGACAATCCGAAACGCGACTGGTACACCTGGCGCGACGGGAAAAATGGCGCGGAGCCGAACAACTGGGAAGGCATTTTCAAAGGCTCAGCGTGGGAGTTTGATCCGCACACTGAACAGTATTACCTGCACCTGTTTACCCGTCGTCAGCCGGATCTGAACTGGGAGAATCAGGAAGTACGCAGCGCGGTTTACGAGATGATGCGCTGGTGGCTGGACAAAGGCATCGACGGCTTTCGCATCGACGCCATCTGCCATATGAAAAAAGAGCCGACGCTTGCCGATGTGCCCAACCCTGATAATCTGCGCTATGTGCCGTCAATGAAAAGCCACCTCAACTACGACGGGCTGCTGGACTACGTCGACGACATGAGCCGCAACGTCTTTCAGCACTACGATATCGTCACCGTTGGCGAGGTAAACGGCCTGGATTCCGCTCACGCCGAGGAGTGGGTCGGCGAGCATCGCAATCGTCTGAATATGGTGTTCCAGTTCGAGCACGTACGGCTGTGGGAAACCGAAGCCGGGATCCGCCCCTCTCCCGCTCAGCTGAAAAAAATCTTCACCGCCTGGCAGGAGGCGCTGGAGGGCAAAGGCTGGAATGCGCTGTACGTCGAAAACCACGATTTAACCCGAATCACCTCACGCTGGGGCGATACCCAGCACTACTGGCGGGAAAGTGCGACTTGTCTCGCGGTGCTTTATTTTCTGATGCAGGGCACGCCGTTTATCTATCAGGGTCAGGAAATCGGCATGACCAACACCCACTTTAATAACCTGGCCGACTTCGATGATGTCTCAGCGAAAAACATGTGGCGGGATATGGCGGCGCAGGGCAAAAGCGAAGAGGAAATCATTGCTTTCCTCACCCACACCGGGCGCGACAATTCGCGCACGCCTATGCAGTGGGATCACTCGACCTATGCCGGTTTCAGTGAGGTTAAGCCCTGGTTTCAGGTCAATGCCAACCACGTCATCATTAACGTCGCCGCTCAGCAGCAGGATCCCGATTCGGTGCTCAATTTTTATCGGGCCCTGATCGCCCTGCGTAAAAAAGAGCGCACGCTAATCTATGGCCGCTATCAGCTGGCGCTGGCGGATCACCCGCAGATCTATGCTTATACCCGTGAGCTGGGCAACGAGACGTTTCTGGTGCTGTGTAATTTGTCGTCCAAATCTGCACACTGGCCGCAGAGCGAGCTCAGCCTTGAAGGTGCGAAGTGTGTGCTGGGGAACGCTGCACAGATTGACGAGCCTTACCGGCTGCATCACTGGGAAACGCGGGTTTATCAGTTTTGAGGGCAGCGGGGCATTTTCCACTTCAACCTGATGCTCAGGCCACAGCCGAAGAAGCGGCTGTGGCCTGACTATCACACCTGGGCCAGCCCGCCGTCAGCGAACAGTTCGCTGCCGGTCATAAAGCTGCTGTCGTCGGAGGCGAGGAACAGCGCGGCGGCAGCGATCTCATCCGCATCGCCAATTCTGCCGAGCGGCGTTTGCTGGGCAAAATCTGCCAGCATTGCCTCCTTTTGCCCGGTGCTTTCCGCTACGTTAAGCAGACCGGGGGTGATGGTTGAGCCGGGAGACAGGACGTTGACGCGAATCCCCGTGCCTCGCAGATCCAGGGCCCAGCTTCTGGCAAAGTTGCGAATTGCCGCTTTAGAGGCGCTGTAGACGCTGAAGGCCTGCGTACCCATCGAGCCGGTCGTTGAGCCGGTGAGGACAATCGATCCTCCTGACGACATCAACGGAAGCGCTTTCTGTACGGTAAAAAGCGTCCCCTTAACGTTCACGCCAAAGGTCTTTTCGTAGGATGCCTCAGTGATCTCCCCGAGCGGCTGAACCTCACCCAGCCCGGCATTAGCAACGAGGATATCAATTTTCCCTTTTACGGCGCCGATCTGAGAAAAAATGCGTTCCAGATCGGCAAGGTTGGCAATATCGCCCTGAATAGCCATCACGTCGTGCCCGATGAGTTCCTTCGCCTCATCCAGCGCCTGTTGCCTGCGCCCGGTGATAACCACCTGCGCCCCCTCCAGCGCAAAACGCTTCGCCGTTGCCAGACCAATTCCGCTGTTGCCGCCGGTAATCACCGCGACTTTTCCCGCTAACTTACTCATATCGACCTCCTCAGTGGTGGAGGCCATAGCATAGATAGCGTTAGTCATTTAGTATAGTATGCACCTTTTGGTAAGTACCATGTAAAGAGCGGCGAGCATGTTAAATAAAGAGTTTAGCTGCGGTCTTGAGGCCGCTTTAATTGTGCTGGGGGGCAAGTGGAAACCCCTGGTACTTTTCCACCTCGCCCACAACGTTCACCGCTACGGTGAGCTGAGGCGCGCGGTCGGCAAAGTGACCGATAAAGTGCTGATTCAACAGCTTAAGGAGCTGCAGCTGGACGGCGTCGTCGAGCGTACCGACTATGGCGAGATCCCACCCCGGGTGGAGTATTCGCTGACTCACTTCGGCCAGTCGCTGGCCAGCGCGCTGGCACCGCTGTGCCAGTGGGGAGAGCGGCATACGGCGGAGATTGGTAAAATCGTACAGAACCGGGAACAGCGGCCCTCAGGGACTTCCTCCGCCCCTGAAGGCACGCACGATAATCATCCCGGGATACGCCGCGCTTAGTGTGAGGAAACGTACTCTGAGGGCGTAACCGGTGCGGGAACGGAAAAGGTGCGTCTCATACGCTCCACCTCACGTACCGGACTCAGTCCGAACAGCCGTTTGAACTCACGGCTGAACTGAGACACGCTTTCATAGCCCACCCGGGCGCTGGCCGCAGAGGCCGTAAGATCGTTGCGTAGCATCAGCAGCCGGGCCTGGTGCAGGCGTGTCGACTTCAGATACTGGATCGGCGAAGTGTTGGTGACGGCCCGGAAATGGCTGTGGAACGTCGGTACGCTCATCCGGGCTTCCTTCGCCAATGCCGGAACATCCAGGTTTGAATCATACTCCGCGTGCAGCTTGCGCAGCGCTTTTGCCACTTTGCCAAACTGGCCCCGCAGGTTAAGCGCGCTGCGAAGCGTCTGTCCCTGCTCGCCGGTCAGCACACGATAGTACAGCTCCCGCAGCAGGGAGTGGCCCAGAATGTCGGCATCAAGCGGATCGGACATGATCTCCAGAAAACGCAAAACCGAACGGCTGAGGGCCTCATCCATCGGGCTCGACATCATGCTTCTCGGCGGTGCGGCGGCAGCGGCCATACCGCGCTCATCCAGATCCAGCATCAGCTCCGCGGCCAGGTTGAAATCAAGCCGGATGTAAATGGCCAGCATCGGCTCATCGGCGCTGGCATCCGTTTCCATGGTAAACGGCACCGGCAGGGAAACCATCAGATAATGCCGGGCGTCATACAAATAGACATCCTCTCCCAGAAAGCCCCGCTTCCTTCCCTGCACCACAATCACGATCCCCGGCTCGTACAGCACCGGGGTGCGCAGCAGTGGTCGGTTAGAGCGCAGAAAGCGCACGTCCGGTAAAGCGGTAAGCGTATAGCCCTCATGCGGGGTCAGGCGCTCAAGAAGCCTGACCATCTCGCGGGTGATGGGTGATGCGTCATCGGTCATATAGCCTGCGACAGTGAGGTGGCGAGTTCCTCAAGTCTGACATCCGGTATTGACGGCGTCCAGAGCGTTCATAGAAACAGGCAAACATCAGAGAGAATCGGATCTTACGCTTCCCCTCCCCCCGCCGTATCCTTTCCCCTCTGGCAAACGGAGGAACAATCGATGAATACAGCAAAACTCTTTTTTATCACCGGCGTCAGCAGCGGCTTAGGGCGCGCGCTGGCGGAAGAGGCGCTCAAGGCAGGGCATCGGGTCGTGGGAACGGTAAGAAACGAACGGGCGCGGACTGAATTTGAAGCCCTGGCTCCCGGGCGCTGCGTGGGCCGCATCCTCGACGTCACCGACTTCGACGCTATTCCCGCCATGGTGGATGCCGTGGAACATGAGGTCGGCGCGGTCGACGTGCTGGTCAATAACGCCGGCTACGGCCACGAAGGGATCATGGAAGAGTCACCCATGAGCGAGATTCTGGCACAGTTTAACGTCAACGTATTTGGAGCCGTGGCAACGATTAAGGCCTTTCTGCCCTGGTTCCGCTCGCGCCGCGCAGGGCATATTCTGAACATCACCTCAATGGGCGGCTTTATCACCATGCCCGGTATCAGCTACTACTGCGGCAGCAAGTTCGCCCTGCAAGGGATTTCTGAGACCCTGTCTAAGGAGCTAAAGCCGTTTAATATCGCAGTGACTGCCATTCAGCCGGGCTCCTTTCGAACCGACTGGGCCGGGCGCTCAATGGTGCGCTCTCCGCGCAGCATCAGCGATTACGATGAGAGTTTTGGCCCCATTCGCGATACGCGAATACAGCGCAGCGGCCACCAGGCAGGCGATCCGCAGAAGGCTGCCTGGGCGATTTTACAGCTCGTGGATTCTCCGACGCCGCCGACCTCCCTGCTTTTAGGCAGCGACGCTGTGACCTTCGTCAGGGATAAACTCCGGCAGATGAGCGCCGATATTGACGCATGGCAATCAGTCAGCAAATCAACCGATAGCTAAGGCACAGGGCTGGCATCACAACGGTCCAGGGTTGCTTCAGGGCATCGCTTTGCACTTTGCCGGGCGGGAACGGCATACTGGACAGGCATACCAGAAAACACAGATACGAAAAAGGCCATGCTACTGAATAGCATGGCCTCGAATAGTGGCGGAACGGACGGGACTCGAACCCGCGACCCCCTGCGTGACAGGCAGGTATTCTAACCGACTGAACTACCGCTCCACTGTTCCCTTGGGAACGAGGCGAATATTACGTATTCCTCGATCCAGCGTCAACGCTTTTTCTCAGGTTTTGAACCGTTTGCTGCAAAAATCGCCCACGCGCTGCTTTTTAACGCATCTGAACGCTGCTCAGGCACGCCAGAGGCAGCTGCCGCCTTTCTTCTGCACCAAATCGAGGCGCGCTTCATGGGCAGCTAACTCTTCATCCGTGGCGGAAATCACTCTTAGCTGGCTTGCCGCACGCACAATACGCTGAATGCCGGTATCCCCTGCCCGCTGAGCACTGTCCCCTTCCATCGCAAAAGTCATAGACGTTTGCCCGCCGGTCATCAGCAAATAGACGTCGGCCAGGATCTGACTATCGAGCAATGCGCCGTGCAGCGTACGTTTGCTGTTATCGATTTCATAGCGTGAGCACAACGCATCGAGGCTGTTACGCTTACCGGGGAACATCTTACGCGCCAGCGCGAGGCTATCGGTGACCTTACAAAAAGTATTGGTTTTTGCGATACCGCGGTTCAGCTTGCCGAATTCATAGTCCATAAAGCCGATATCGAACGAGGCGTTATGAATGACAAGCTCGGCGCCTTTGATGTAGTCGATAAATTCATCGGCGATATCGGCGAAGGTCGGTTTATCCAGCAAAAACTCATCGGCGATCCCGTGAACGCCAAAAGCTTCCGGATCCACCAGCCGATCGGGCTTGAGATAAACGTGGAAGTTGTTTCCTGTTAAGCGGCGGTTGATCACTTCAACCGCACCGATCTCAATGATCTTGTGCCCTTCGTAATGCGCACCGATCTGATTCATACCGGTGGTTTCGGTATCGAGGACGATCTGGCGGGTAATTGCAGTGCTCATGTCGCTCATTTATGTCAGACTTACCGTTTACGTCGAATTCAATTACAGGAAGTCTACCAGAGATGCTTAAGCAGGTAGAAATTTTCACCGACGGTTCCTGCCTCGGTAACCCAGGACCCGGCGGCTATGGCGCAATTTTACGCTACGGTCAGCATGAAAAAACCTTCAGCGAAGGCTATCGCCTGACCACCAATAACCGGATGGAACTGATGGCGGCCATCGTGGCGCTTGAAGCGCTGAAAGAGCATTGCGAAGTGGTGCTGAGCACCGACAGCCAGTATGTGCGCCAGGGAATTACCCAGTGGATCCACAACTGGAAAAAACGCGGCTGGAAAACGGCGGATAAAAAACCGGTGAAAAATGTCGATCTCTGGCAGCGACTGGATACCGCGCTTGGCGAGCACAAAATTCGCTGGGAGTGGGTAAAAGGCCACGCGGGCCACCCGGAAAACGAACGCTGCGATGAGCTTGCCCGCGCCGCAGCAATGAGCCCGACGCAGGAAGATACGGGCTACAAGCCGGAAAACTAATCCTGAGGTTTACGATACTGCCTTGTGGCTCCGACCGCCGGACGCAACTGCGTTTTCGCTTTGCTCTGGCGCATTGGGTTGAGCGTTAACGGCACCGTCCTTTTACGCGCCACAATCACCTGTAAACATCCCAAAGCCGGGAGATGCGTACTCAGGAGTCGCCCGCCCTGTTTCGTCCAGGGCAGCACCTGGAAGCGTCCCTGATGCAATACTTCGAAGTTAAGCAGCGCCAGCCAGTCGAGCTGACGCATCAGGCTGAACATCCGGCTATTATAAGGCATACGGTTACGAAGAACCGGCACCATTTTGCGCAAGCCCATCAGGCTTATCGGGTTGAAGGCGGTCAGAATCAGCCAGCCGTCGTCAATCAGCACACGATCGGCCTCGCGCAGCAGACGGTGCGGATCAGAGCACCAGGGCAAGGTATGCGCCAGTAAACAGGCATCCACTGATTTTTCCGCAAAGGGCAAATACAGCGGATCTGCTTTCACCTGCACCGGGTTGCCATCCAGGGAGACGTTAACCTGATGAGAGATAGCGCACGCATCGGTATTGATTTCCGCGCTCAAATTGCCAATCTTAAGCAGATGAAATCCATACAGTTTTGCCAACCACGGCTTCAGCTGTTGCTCCAGCGCCTCGCGATAGTATTCGCCCCAGGGCATTTCAGCCCAGTGGCGGGGAGCCGTGGCTTTCAGAGGTATCCTTGCCGGTTTCATCACACCTTCCGCGACATTATGAGAGGTAATTTATGAATCTTAACAGTATTCCTGCGTTGCAGGACAACTACATCTGGGTTCTGAATCAGGACGAGGGTCGTTGCCTGATTGTAGATCCGGGCGAAGCGGCACCGGTGCTTGCGGCGATTGCCGAACATCAATGGCAGCCGGAGGCCATTTTGCTCACTCACCATCACAACGATCACGTTGGCGGCGTGAAGGAACTGGTGGATACATTTCCGGATCTTGTGGTGTATGGCCCTGAAGAGACACAACATAAAGGGGCGACGAACATCGTTAAGGAAGGCGATCGTATCACTATTTTGGGATGCGAATTTTCTGTAATTGCCACGCCAGGCCACACCCTGGGGCACATATGTTTCTTTAGCGATCCTTATCTTTTTTGCGGCGACACGCTCTTCTCTGGCGGCTGCGGGCGGTTATTTGAAGGTACTGCGGAGCAGATGTATCAGTCACTTCAAAAGCTAAGTGCACTTCCCGACCATACGCTTGTATGTTGCGCCCATGAGTACACATTAGCAAATATGAAGTTTGCGCTCAGCATTTTGCCTCAGGATCGAGCCATAAATGATTATTACAGTGAAGTGAAGGAGTTACGTGCAAAAAACCAAATGACACTACCCGTAATTCTGAAAAATGAACGACGTAATAATGTATTTTTACGCACAAATGATATTGATTTAATTAAAGAAATAGACAAAGAAACAAAATTGCAACAACCTGAACAGCGTTTTGCATGGTTACGGTCAAAGAAAGATAACTTCTAGACATTCAGGGTTGCCTTTTTAATTTTTCGCCATTATGATTGCTCGTCTTTTAAGCAACTATTGACCACACACATGAAGGCACGAGCGATATTACTCGCCTCTGTCCTGCTGGTGGGTTGCCAGGCTAATCGAGATGGTAACGTACAGCAGCACGCACAGAGCCTTTCTGCGGCTAGTCAAGGGGAAGCAGGAAAGTTTACAAGTCAAGCGCGATGGATGGACGACGGAACGTTTTATGCGCAGGATAAGGATTTGTGGGCTTTCATTGGCGGCGAGCTAAAGATGGGAATTCCGGATAATGGCCGGATTCGCGAACAGAAACAGAAGTATTTACGTAATAAGAGCTATCTCCACGATGTAACTTTACGGGCAGAGCCGTATATGTACTGGATAGCCGGGCAAGTTAAGAAACGCAACATGCCCATGGAACTAGTACTACTACCCATAGTGGAGAGCGCTTTTGACCCCCATGCAACGTCTGGCGCCAATGCCGCAGGCATCTGGCAGATCATTCCGAGCACAGGGCGCAATTATGGTTTAAAACAGACCCGAGCATACGATGCACGTCGCGATGTGGTTGCCTCTACAACGGCAGCTCTCGACATGATGCAGCGTCTGAACAAGATGTTTGACGGCGACTGGTTGTTAACCGTCGCGGCCTATAACAGCGGTGAAGGCCGGGTCATGAAAGCAGTGAAAGCGAACCGATCGCGCGGGAAACCAACCGATTTCTGGTCGCTCTCTTTGCCTCAGGAAACGAAGATCTACGTACCCAAGATGCTGGCCTTGAGCGATATTCTCAAGAACAGCAAACGCTACGGCGTTCAGCTGCCAACGGCAGATGAGAGTCGTGCACTTGCCCGCGTTCGCCTGGATAACCCAGTAGACGTGAAGCAGGTCGCAGATATGGCGGGTATTTCAGTCACCAGGCTGAAGGCATTTAATGCCGGCGTTAAGGGCTCGACCCTCGGTGCCAGCGGACCAAAATACGTAATGGTTCCGAAAAAGCATGCCGATCAGCTGCGTGAGTCTCTGGCGTCTGGCGAAATTGCCGCCGTTCAGCCGACTCTGGTGGCCGATAACACGCCAATGACCAGCCGTAGTTACAAGGTTCGTTCTGGTGATACGCTTTCAGGCATCGCGGCACGTTTAGGCGTGACCTCGAAGGATCTGCAGCAGTGGAATTCACTGCGTGGCTCACAGCTGAAAGTCGGTCAAAACCTGACCGTAGGCGCAGGCAGCAGCGCATCCCGTCTGGCGAAGAATAGCGATAGTATTACCTATCGCGTTCGCAAAGGGGACTCGCTGTCGAGCATCGCTAAGCGTCATGGCGTCAACATCAATGATGTTGTCCGCTGGAACAGCGATACCGACAATCTGCGACCGGGCGATCAGCTGACGCTGTATGTCAAAAACAGCGACAGACCCGATTCCTGATACTCTGCTCAACGAAAAAGGCACCGATTCCCCGGTGCCTTTTTTATTTACTTCGCTTTATGGGCTTCAATCATCAGCGTGTCACTGGTGAACGACCCTTCCTCCTGCAGTTCAAAGTACGCCCTCACCTCCTGCGAAGCGCTCTCCTGATACAGGCGAATCGCAGTACACAGCGCTTCAGGCGTTCTCATACGCGTCACCCAGGAGCTGAACTCCAGCGGCAGCCGGTCCGCAATCAGGCTATCGGTAACCAGTCCTGCCTCGTTAACCATTGAGAACCATTCCCCACTGGAGTAATTTCGCACGTGCGAGGTATCACGCAAAGCTTCAATGGTCTGCAGCCAGATATCCCGCAGTGGATGGCCCGGCGACATGATATCCATCATGATGAAGATCCCACCCGGCTTCAGCACGCGTTTGATTTCCCGCAGCGCCTGCCCGACATCGTGCCAGTGGTGGGCTGAATAACGGCTGATAACCACGTCATATACGTCATCATCAAAGGGAAGAGTTTCAGCATAACCCTGAGCTGTGGTGATGTTACTCAGCCCTTTATCTGTCGCCGCCTGCTTCACGACATCCAGCATCTGTGACGACAGATCGTAAGCCGTCACCCGGGATACATTAGCTGCTGCCACAAAGCTGGCATGGCCTGCTCCGCAGCCCACATCAAGCACCTGAGCCTGAGGAAATGCGCTCAGCCTTTCCCCCAGGCGCTGCAAATCACGCCCGGACGCGTGCACTGCGCTGGTCAGATAGGCGCTTGCCTGAGAGCCAAACTGCTTGTCGACATTATTATGGTGAGTTTGTGTGGTCATTGTGTTGTCCTTGCTTGGTTGAATGAATAAAAGGGCAGCACCTCACGTGCACAGGTCTGCCCCACGGCAGACCTGACTTACCTTTATCGCTCAGGTTTGCCGGGACTGAATTCCACTAGTAGAGGGTTGTGATCGGATGCGCTGGTTACCAGAACGGAGGCTTCATGCACATTCAGACCACGATAGAACACAAAATCGAGGGGGCGACCAAACGCGCGGCGGCGCTGATCGTCGGTAAAACGGACTTCGCGCAGCGACATCTCGCGCGCAAAACGATACAGCGCATTCATACGCGGGCGGCTCCAGGCGTTAAAATCACCAGCCATGATGATGGGCCCGCTATGGTGAGCAATCTGATCGCCGATAGGCAGCAACTGTTTGCTGTACACGTCGACACCGAGGCTAAAATTGACGGCGTGGATGTTTACAACCATCAAAAGTCGGGAGTCCGGTAATGGATAAACCGTCACCAGCGCCGATTTCGCTAAGCGTAAAATCGGCTCGCGTTCGCGCAGAGGACAGCAATACACCGGATGAGCAGATGACAATGTCATCACGCCAGAAGGATTTTGCGGTAAGACAAAAGCGGGAACCTGATCGGCAGCAAGATAGTTGGTGGTCGCGAATCTGACTAGCTCAGGTGTCGTCTGAGCTTCCTGTAACAAAACCAGATGAGCATCTTTGCCAAAGTTCTTCAGAACCGACTGCCATTCGGCGCGCTTCTGTTTGAAGATATTCCATACCAGAACACGAATTTTTTCTTCACTGCTCAGCGGTTCTCCTGCCGGCAATGCCTTGCCAATAGTTGCAAACGAGCCGGGAGGTAAAATCCTCTCGACCGGTTGTCCGGCAACATAGCGCATGGCATAGGTATTTTTTCGCACGTTAAACTTCTGGCCTCAATAGCAGAAAAACCACGCCGCCATCGCGGAGTGGTTCTTCAGTTATAGGGATTTTTGCTTACGGTTTCAACGCCATTTTCCAGAAAGATGCTCGTTACACTGTAAGCAAATGCGGACTTAGCCGATAGCCACGTTTACGGTCTTATCAAGGCGACCGCTGATGCCAATCAGCAGGAACGCCGCCATCACAATGACTGCACCAATCCACGGAGTTTGTGCCAGACCATAATGTTCCACCGTCTGTCCACCGATAATCGAACCCAGAGCAATCCCTACGTTGAAGGCTGCAATGTTCAGGCCGGAGGCCACATCAACCGCAGAAGGCGTATACAGTTCTGCTTTCTGGACAACATATACCTGCAGGCCAGGGACGTTACCAAAAGCGAAAATCCCCATCACCAACACCGTTGCCAGCGCTGCATACTGTACCGAAGCAGTAAACTGGAAGACCAGCAGCAGGACAACCAGCGCCGCAAAGATGATTTTCAGAGCCGGGACCGCACCATGTTTATCGGCCAGTTTGCCTCCCCAGATGTTGCCAATAGCAACCGACACTCCGTATCCCAGCAGGATCCAGCTCACCGCAGAAGGTGAGAAGCCGGCCAGGTTTTGCATCATCGGTGCGAGGAAGGTAAAGGCAGTAAAGACGCCACCGTAGCCCAGTGCGGTAATTGCATAAATCATCAATAAGCGGGGGTGTATGAGCACCTGAAGCTGTTCACGAAGCGTCGCCGTGGCGCGCTGCGGAATATTTTTAGGTATGAGGACAGCACTGGCGATTAGCGCTACCACGCCAAGCAGGGAAACAGCCAGGAAGGTTTCACGCCAGCCAAAATGTTGACCGATGAATGTCCCCAGAGGCACCCCCGTAACCAGCGCGACAGTTAAGCCACCAAACATGATGGCAATCGCAGATGCCGCTTTCTCTTTCGGCACCAGGCTTGTCGCAATGGTCGAGCCAATGGAGAAGAAAACACCGTGAGCCAGGCCGGTTAACAGGCGGGCAATCACCAGCGTCCCGTAGCCCGGAGCCTGCCACGCCAGCAGATTCCCGGCGGTAAAGAGCACCATCAGCGCCAGCAGCAGCTGTTTACGCGGCATACGCCCGGTTAAGGCCGTAAGGACCGGGGCACCAATGGCCACGCCAAGAGCATAGATAGAGACCAGCAGCCCGGCAGAAGGTAAAGAAACAGACAGTTGTTCAGCAATGGTGGGAACCAGACCCACAATGACAAATTCAGTCGTGCCAATTGCAAAGGCACTGATCGTTAGTGCAAGTAGCGCCAGAGGCATAATTTACTCCGTATCATTCAGGATTAAGATGACACGCAGTATGCGCCGGTGTTTAAATAACAAAAATGGTTAAAGTATCAATAGAATTTTGCAGGTGAAGCAATAATGAGAGCCACATCCGAAGAAATAGCTATCTTTGTCGCTGTCGTGGAAAGCGGAAGTTTTAGTCGCGCAGCAGAGCAGTTAGGACAGGCCAATTCGGCCGTCAGTCGTGCGGTGAAAAAGCTGGAATCGAAGCTTGGCGTGAGCCTGCTGAATCGTACTACCCGTCAGCTCAGCCTGACGGAAGAAGGTGAGCGCTATTTTCGCCGTATGCAGGGCGTTCTGCAGGAGATGGCTGCCGCAGAGAATGAACTGATGGAAGCTCGTCATACACCGCGTGGACTACTGCGGATTGATGCCGCCACCCCGGTAGTGCTGCATTATCTGATGCCGCTGATCAAACCGTTCCGGGAGCGTTATCCGGAAATTACGTTGTCGCTGGTTTCTTCTGAGACGTTTATCAACCTGATTGAGCGTAAGGTTGACGTGGCTATCCGCGTGGGAACATTAGCCGATTCAAGCCTTCGCGCTCGCCCTCTTTTCAGCAGCCTCAGGAAGATCATTGCTTCACCGGACTACATTGCTCGTCACGGAAAACCAGAAACGGTAGAAGAACTGAAGCAGCACCTTTGTATCGGATTTACCGAGCCGGTATCGCTCAATATGTGGCCGGTTTCGTGCTGCGACGGGCAGCTGCACGAAATTCAGTGTGGGATATCCTCAAACAGCGGTGAAACACTGAAGCAGCTTTGTCTGCAAGGGAATGGCATCGCGTGCCTGTCAGATTTTATGGTCGATAATGAGATTGCCAGCGGGGAATTTGTCGAACTGTTGGCAGATAAACGGCTTCCGGTCGAAATGCCGTTCAGTGCTGTCTATTACAGCGATCGTGCAGTGAGTACGCGGATCCGCGCCTTTATTGATTTTCTGAGCGAACATGAAGCTCAGCGGAAAAGTAAAGAGGGGGCATGAATGCCCCCTCTTTGATTAATCCCACTCTGGTGCAAGACCTTCCGGGCTGACCAGACGATCGTTGCAGTCCAGTTTCGCAATCGCAGCCCTGTCAGCCTCATCCAGGATAAGCTCCTGCGCCTGAAGATTGCTCGCCAGGTTTTCACGTTTCGTAGAGGATGGGATCACCGCATAGCCTTCACCCATTGCCCACGCAAGAATAACCTGTGCTGGCGTTGCGTTATGCTTCTCAGCAATCTGGTTAATGACCTCATCCTTCAGCGCTTTACCGTAGGCCAGCGTCATATAGGAAGTAATATGAATGCCGTGCTGTTTCGCCCACTCAACCACTTTCCTGTTTTGCAGATACGGAGAGAGTTCAATCTGATTGGTCGCAATATTTTCTGCACCTACCGCTGCAATGGCTTTCTCCATCAGCGGAATGGTGAAGTTAGAAATGCCAATTGCTCGCGTTAATCCGCTGTTTTTCGCTTCCAGCAGCGCCTGCATAAACTCTTCGACAGACACGGCATCCTGCGGAGACGGCCAGTGGATCAAGGTGAGATCGACGTAATCAGTACGAAGCTTTTTCAGGCTCTCTTTAAGGCTTGGAATCAGCGCTTCTTTGCTTAGGTTTTCCGTCCAGATTTTGGTTGTGATAAACAACTCACTGCGCGGGACGCCACTTTCGTCGATAGCCTGTCCTACCGCTGCTTCATTGTCATAGATCTGTGCAGTATCAATAGCACGATAGCCAAGCTCCAGTGCCGTTTTAACAGATGCAATAACGACGTCATCTTTCAGACGGAATGTACCTAAACCAAATGCAGGGATTGTCATATTTTCCTCATTAAGGGCTTTGTTTATCTAGTCAGAGGATTATCACGAGTACAGACGGGGAGAAAAAGAGTGAAAAATGCAGAGGATTTTTGCGATTCTGGCAACAATGACAAATTCAAAACAAAAGAAAAAGCCCTGAGCATATGCTCAGGGCCTTCAATAAGTGGCGGAACGGACGGGACTCGAACCCGCGACCCCCTGCGTGACAGGCAGGTATTCTAACCGACTGAACTACCGCTCCACCGAATTTTTTCTACTTCTGCCGGCTTCATACCCCGGTTTACTGCTAATTTGATGCCTGGCAGTTC
>NZ_JBFLVD010000040.1:0-1864 GCF_040750395.1 Scandinavium sp. UTDF21-P1B
CCAGATTTTTGCAACAGAGCCTTTTTTCGGACTGCGTAATACTAAAAATAATTTCAGGCATTAAAAAAATGCGTCATCATTCTCGCAGGCACATCCATTAGCAGGATGGTATTGTGCTGCCCCCCATGGATCCTTTGTTAACGGTGATAAAGATCACATCTTTTCATTTCCTGACAAACTGGTCGCATAAAAACAATGCAATTTTTGATGTTATCCGTATGTTAATAATGACGCGTCACTGTACGACGACGCTGAGATGAAGACAGAATCTATCCAGTAAATACAAATAAGGTGAGCAATATGGAAAATAAAGAAATCGATCTGAGTCAGTGGTTTGAAGAAGAAACTCACGATGCCGCTGTCGAAATGATGGAGGCGGATGCGGTTGTCCCGTTTGGAACGGCTCTCTGGCTTTAATCATTTACTCTGGCAGGAGATACTCCTGCCTTTTACCATGAGGTAATGGTATATGGAAAAATCAATCGATAATATGTTTTACTGCCTGACACACCACCCTGAACTTAGCGAAAAGATAAAAAAAAAGAAAAAATATCCGTGTTTCTTGGATATGATAATGATCATGAGTCCCTTAGTGAAGCCATAAAGATAAAATCGATAAACACCTTGTTTAAGGTGGATACAAAAAACATAGAAATCCAGCCAGCCAGAAAAACGGAAGAGCACATAGCGCTCTGTGATATTTTCATGCTTGTTTACTCGTCATCAACAAAAGAAAATCATCAGGTAATAACGCCAGATTTCATTACACCATTAAAACCCATTCTTACCACTCACTGGAAAAAATCCATTCTTTTTAAAGATTATGGCGAGTTCTTCAGTGAAGCTTTCTCAGAGCATCCTGACAGGATAGAGCAAAGAAATAACCGCCTGATAAAAATACTCAGTAACGCAGAAACAATAGTATTCGAGGATGAGCGGGGCAATAAGTTACACGGAACGCTTGAAAACACGCATAAATGGACATCGGTTTCAGGGAAAGGAAACATAGATATCACCCCTGGTGAAATAGCCAGTCACGTGAGAAATCTTAATGGTGAAATCGTCTTTAGCGGAACATTTTTAAGCACTATCCCTTTCGCAACAAAGTACGGAGTAGCAAAAAACCTTGTCACGTTAAAAATAGAAGACAGTAAACTCATCAGTTTCGAGTCAGACAATGATAAATTTGGTCGTGATTTCAGAAATTATCTGGATAACAATGAAGGAAACCGTATTATAGAAGAATACGGTATCGGCACAAACATGGGTGTTAAAAAATTACACGGAAGGAATGCAGGCTTTGAAGAGAGGCATCCCGGACTACATCTCGGGTTTGGCGGCGGAAAAAAAGGAAGTCACCATCTTGATATGATCTTTTCTTCAGGGAAAATATATGCAGATGATACGTTGATTTTTGATAACGGCTTCGACGACAACCATCTTGAATATCTGTCAAATATTCGTTAATGTGTATTAGTCGCGACTTGATCTGACATATGACCTTGAAAGGTTGAGAGTTACCGGTTTTGATATGGGTGTCGAATCCTTATACAAAACACGAGGTAACTCTCATGCTTCATACTACCAATCCCGTCATCAAACACAAAACGGGTTTGCTCAATCTGGCTGAAGAACTCAGCAACGTCTCTAAAGCCTGTAAAATAATGGGCGTCTCCCGTGATACGTTTTACCGTTATCGCGAACTGGCTGATGAAGGCGGTGTGGATGCGCTGATTAACCGCAGCCGGCGCGCTCCCAATCTCAAAAATCGTACCGACGACGCAACTGAACAGGCTGTCGTTGATTATGCTGTCGCGTTCCCTGCCTATGGTCAGCACCGGAGCTGAATCGCCACGGGTTTAAC
>NZ_JBFLVD010000041.1:0-3533 GCF_040750395.1 Scandinavium sp. UTDF21-P1B
ATGTCACGCTGAAAGTGGCGGCCTTTGAAGGGGTTCATGTGCTGCTCCGTCAGCAAAAGAAGATGATGAGTTTATCACCTCCAGATTTTTGCAACAGAGCCGCTTCCGCTGGCTTTTTCTGCACGAATGATTTCACAACCGGCAGCGCGGAGAATTTGTGTCTGCAGGGTAAGATCCTGGTCACTGGTTGAAACGCGGGCATAACTGTAAAGTGCCATAATGATGAAAACTGTCTCGTTTAACTCTGGATGATGAAAACGTAACACTTGGATGAGACGAAAATAACCCAAATGAGACAGAAAAACTGTCTCACCGGACTGCATGCTTTGGGTTTACCCAAAAAAGAACCCAGTAACTTAAACGGGTTCTTAGGTGGGGAGGAACATGTCGTTTAATTTTAAGTTAAAATTGCTATATTAATGATGTAGGGGTAAGGTTTTTGACTTAACAACCTTTCTTCCTTCGCTATAACGGATTTCACCTATCAGTTTCGTCTTCTTATAGAAGAAACCAACAGATTCTTCTCTTAATGATGAAATTTCGGGGGCGTTAGCGAGGCTCTGGTATTTTATATTCCATTGGTCGTTTTCATATATCATAAATGCCGAGCCTGTTATATTTTCCATTAAATTCCCCTGACTATCATGATGGTAACCATAATCTCCATATTCCATGGCATCGATCATACCCTGTCCATGTTCATTGGAAGCCAAGTTATTATATTCTTGGTCTTCTTTTCCTCCCTGTACATGTCTGACACGAATGGTTTCTTCGTTTAATTTATCAGCGACAAAAGTACATCCGCTGAATCCGGGGGTGAGCACGAGTTTTGGACCTGTCATAGGATGTGCGGGAATATCCACATATCCCCCTTGTGGGGCCCAATATGCTGCTGCAACCATACCTCCTCCAGTTTGATAGGTTGATGTTTCTGCATCAACAATCCGCAATGCGTGAATATCTTTATTTTCGCTTATTGAGAAACGTATTGCGTTAAACGCCAGTATGCCTCCACCCCGACGTTTATTAGCCAGTATATCCTTAGTTATCTTATCCATAGGAACCTTGGTTGGATTAATAAGGTCGGTTAATAGTGGAGTCGTGCTTAGCGCATGCTCTGTTAATGCATCTTCCAGCTTTATTGGGGTCCCTTTAACAGAGCTAATCTCCCCGAAGGATGGAGTTATAGGCGATGCACCACGCCGATTTCTGTCTTCTCCGGTTTTTAATTTTGGCTTGCCAGGGAGTTGAGTGCGTAAATCTCGTTTGAGTCCGTCAGGATCAACGAATGTTACTGGATTATTCCTGCACATCCTGAACAGATTAAGCCCGTCCACCGTGCCTGCCGGGTCTGAGGAGAGCCACCGCCCCGCCCACGGCTGGTAGTACCGGTAGCCGTAGTAATACAGCCCCGTCGCGTCAAGCTCCTTACCTGAGTACCGTACCGTTTTGTAATCCGCCTCCACCTCACTACGCGCCGTCCATACCGCCGTCCCGCCATACGGATAATACTCCTCCATGCTGATGACGTTCCCGCTGCCGTCCAGTTCCAGTCCGCTGCTGCCGGTCAGGTTATCGTAGCTGTATCGTATCTGGTCATTACTGATTTCCGCCGGCCTGTCTGATGCCCAGTGCAGCACCCGCACCTGCGCACGGCCCGCTTCCCCTACTGTCATCACCTGCAGGCTTTCCGTTTCCGTATCGCCTGTTTTTGTGCTCCGCAGCTCCAGGCCTGGCAGGTACAGAGCTCGCTGCGTCTGCGTGCTGTTACTGGTTTTCTGCATGCTGACCTTCAGCAGGCGCTGGTTGTCCGCATCATACCGATAGCTTTCATAGTCTGCGGCGTCACCGTCACGCACCACCGGCGTTACTTTCAGCAGCTCGTTGCGTGTATTCCAGCTGAGTGTCTGCCCCGGCTGCAGCTGCTTCTGTTGTCCGCCTGCCGTAAACAGCCCGTCCACCTCTGCCGGATTTTCCGTCAGGGTGCTCAGCACGCCCCGGTTGCTGCGGTCGCTGACCGTGATGTTTGTGGTGTAACTGTTGTTTGTCGCCGGTGCGCTGTGCCTGACCTGCGTCAGGTTGCCGGCGTTGTCGTAGGTGTAAGTGCGGATGTAGTTTGTAAACGCAGAGCTGTCGGTGGGAAGGGGGACGGTGGAGGACGGTAAGCCGCTACCCTGCAGCCCTGCATTTGCCATCTCGCGCCCGGTGGCGCTGACCAGCTGGTACAGACTGTCGTAGACGTACGTGTTCTCCGGCACCACTTTCTGGTTGCGCCAGAAGCGGGTCTCTTCGGCATCATTACTGACTTTCAGGACGTTACCCACCGGGTCGTACTCATAACGCAGGTCCTGCAGCACCTTCATCCCGGAGACGTGTCCGGCTGGCCGTTCCGTTTTAATCCCGGTCAGTCGCTGCGTCTGTGGCTCGTACGTGTACGTGGTCACCACGCCGTTGCCGTGCTCTTCGCGCAGCTTCTGCCGCGCGGCTGAGTACGTCAGGGAAGCGACAATAGCCTGCTCTTTTCCACCCTTCAGCGTCAGCCAGCTGCCCGACAGCAGGCCCGCCACGTCATAGGCCACCCGCTGCCGGTTACTTTTTGCGTCCGTGGTGGTCAGCACTGCGCCAGTGGCGTCTGCTGTGGTCAGGGTGGTGTGGGCTTCCGCAGCCAGCAGGTCGTTCCACGCAGAAGCGTCGGTGCCCTTCCAGTCGGCGGTAAGGTCGGGATTGTCCGCATCCTTCAGCAGACGGCGGATGACGGAGAGCGGGACGCCGGTAAGTGCCACTCTGTCAGTCTGTGTCATGCCGGCGGTATCGTAATGCCTGACGCACTGTCCGGCAAGGTTCAGGGCTTTCTCTGCGTCACCGTTGCCGGCATACGCGAAGCGCTCCGTGATGTGGGCAGCCTCACCAGATAACTGTTCAGTTATGCTCAGCGGACGTCCCGGCAGCTCTACGTCCTCATATTGCCAGGTACGCATCACCGCCTGACTTCTGTCCTCCGTACCGTCGTCAGCGGTGCTGATATTACTGACCGCCATAAACGGCCGGCCGGCAGCATCGTTCAGCGCCACAGTGATGCCGTTATCCACACCCTGTGACCGCAGAACGTTGCCGGTCAGGTCGGTCTGATAGCTGAAGTTCGCCAGTCCGGCGTCGTGCAGGCGCGGGTCAGTACTCTGCGTCAGAAAGCCGCGGGCGTCATACTGATGGCGGGTAATGCGTTCACTGGTCACGTCCGGGGAGCCGGGATGGCGGTGGTACGCGATGTCGCGCACGGTCAGGCCGCGGTTATCGAGAACCGTGACCGTCGGGGTTTTGTTGAACAGCGATGTGCTCATGATATTCTCCTGTTTATGTTGTACAGCCGTTCAGGCTGCAAAAATAATCATACAGTAATCAGGATAATTTCACCTGGACAGGCGCTATCAGGGTGGGATTGGAAGAAGACGCGGGTAGTCAAATTGGCACTGTTGCAAAGTTCGTGACGAGGTAGCCTTTTATCTTATTTAAAAGCCTTACATTTCAAAAACTCT
>NZ_JBFLVD010000042.1:0-2933 GCF_040750395.1 Scandinavium sp. UTDF21-P1B
CAACTCATTGAATACATGACCCAATTTTTCTAAATCAAATTTACGGTCGTATTGCGCCCAGTCAGAGACATACCCCCCAACAATTAACGGCGACTTTCTTTCCACTACGGCTTCCGGGCCGAAATTATTGATCGGCGCCATAGGAATAACGACTTTTGTCAGACCAGTTTTTTCATTAGCGTAATCGAAGGCGAAGGCAGAACAAGAGGTTGACAGGAGTATTGTTGACAGGAGGGTTTTTGTTATTACTGACGGTGTAGGCATATCACTCATCCTTTTTAGATATTATTGGCTCATTCCTGAAGTAATGAGCCATCAGAAGCCCGACGATGATTAAACCGTTGCCTGAACCACTATCTGTTAATTTTAAAAGACAGCGACAGGACTAATCACCCGATAATATTCAGATGACAATTTTATTTATTCTGGTTTAATCCCTTGAATTAACAGGCTAGGAGAAATTATCAATTTTATTGATTCCCGACATCATCTCAGATGGGATAATTATCTGAAAAAAAACTGAATGCACTCAAGTAATACCACGTGCAGAAAAGCATAAAAGGGACGCAATTGCCGCGCAGGTTCTGTCACCTGCTCAGTTGATGGCAACGACGGGATCAGGATAGAGAGAGAAAAATGTCACGTGTTTGTTCACTGGTGACATTTTCCTGGCCGATTTTATATCGCATTCTGACCAACTGCCCTAAGGCAGTCTGGAGACAATAAAGTCGGTTTCATATTGATGGCCAGGATACTGGCTATTCACGCGCTGAGCAAACTCCTGCTTCGAAATGGTATGCCGATAGGTATCGTGCAGTAACACCAGGAAGTCGTTTGACTGTGCCTCGGTATCGATGGGCAATCGTTTATAGCCCGGGTCATCCTTGATCTGGCTGATTAACTGATTAAACCATGCATAGAAAGGCTTGTCCGCTACGGCACTGACCACGCGTGGATCCTGAGAAGCGCTGCTGCATCCCTGAACCAGGGGTAAACCCAATGTACAGAAGATAAGCGCAGCGATACGGGCTTTCTTGTAACGGCTATTCATCATTTCCTCTACTTTAATTTCGCTGGGTGAGTGTGCAGGAAAACCGGCAACCCACACCTGAACACAGGGGGTTAGCGCGACGCGCTGATTGATAATTTCATTAATGGCTCAGGAATAGGTCCGGTCCCCTATCATTTGGTTGACAGAGACGAACATGCCCTCTCTGTCAGCGCTGAAAATACAGGGGGGGAATATCAACGTACCGGGCTATTCCCTTACTCAGCATAGTTGAAAAAACGGCCTCCATTGGGGGAGGCCGTAGATTGACATCACAAGGTAATTACTTCACCAGCTGCCACAGAGAGTGTGCTTCAGCCGGGTTCCAGTGCGCGGCACCCGTGTGGGCATTCAGACAGCGGTAGGTATGACCTTTATAGCTGACTACGTCACCGATGGCATAAACCTTACCAGGGGTGAAAGCATTCGCTGACGGCTGCTGTGAACCACCGTTATCCGTATCCTTCACTTCGATAGTAATAAACTTCACTGCCTGCCCGTGGCTGTTGCTGGCGGTCAGACGATATTTCGCTTTACCGGTTGTACCCGCTTTAACCCAGGCACGCACGGTATGGAGGTCTTTACCTTCCAGCTTACCGTGGGTCGGTGCAGCCTGTTTTTCCTGCAGCTGGAAGTTGCCGTAGCCTTCTACCACTTCCCAGGTAAACTTATCTGCGCCAGTCGTAGAAGACGCGTTCATCGCATAGCCTTCGTTGTACGACTTTTTCTGTACCACGATATGATCCTGCAACAGGTTGATCACCGGTGCTGCATGGGTTTCATCACCCGGAGGTGTCACATCATCATTCGGCGGAATCACATCATCAACCGGCGGCTTGGGTTCCGGCACATCTTCACCAGGATGGTTCTGGCCACCAAAATCCACATCAATGACGTTATAGAAGGTTGCGGCAGTATCGCCCACATCCCATGCAGCCATAATCACCTGATAGCCTTCACGCTGCGGAACGTTACATTTGTGCGCAGTACCAACACCGGTACCACCACCAGGGATAGCCGTCTGCATTTTTCCGTCAATAGTACAGAACGGTGTTGCCTCAAAAGAAGCGCGAGTCAGTGGCTTCTCCGGGTTCCAGTCGGCTTTGGTAATAAAGTAGCGCCAGTCTTTAGTCACATGCGCTGCAGTGTATTTCCAGGTAAAACTGTGCTCTCCGGCGCTGATAGGGTGTTTCGCCCAGCGGGTTGAACTCTGCTCATCCAGTTTACCCATGGAGTGAAGGCCAGCACTGGCAAGCTTACCATCAGCCGGGCCAGCATTAACCTGAGGGAAACCATCCGTACCCTCAATGCTTTGCGGTTCGTACATTGGACCCGCACCACAATCCTGGTTTTGCTGACCCATACCAGGTGTACACATATAGCCGCGTGAAGCAGGCTCCATAACGTAACCGTGTGACCAGGCAGCAGTGCTCACCAACAGCGATGCGACCGCAATGGCAATTTTATTAATTCGCATATATCCTCTGATGTTTCTTTACAATCATTAAGAAAAATAACTTTCAGGCTGAAAAAATAATCGTTATTTGATTTCGGTATTCAGCATCCACATAGGATAACTATCAACTCAATTATCCGACGGCGTAATAATCTGGCATTTTGAAATTAAATAAGATAAGAAATTTCTACAGAAAACTCAGAAGATGGACACGAGAGGATGGACGAGCGGAATATCTGTTTTTTATCAGTTTTCTGACCAGTCAGATACTCATTTCAGAAAAAATATCATGTCTTATGCTCAGAGTTTGATAACGACAGCGTCTCTGACCATCTAATAACCTGACGTTGAAACTGCGCTTTCAATACTCTAAAATATTTGATTCACAACTTATACTGCCCGGCAATTCGGTCATGTATTCAATGAGTT
>NZ_JBFLVD010000043.1:0-10255 GCF_040750395.1 Scandinavium sp. UTDF21-P1B
CCTTAAGTGACCAGCATTAGGAGAGTTCTCCGGCTTTTTTATTTCCCACCCCTGAGAAATTACAGACTTTCAGTGAAAGTACGAGCGATAACGTCGCGCTGCTGTTCCGGGGTCAGGGAGTTAAAGCGAACCGCATAGCCGGAAACACGGATGGTCAGCTGCGGGTATTTTTCCGGGTGCTCAACGGCATCCATCAGCGTTTCACGACGCAGCACGTTCACGTTCAGGTGCTGACCGCCTTCCACGCGGACTTCTGGCTGTACGTTTACCGGAATTTCACGGTATTCGATTTCGCCCAGCTTGTTGACAGCAACAATCTGGTCTTCAGTGAAGCCGCCTTTTGCCACCAGGCAGCGAGCTTCGCCTTTCTCGCTGTCGAGCAGCCAGAAAGAGTTCAGCAGATCGTCATTAGCAGCTTTAGTAATCTGGATACCTGTAATCATTTGATGCCTCTCTTAGGATCGTCTATTCGTTTTGCGTTGGCCATACGCTGGCCAATTGGTAAAACCATTGTTGCTTGAGTGTATATATATCAGTCTGACACCCCGCAATCATTGACTTAAATCAATAGAATTAGTAGGCGTACTCAGTCCATCTATGAATTTTATTGTTTTACATCAACTTTCCCGGCGTATAAAAAGCACGTATACCGATCGTTTTTCATTCCTGGTTCACCGCCAATCGTCACAAAATTTTGCGCTAAAGAGAGAAGTCGTTAAGCTAACGCCAAACTATTCGCAGGAGAGCGAGATGACGACGCCCTTAACCTGGCACGACGTGCTGGCCAGTGAGAAAGAACAACCTTATTTCATCAATACGCTGGCAACGGTGGCCTGCGAGCGTCAGGCCGGAACGACGATTTACCCACCGCAGAAGGATGTGTTTAACGCATTTCGTTACACCGAACTGAGCGATGTAAAAGTGGTCATCCTCGGTCAGGATCCCTACCACGGCCCGGGGCAGGCACACGGTCTGGCCTTTTCCGTTCGCCCCGGCGTGGGCATCCCGCCTTCCCTGCTGAACATGTACAAAGAGCTGGAAGGCACCATTCCAGGCTTTACCCGACCGACGCACGGTTATCTGGAAAGCTGGGCGCGACAGGGCGTGTTGCTGCTTAACACGGTGCTGACGGTACGCGCGGGACAGGCACACTCGCACGCAAGCCTGGGCTGGGAAACGTTCACCGATAAGGTCATTAGCCTCATCAATGAACACTGCGAAGGCGTAGTGTTTTTACTTTGGGGATCGCATGCGCAGAAGAAAGGGGCCATCATTGACCGCCAGCGCCATCACGTGCTGAAAGCACCGCACCCGTCTCCGCTATCTGCCCATCGCGGCTTCTTTGGTTCGAATCATTTTGTTCAGGCGAACAAGTGGCTTGCCCGGCGTGGGGAGCCGCCAATTGACTGGATGCCGGTATTGCCGACAGAGGAAGAGTAGAGATTAATCGTAGGCCGGGTAAGACATCGTCGTCACCCGGCTAAAATGCCCGGCGGCGCTCCGCTTGCCGGGCCTACGCGAGTTACCTTATCAGGCTTTATTCTGACGCCACCATTCGGCCAGCAGCACACCGGTTGCTACCGAGACGTTCAGGCTTTCAACGTTGCCCGTGCCGTTGATAGCAACGCGCAGGTCGGACGAATCGAGTGCGGCATCAGACAGACCATCGCGCTCCTGGCCCAGCACCAGCACCATTTTCTTCGGCATGGTCGCTTTGAACAGCGGCGTACCCTCGTGGCTGGAGGTGGTGACAATGGCGTAACCTGCTTTACGGAACTGAGCGAGCGCGTCGATGAAGCTGTCGCCAGTGATTGGCTGGACGTGCTCTGCACCGCCTTCCGCAGTGCGGATTGCCGCGCCTGACTCCAGCACCGCCGCATCCTGAACCACTACGCCTTTCACGCCGAAGTGCGCGCAGCTACGCATGATAGCGCCGAGGTTGTGCGGGTTACCCACATCTTCCAGCGCCAGTACGCAATCCTCTTCTGCCGCTTCGCTCACCCACTGCATTACGCTTGTGCCGTTACGTTTTTTGATCAGGAAGCAAACGCCGCCGTGATGTTCGGTGCCGGACGCTTTCGCCAGCTCCGCTTCGTCGACCACGTGATAAGCTTTGCGGTTCGCCGCCATCCAGCGCAGAGCTTCTTTAAAGCGAGGCGTGACGCTCTGGATAAACCAGGCACGTACGATGCAGTCCGGGCGGCTCTGGAACAGGGCCTGACAAGCATTTTCGCCGTAAACGCGGGTTTCTTCCGCACGCTGACGGCGGATAACTTCAGGATCGACAAAGCTTTTGCCGCTGATCCCGCCGTGATCGGGTTTCTCTGCCGCTTCTTCGCCAGGTGCGCGCGAAATGGTGCGCCACGGTGAGTTTTCACGCGGCTGGCTGTCGCCACGGGAAGCGTTGTCGCGATCGCGGAAACGATCGCCGCGAGGTTTGCCGTCACGAGGTTTTCCATCACGATTGTCGCGCGCAGGACGACGACCACCTTCAGTACGGGACGGGCCGCTGCGACCTCCGCCTTTACCGGTGCGCGGGTTCGCCGTGCGTTTATCCGAGTCATCATCACTGCGGACATACATCACTTTGACCTTGCCGCTTTTGTTTTTCAGTTCGTCGTTCATCTTAATTCTCCACCTGCGCTGCGCGAAGCGCGAAGATTACCCGATGTGGCCAGGCTTCGCCATGATTTCGTACCAAAGACCGCGACTATTGTATTCATCGAATAAACCACATTGTCCTTTAAAACAGTCTCATCGATAATACGTAACATTACAGAAACATCTCGGCTATACAGGCCGTTTCCTGAACCCGATTACCCAGAGGTTAGCTATGAATACCGTTTGTGCCAGTTGCCAGGCGCTTAACCGTATCCCCGACGATCGTCTTAATGATGCGGCAAAATGTGGTCGCTGTGGCCATGAGCTGTTTGACGGCGATGTGATCAACGCAACCGACGCCACGCTGGATAAATTACTGAAAGATGATTTGCCGGTCGTGGTTGATTTCTGGGCGCCGTGGTGCGGACCTTGCCGCAATTTTGCGCCTATTTTTGAAGATGTGGCGGAAGAGCGCAGCGGAAAAATGCGCTTTGTGAAAGTGAACACCGAAGCTGAGCGCGAGCTGAGCGCTCGTTTTCGCATTCGCAGCATTCCGACCATCATGATTTTCCATAAAGGCGAAGTCATCGACATGCTGAACGGCGCTGTGCCAAAAGCCCCGTTTGACAGCTGGCTGAACGAAGCCACTCAGGCCTAATCTGCCGGGGCACGTCTTGTGCCCCACTTTCCCCTCTGCGACAATAGCGTTTTTCCTGCATAGCTTCCCGATGACTGAAAACGCCGTACTTCGTCTGCGCGCCGAACGCCTCGCTCGCGCCACTCGCCCGTTTCTCGCCCGTGGTAACCGTATCCGCCGCTGCCAGCGTTGCCTGCTGCCGCTTAAACAGTGCCTGTGCGAAACCTTAACGCCTTCCGCTGCGCAGAGCCGTTTTTGCCTGGTGATGTTTGATACTGAGCCGATGAAGCCCAGCAACACTGGACGGCTGATTGCCGATATTCTGCCCGACACCGAAGCGTTTCAGTGGTCCAGAACCGAACCACCTCAGGCATTATTGGATCTCGTTCAGCATCCGGATTATCAGCCAATGGTAGTTTTCCCCGCCTCTTACGCGGGTGCCGAAAGAGAAGTAATAACCGCGCCTCCTTCCGGTAAACCGCCGCTGTTTATCATGCTCGACGGAACCTGGACAGAAGCCCGTAAAATGTTCCGCAAGAGCCCTTATCTCGACTCGCTGCCAGTGATCTCCGTCGATTTATCACGCGTATCGGCTTATCGCCTGCGTGAAGTCCACGCTGAAGGTCAATACTGTACGGCAGAAGTGGCCATTGCCCTGCTGGACCTGGCGCGTGATACCGATGCCGCCAGCGCGCTCGGTGAGCATTTTCAGCGCTTCCGTACCCGCTATCTGGCAGGAAAAACCCAGCATAAGGGAAACATCACAGTGCCAGAGACGGAAAGCGTTTAAAATCATTCAGGAACGATCGTCCGGGAGAGAGTGCGATGAGCCAACGGGGACTGGAAGCGTTACTGAGACCGAAATCTATTGCCGTCATCGGTGCATCGATGAAGCCTCAGCGCGCTGGCTATTTAATGATGCGCAACCTGCTGGCGGGGGGTTTTGGCGGCCCGGTGTTACCCGTGACGCCAAACTGGAAAGCGGTTCTGGGCGTACTGGCCTGGCCGGACATTGAAAGCCTGCCCTTTACGCCCGATTTAGCCGTTATCTGCACCCACGCCAGACGCAACCTGATGCTGCTTGACGCCCTTGGGCAGAAAGGCTGCAAAACCTGTATTATCCTTTCCGCCCCACCTGAACAGTTTAGCGATCTCAAAGCCTGCGCCGCCCGCTATCAGATGCGTTTGCTTGGCCCAAACAGCCTCGGGCTGCTCGCCCCCTGGCAAGGGCTGAACGCCAGTTTCTCACCCGTGCCTATTCGGCGCGGCAAGCTGGCCTTTATTTCGCAGTCGGCAGCGGTTTCCAATACCATTCTCGACTGGGCCCAGCAGCGGGAAATGGGGTTTTCATACTTTATCGCGCTCGGCGACAGTCTGGATATCGACGTTGACGACCTGCTCGATTTTCTCGCCCGTGACACCAAAACCAGCGCCATTCTGCTCTATCTGGAACATCTCAGCGATGCCCGGCGTTTTGTTTCAGCGGCGCGTAGCGCCTCTCGTAATAAGCCAATACTGGTGATCAAAAGCGGCCGCAGCCCGGCGGCTCAGCGTCTTTTGCATGTCAATTCCGGGATGGATCCCGCCTGGGATGCGGCTATCCAGCGCGCAGGTCTGTTACGCGTGCAGGATACACACGAGCTCTTTTCCGCCGTCGAAACGCTCAGCCATATGCGTCCGCTTCGCGGCGAGAAACTGATGATCGTCAGCAACGGCGCCGCGCCGGCAGCGCTGGCGCTGGATGAGCTTTGGCTTCGCAACGGTAAACTGGCCTCGCTCAGCGAAGACACACTCGCAGCACTTCAGGAAGCGCTTCCCGCCAGCGTCAATGCGGCAAACCCGCTCGATCTGCGTGATGACGCCAGCAGTGTGCACTACCAAAAAGCGCTGAGCATTTTGCTCGACAGCCAGGACTATGATGCCCTGCTGGTCATTCACTCTCCGAGCGCCGCTGCCCCCGGCACCGAAAGCGCGCAGGCGCTGATTGAAACACTTAACCGCCATGCTCGCGGGAAATACGTCACTATTTTAACCAACTGGTGTGGCGAGTATTCCTCGCAGGAAGCGAGGCGCCTGTTCAGCGACGCGGGTATTCCAACCTATCGCACACCGGAAGGCACCATCACCGCGTTTATGCATATGGTCGAGTATCGCCGTAACCAGAAGCAGCTGCGCGAAACGCCCGTTCTGCCAGACAATCTGACGGCCAACACCGCAGAAGCCCATATCCTGCTACAGCAAGCGATAACCGACGGCGCCAGATCGCTGGATACGCATGAAGTTCAGCCAATCCTCCAGGCCTACGGTATGCAAACGCTGCCGACATGGATCGCTGCCGACAGCGCGGAAGCCGTGCACATTGCCGAGCAGATTGGTTATCCGGTTGCGTTGAAGCTGCGCTCGCCGGACATTCCCCACAAATCAGAAGTTCAGGGCGTGATGCTGTACCTGCGCACAGCAGCTGAAGTACAACAAGCCGCTGACGCCATCTTCGATCGCGTGAAAATGGCATGGCCGCAGGCAAGGATCCACGGGCTTCTGGTGCAAAGCATGGCAAACCGTGCCGGAGCGCAAGAGTTGCGAGTGGTGGTAGAACACGATCCTCTGTTTGGTCCACTGATCATGTTAGGCGAAGGCGGAGTTGAGTGGCGTGCTGAAGATCAGGCTGCAGTAGCTCTGCCTCCGCTCAATATGAACCTCGCCCGCTACCTGGTTATTCAGGCAATCAAAAATAAAAAAATTCGTGGCCGGAGCGCGCTTCGTCCATTGGATGTGGCAGGGCTTAGCCAGCTTCTGGTGCAGGTGTCGAATCTGATTGTGGACTGCCCGGAGATCCAGCGGCTGGATATTCATCCGTTGCTGGCTTCGGCTAACGAATTTACTGCGCTGGACGTAACGCTGGAAATCGCGCCTTTTGAAGGCAATGCTGAAAGCCGACTGGCCGTTCGGCCTTATCCGCAACAATTTGAGGAGTGGGTGGAGATGAAGAATGGCGAACGCTGCCTTTTCCGCCCTATCCTGCCTGAAGATGAACCCCTGCTGATGCAGTTTATTTCCCGGGTCACTAAAGAAGATTTGTACTACCGCTACTTCAGTGAAATCAATGAATTTACCCACGACGATTTAGCCAACATGACCCAGATCGACTACGATCGTGAGATGGCTTTTGTCGCAGTTCTGGATTCGGGCGAGACTCGCGAAATCCTTGGCGTCACACGCGCTATTTCCGATCCGGACAATATTGATGCTGAATTTGCCGTGCTGGTGCGATCGGATCTAAAAGGGCTCGGACTCGGACGTCGGCTGCTTGAGAAACTGATCGATTACACCCGTGAACATGGACTCACCCAGTTAAATGGCATTACCATGCCGAATAATCAGGGGATGATTGCCCTGGCGCGTAAGCTGGGTTTTGAGGTGGATATCCAGCTGGAAGACGGCATTGTGGGTTTAACATTGAGACTATCCTCACCGCCTTCGTGACTAAGCTGCTGGAAATGTTGACCACTTTCGCGGGCACTGGTGGTATTATTGCTCGCTTCTGTCGTCTGCATGGTACAGAGGACCCTTGATTAATCAGAGAAGAATCGCACTGTGATGTTGTCAAAATTTAAGCGCAACAAGCATCAACAACACCTTGCTCAACTACCCAAGCTTTCTCAGTCAGTTGATGATGTCGAGTTCTTTTACGCCCCTGCGGATTTCCGCCAGGTGCTGTTGGCAAAGATCGCCAATGCCACGCGCCGCATCTGCATTATTGCCCTCTATCTGGAACAGGATGACGGTGGTAAAGCGATTCTGCAGGCGATCTATGACGCCAAACGTCAACGGCCTGAGCTCGACGTACGCATTCTCGTTGACTGGCACCGTGCACAGCGTGGCCGTATTGGTGCTGCTGCCTCAAACACCAATGCCGACTGGTATTGCCGCATGGCGCAGGAAAATCCTGGCGTGAACGTGCCCGTCTACGGCGTTCCGGTCAATACCCGCGAAGCGCTCGGCGTTCTGCATTTCAAAGGTTTTATCATTGATGACTGCGTGCTTTACAGCGGTGCCAGCCTGAACGACGTTTATCTCCATCAGCATGATAAATATCGCTATGACCGCTACCAGGCCATCCGTAACGCCCGGATGGCGGATATCATGTTTGACTGGGTTGAACAGAATCTTGTGCATGGCCGCGGCGTGAATCGTCTCGACAGCTGCGAGCGCCCCAGGAGCCCGGAAATCAAGAACGATATTCGTCTCTATCGCCAGGAGCTTCGCGATAGCGGATATCATTTCCACGGCGACGCAGATAACGAACAGCTGTCGGTTACACCGCTGGTCGGGCTCGGCAAATCGAGCATGCTCAATAAAACTATTTTCCATTTGATGCCGTGTGCTGAAGAGAAGCTGACCATCTGCACACCGTATTTCAATCTGCCCGCCGTGCTGGTGCGTAACATTATTCATCTTCTGCGTCAGGGCAAGAAGGTTGAGATCATCGTCGGGGATAAAACAGCAAACGACTTCTATATTCCGGAAGATCAGCCGTTCAAAATTATCGGTGCGCTCCCCTATCTGTATGAAATCAATCTGCGCCGCTTCCTGAGCCGTCTACAGTATTACGTGAATACAGATCAGCTGGTGGTGCGCCTGTGGAAAGATGAGGACAACAGCTATCATCTGAAAGGTATGTGGGTGGACGACGAGTGGATGCTGCTGACCGGCAACAACCTCAACCCGCGCGCCTGGCGTCTCGATCTGGAGAATGCCGTTCTCATTCACGATCCTAAACAGCAGTTGGCTGAAGCACGTGAGAAAGAGCTGGCGCTGATTCGTACTCACACCACGGTGGTAAAACACTACCGTGACCTGCAAAGTATTGCCGATTACCCGGTGAAAGTTCGTAAGCTGATTCGCCGTCTGCGGAGAATCCGCATCGACAGACTTATCAGCCGTATTCTGTAATCCCAGCCCCGCATCGTCGGGGCTTTTTTTGGGAGAAACTATGCGTGCTTTAGTTCTATTGTCTTCCTTATGGCTATGCGGCTGTAGCCATATGGCAAACGACGCCTGGAGCGGCCAGGACAAAGCACAGCATTTCATTGCTTCAGCGATGCTCTCTGCTGCCGGTAACGAATACGCTCAGCATCAGGGATACAATCAGGATCGCAGCGCGGCCTACGGACTGATGTTCTCGATAAGTCTCGGTGCCGGTAAAGAATTTTGGGACAGCCGCCCGTCTGGCAGCGGCTGGAGCTGGAAAGACTTTGCCTGGGATATCGCCGGGGCCACAACCGGCTATGCGGTCTGGCAAATGGCACATCAGTAAAAACTTACAGGCGCAACCCTTTCCCTTTGCTGTGCAGCATAAGCGACACCAGAAATGCGATTGCGCTCAGCAGGGTCACATACCAGAAGAATGCACTTTCGAAACCGACGGATTTCAGGGAAAGCGCAACATATTCAGCAGAACCGCCAAACAACGCATTCGCCACGGCGTAAGACAATCCTACGCCCAGCGCACGAACCTGCGCCGGAAACATTTCCGCTTTCAGGATCCCGCTTATTGATGTGTAAAAACTCGCGATGAGGAGAGCACACATCACCAGAGCAAACGCCGCATAAGGCGAATGGACATGCTGAAGCGCCGTGAGGATAGGTACAGTAAAGAGCGTTGCCAGGCCGCCGAAGCAGAGCATTGACGTACGGCGGCCTATTCTGTCAGAGAGTGCACCAAACAGCGGCTGAACGATCATATAAACAAAGAGTGCCACAGTCATTACAATGCTGGCAACGCTGGCGCTCATGCCCGTCGTGTTTACCAGGTACTTTTGCATGTAGGTTGTGAAGGTATAAAAAACAAGCGATCCACCGGCCGTAAAGCCCAGCACCATCAGAAACGCTTTGCGATTTCGCCACAGCCCTTTAAACGACCCCGCCTCTTTCAGTATGCGCGTTTCTTTCTGTGAGGTTTCGTCCAGCTGACGGCGAAGCCAGAGCGCAACCAGCGCCAGAACCGCCCCCAACGCGAAGGGGATACGCCAGCCCCAGGCATGTAAATCGTCACTGCTGAGTATCTGCTGAAGGATCACGACCACCAGTAATGCCAGCAGCTGGCCGCCGATTAGCGTCACATACTGGAAAGAGGCGAAGAAACCTTTGCGCCCCTCTATTGCCACCTCACTCATGTAGGTCGCGCTGGTGCCATACTCACCGCCCACTGACAGCCCCTGAAACAGGCGAGCCAATAAAAGTAAGGCCGGAGCCCAGGTACCAATCACTGCGTAGCCCGGTAAGCAGGCAATCACCAGGGAACCAAAGCACATCATACACACCGAGATGAGCATGGATTTTTTACGACCATGACGATCGGCAATTCGGCCAAACAGCCAACCGCCAATAGGGCGCATCAAAAATCCGGCCGCAAAGACCCCTGCTGTTTGCAGCAGTTGCGTAGTTGTGTTGCCTGTTGGGAAAAAAATATGAGCGAAGTAGAGTGAGCAAAATGAGTAGACGTAAAAATCAAACCATTCAACCAGGTTCCCGGATGAGGCTCCAACGATAGCCCAGACCCGGCGTCGGGTGCCATTTCCCGCTAATGCCTCACGGGCTGAAAGTGTATTCTCGGTCATTGTTATTATGCTCCAGCGTAAAACCAGGTCGGCGATGACGAAGCTATCCTCATCGTCATCGCTGAACAATTAGTGAACGACATGTTACGCAATTGTTATATCTTGATTTGGGATATATATCACGATTTTCATTAGCATGCTCAGCAATGCGAGGGGGTTACGGCCAAAATGGGAGTAGAGGAAGAAGAGTTGTGGATATATCTGTGGTTGGCTCGGGTATAAACGCAAAAAACCCCGACCGGATGGTCGGGGTTCTTCACTTGTTTGATGCCTGGCAGTTGTATTCCGGGCTTCCTGCCCGTCACCCTCCGGGCAGCACTGTGTGCTGTGCAAATTCGTTCCCGACGAATTTGTCCCACTCAGGAGAGCCCTCACAGGCAAACAGCAGACAACAAAA
>NZ_JBFLVD010000044.1:0-1698 GCF_040750395.1 Scandinavium sp. UTDF21-P1B
GTATTCTCGTCGTTAGTTGACACCCTTACATAACCAATAAGCACGCCTTTCCCTCCCAACAAAAACCGGAACAATGCCAGACGAGGGGAAATTAATCATTCTCTATAACCTCGGTTTGGGAACAGCGGCGAAAAGGAACGTAGGTTCAGCAACCGGAACAAACCAGATTCCAGATATGAGCTCGTTCGGATCGGGTACTCAGTGGTTTAGGTTACCGACTGGAAATATCGTTCAGGCATGGCAGGCGACCATCAATGGTGCCGATGCAAACGGCACCACTATCAATTTCCCTGTTCCATTTCCGAATGCACTGTATGCAGCGAATACAATATGGGTGGATGGCTCAACTATCGCTCCGATTGCATACAAAATCATTGGACATACGAAGACCACGGTAACAATTAAAGCCAGCGGCGCTGGAACTTATGGCACATTAATAATGGCAATTGGGATTTAATATGAACAAATACACTTATTCAGCATCTTTAAATGCCTTTTTCCCTGTCGTTCTGAAAGTTGATTATGAAAAGGCGGGGTCGTGGCCCGACGACGGGGTTGAGGTTCCAGACGAAATGGCAGAAGAATTTATGTCTGAGCCGCCAGCCGGGAAAGTGCGCGTCGCTGGTAGTAATGGGTTTCCTGCATGGGCCGATACTCCTGCTCCGACGCATGAAGAAGTAGTAGCAGCTGCGGAGCAGTATAGCCAGCAGTTGCTACGTCAAATTGACGACGTAACAGCAGACTGGCGAGTTGAATTAATGCTCGGTGATATCAGCGACGAGGACAAAGAAAAATTGTCTGAGTGGATGGCGTACAAAAAGGCATTGAAAGCCGTCGATATCTCAACGGCCCCTGATGTTATATGGCCGCCCCCTCCGGCAGAATAGGCCAGTCAATATCTGGTGCGCTGGTCGTATCAACCATTTCCAGTGCATCCAGATAATCAAGCCACAAACCGTACAGCTCAAGCTCTTCTCCTTTTAGTCTCCCGATTGCGGCTTTGCCGGGCCACTGTTTACCATTCATATAGTCATTAGCCTGGTCAATGAGTTGCTGTTTTTCCTCAGCGGCAACATTTAACGCATCCTGTTTTTTCTGTTCAATAGCCTGTGCAGTCATTACCCACGAACACTTATCTTCATCCCAGGAATAATAATTATCTGGCCGAGGTTCCGATATCGTGAGCGTGCCATCTTTCATATAGATATAGCATCCAGCATTTACAGCCTCATATATCGGCAACTCTTGATCTGCTATTAATTCGATGGCATCAGCAGGTAACGTATCACCGAAGTTAATCCCGTCTGCGTAAAATGTTTGTGTAGATACTGAAAATCTCATATCGATAACCCCTGATTAATAACCCACGATGATCCACTTCACAAGAGTGTTAGCGAGCGTGGACGCCCCGGCGATTCGGCCTGCCACAGCGATTGTTGAAAGGGTTTTGGGAACCACGCCAACAACTTTTATTGATGTAAGGTCGCCTGACTCACTTCCGGCACAGCCGCAAATGAGCGTCGGAAATGCTGTAGGTAGAGTGACCGTCTGACCACCTGAACCAGTCGCCGTTGACCCCCACTGAATGATAAGGCTCCTGCGAACACCGCCAATAATCATCGGAATGGCTATGTAACCATTGGCCCCTAATACGCCTGATGAAACACCCGCTTTAGCCAACTCTCCTAAACCGAGGTT
>NZ_JBFLVD010000045.1:0-27608 GCF_040750395.1 Scandinavium sp. UTDF21-P1B
TGGAGGCGCATTATAGGGAGTTCTGAAGGTGCCGCAACACCTAAATGACATAAAAATGACTGACTGCTGCATTCCACAGCAAAACCCCGCCTTATACCCATTTACACACAGAGTTATCCACAAATCTTTAAAAGACCAAAATTGTGCGAGCGTTGCGCAAACGTTTTCGTTACAATGCCAGCGCTAAAACAAGGATGCCCCGTAAGGGGCGTTAGCTGAGTTTTTTCAGTAAAAATTCAGCTAACGCTCTCTGTAATTGTCAAATCCAGGGGATTTACCATGCAACAACGTCGTCCAGTCCGCCGTGCTTTACTCAGCGTTTCTGATAAAGCCGGTATCGTCGAATTCGCACAGGCACTTTCTGCACGTGGTGTAGAGCTGCTTTCAACTGGCGGAACCGCTCGCCTGTTAGCAGAAGAAGGCTTGCCCGTTACTGAAGTTTCCGATTACACCGGTTTTCCGGAAATGATGGATGGACGCGTTAAGACACTGCACCCGAAAGTGCACGGTGGGATCCTCGGTCGCCGCGGCCAGGATGACGGGATCATGGCTCAACATGGGATCGCACCGATCGATATGGTTGTCGTCAACCTTTACCCGTTTGCACAAACCGTCGCGCGTGAAGGTTGCTCTCTGGAAGATGCCGTTGAAAATATCGATATCGGCGGCCCGACCATGGTGCGCTCTGCGGCCAAGAACCATAAAGATGTGGCGATCGTGGTTAAGAGCAGCGATTACCCTTCTATTATTAGCGAGCTGGATGCTAACGAAGGTTCACTCACCCTCGACACCCGCTTCGACCTGGCAATTAAAGCGTTCGAACACACCGCCGCCTACGACAGCATGATCGCCAACTACTTTGGCAGCCTCGTTCCGGCTTATCACGGTGAAACCAAAGAACCTGCCGGTCGCTTCCCACGAACCCTGAATCTGAACTTCATTAAGAAGCAGGATATGCGCTACGGCGAAAATAGCCACCAGCAGGCTGCCTTCTATATAGAAGAGAACGTGCAGGAAGCTTCCGTGGCCACCGCACAGCAGGTTCAGGGTAAAGCACTTTCCTATAACAACATAGCTGATACCGATGCAGCACTTGAGTGCGTCAAAGAGTTCAGCGAACCGGCCTGCGTCATCGTCAAGCACGCTAACCCTTGCGGCGTGGCTGTCAGCAACACGATTCTCGATGCCTACGATCGTGCTTACAAAACCGATCCAACCTCTGCTTTCGGCGGGATCATCGCCTTCAACCGCGAACTGGATGCCGAAACCGCACAAGCGATCGTTTCTCGCCAGTTTGTTGAAGTCATTATTGCACCGTCGGCTTCTGAAGAAGCGTTGAAGATCACCGCTACCAAGCAGAACGTCCGCGTGCTGACCTGCGGCCAATGGGATGCTCGTGTTGCGGGCCTCGACTTCAAACGCGTAAACGGCGGCCTGCTGGTTCAGGACCGCGATTTGGGCATGGTCACTTCCGGCGAACTGCGCGTTGTCAGCCAGCGCCAGCCAACGGAGCAGGAACTGCGTGATGCACTGTTCTGTTGGAAAGTGGCGAAATTCGTGAAATCGAACGCCATCGTGTATGCCAAAGAGAACATGACTATTGGCATAGGTGCAGGCCAGATGAGCCGCGTGTATTCCGCCAAAATCGCTGGTATCAAAGCCGCTGACGAAGGTCTGGAAGTAAAAGGTTCGGCGATGGCATCAGACGCCTTCTTCCCGTTCCGCGATGGTATTGATGCCGCAGCTGCCGTCGGCGTGACCTGCGTGATTCAGCCTGGCGGCTCCATTCGCGATGAAGAAGTCATTGCCGCAGCCGACGAGCACGGCATTGCCATGATCTTCACCGACATGCGCCACTTCCGCCATTAATTCCGGAGCTTAGAATGAAAGTTTTAGTGATTGGTAACGGCGGGCGCGAGCACGCGCTGGCCTGGAAAGCGGCCCAGTCGCCGCTGGTTGATACGGTATTTGTTGCTCCGGGCAACGCGGGAACGGCGCTTGAGCCGACGCTGCAAAACGTCGCTATCAGCGCAACCGACATTCCTGCGCTGCTCAACTTCGCCAAAAGTGAAGACATTGGCCTGACCATCGTTGGGCCAGAAGCACCACTGGTGATTGGCGTGGTGGATGCCTTCCGCGAAGCGGGCCTGACCATATTCGGTCCGACTCAGGGTGCGGCACAACTCGAAGGATCCAAGGCCTTCACTAAGGATTTTCTGGCGCGCCATAATATCCCAACCGCCTGGTATCAGAATTTTACCGAAGTCGAACCTGCACTGGCTTATCTGCGCGAAAAAGGCGCACCGATTGTTATTAAAGCCGACGGTCTGGCTGCGGGTAAAGGCGTGATTGTCGCGATGACGCTCGAAGAAGCCGAAGCCGCCGTGCACGACATGCTGGCGGGTAACGCCTTTGGCGACGCAGGCCACCGTATCGTGATTGAAGAGTTTCTTGAAGGGGAAGAGGCCAGCTTTATCGTCATGGTTGACGGCGAAAACGTGCTGCCGATGGCCACCAGCCAGGATCACAAGCGCGTGGGCGATGGCGATACCGGCCCAAACACCGGCGGCATGGGCGCGTATTCTCCTGCTCCAGTCGTCACCGACGAAGTCCATCAACGCACCATGGATCGCGTCATTTGGCCAACCGTTCGCGGGATGGCGGCAGAAGGTAATACCTATACCGGCTTCCTGTATGCCGGATTGATGATCGACAAAGCGGGCAATCCGAAGGTTATCGAGTTTAACTGCCGCTTTGGCGATCCGGAAACTCAGCCGATCATGCTGCGCCTGCAGTCTGACCTTGTGGAACTCTGCCTTGCGGCCTGCGAAGGCAAGCTTGACGAGAAAACCTCCCGCTGGGATCCGCGTCCGTCTCTGGGCGTGGTGATGGCCGCCGGCGGCTATCCGGGAAGCTACAACACCGGAGATGAAATCCACGGCCTGCCGCTGGAAGAAGTAGAGAACGGGAAAGTGTTCCAGGCCGGGACAACGCTCTCCGAAGACGATCGCGTACTGACCAACGGTGGCCGCGTACTGTGCGTGACGGCGCTGGGTGAAACGGTAGCCGAAGCGCAGAAACGCGCGTATGCCTTAATGGCCGATATTCACTGGCATGGCAGCTTCAGCCGAAACGATATTGGTTATCGCGCGATTGCGCGTGAGCAAGGGAAGTAATTCGTCATTGCCCGGCGGCGCGATGCTTGCCGGGCCTGGGCTTTTCTGTCCGTTAAAAGGTTTTCTCTTTCGGCTGCCAGGTGCAGAAATCTTCATTTGCCACCAATAGCAGCTGTGACCCTTCCGGCGCTTCCAGCCACGCCACGCTGACTTCTACCGAAGAGTGATTCTGACGTCGTTCGATGTGATTAATCGCGCGAGCTTCTAAATCGGGCTTCATCGTCTCGCCTTCACAGGTCGTTACGGTATGATTTGCATGCCAGCGTCCCTGTCGCAGCACCACACGCCCCTGACGCAGCGCATCGCTGGTCTGACGGATTTGCTGCGCCTGATAGCGGTACAGCGCTATCTGGTCGTTAGAGAGCTGCTGCTTCTGTCCGTCGACTTCACGCTGCATAAAGCTGAGCTCGCCATGGTCATCAAAACGCACGCGAACGTGTTCTGGCGGTTTACCGTAGATATTGAGTTCAATCAGAGAAAGCGTGTCGCCCTGCCAGCGGTATTCGCTGGTTGAGGTGTTCCCGCTGCGCCACGGGCTGAAGGCCGCAAGCAGGTGAGTTTCGTTATCGGAATCTTTGCGCCAGATGCGCACCGCGCCCTGGTTATCGGCATAGCCGCTGGCGGTAAAAGGGGGTAATGCAGAGTTGTGGCTACAGGCGGTGAGCAACAGCACACCGGCCAGCGCCAGCGAACGGCGCCAGACGGACAAAAGGGGCGAAACCGCCCCTTCGATAAAACTGTTCACCGGCACGCGGTCTTACTTAACGGCGTCTTTCAGTGCTTTACCAGAAACAAAAGCCGGCACGTTAGCTGCGGCGATTTTGATTTCTTTACCGGTCTGCGGGTTGCGGCCAGTACGCTCAGCGCGGTGGTTCACTTTGAAGGTACCGAAACCAACCAGTTGTACAGCATCACCTTCTTTCAGAGACTCAGTAATTGCAGCCAGAGTAGATTCCAGGGCAGATTTAGCCTGTGCTTTAGACAGGTCAGCCTTGTCCGCAATTACATCAATCAGTTGAGTCTTGTTCATATGTTATCCTTACAATGTGTTTATCGCTTGCTAAGCATCGAGTGCGACGGAAATGCCTGAAAAGCACTCTCCTGCATACACGCACCGATAGCCACTTTTTTTCGCCTTCCAAATGTAGACCAGACGGGGGGCAGATGTGAAGCCTTCAGGCACGACAATTCGGACTGAATATCACGTTTTGTGGCTTCATTGCTGAAAATTTATACCGATATTGCTCTCGCCCGCCTCGCGGAGGTCTGCCCGCAGCCCTTTTATTAGTTCAATATCGCGTTCTTCACAGTCGGCCAGAAGTCGGAATATTTCCCATTGGATGTCCCATTCCTGCTCTACCGCTGGGTTCTCTTTCAGCTCTTCATCCGTCATTTCGCGGCCCGCCTGAGTCATTTCCAGCATCGCGACGGTAGTGATGGAGGTCTTGCTGACTTCGATCGCGTGTTCCAGCGTTTCGCCACTCAAACGTGAGTGCATCAGCTCGCTCAGCGCCACGCAGGCGTCAATGGCCGGATAAACGCCGTACATGTCGAAATCTTCCGCGACGGGGATCGCTTCCTCGAACTTCTCAAGCTGGCTGTCGAAGTTGACTTTGGCATCCTTCACCGTCAGCGTTTCCCAAATCAGATCGAGAATACGGCGATAAAGCTGCCCATCAGCAAATTCGGTCTGCTGGCAGAACATAGCGTAGTTCGGATACATACGCTCGCACAGGCAAGCCATAAAGGTCACGTGCTGCCAGCTTTCCAGCTTCTCGAGGCGCAGATGGATCGGGTTTTGTAACATGATGAATTCTCGAATACGTTAATGGGCGGCAGTTTACCTGAATCAGGGCTGAATTGCTTGCCAGCGCAGGAAGGCGGGCCGACGGGATGCCACTGCATCTGCCCAACGGGTGGGTTCCGGCAGACGGTAGCCGCGAGTACAGCGCTGAACCCAGGCCAGTGCGCTGTCCTGACTCACGCGATACCCGGTGGCGATAAACAGCGGGTTACAGCGCGCTTTGCTCCGCCATACCCAGCCGAGCTGCTCCTGCTTGTCGACGAGCGGCGCCAGCGCGCCCGGATCGGGAGAGAGTGGCTCAAACTTGCCGCACAGGCGCTTTTTCGCCACGCCGATAGTCGGCACGTCCACCAGCAGGCCAAAATGGCTGGCGACGCCGAGCCGCCGCGGGTGGGAAATGCCGTGGCCATCGACGAAAAGCAGATCGGGTTTACGGGAAAGCCGCTCCCACGCTGCCAGCAGCGCGGGATATTCGCGGAATGACAGAAAACCGGGGATATAGGGCATGGTGGTGGGAATACGCGCAATCTGGTATTCCACCAGCTCCAGTTCAGGCCAGGTCAGCAACACCATCGCGGCGCGCGTGACTTCGCCGCCCTCTTCGAAGCCGACATCCGCCCCGCCAATCAACGTCGGCGGATCGACCAGAAAGCGATCCTCGCGGATCACCGATGAAGCCAGTGCTTTTTGTTGTTCCCGAAGCTCCGCCAGATCCATGGTATTTCCTTATTGATGATACTGAGCTGACAAACGGTGTACGGCTTCAACAAACGCGCCCGCATGTTCTGGCGGCACATCCTGATGAATACCGTGGCCCAGGTTAAAGACGTGCCCCTCGCCCTGACCGAAACCAGCCAGAATGGTCGCCACTTCTTCCTCAATGCGCGCGGGTTGTGCGTACAGCATAGACGGATCCATGTTGCCCTGAAGCGCCACTTTGTCACCCACGCGACGGCGCGCATCGGCAATATCTGTTGTCCAGTCCAGGCCCAGCGCGTCGCAGCCTGTAGCCGCCATCGCCTCCAGCCACTGCCCGCCGCCTTTGGTAAACAGCGTCACCGGCACGCGGCGTCCTTCGTTTTCACGCAGCAGGCCATCGATAATCTTGTGCATGTAGTAGAGAGAGAACTGCTGGTAGTCACGCCCGGTCAGCACGCCACCCCAGGTGTCGAAAATCATGACCGACTGCGCGCCCGCGCGGATCTGCGCGTTCAGGTACAGCGTGACGCTCTTCGCCAGCTTATCCAGCAGCAGATGCAGCGCCTGCGGATCGGCGTACATCATCTTCTTAATAACGGTGAACGCTTTGCTGCTACCACCTTCGACCATATAAGTTGCCAGCGTCCACGGACTGCCGGAGAAGCCAATCAGCGGGACCTCGCCTTTGAGTTCGCGGCGAATGGTACGCACTGCGTTCATCACGTAGCCCAGCTCCTGTTCCGGATCGGGAACGGGCAGCTTTTCGATATCAGCTTTGGTTTTCAGCACCGAGGTGAAACGCGGGCCTTCACCGGCCTCGAAATAGAGCCCAAGCCCCATTGCGTCGGGAATGGTCAGAATGTCCGAAAAGAGGATCGCCGCATCCAGCGGGTAGCGACGCAGCGGCTGCAGGGTCACTTCACAGGCCAGCTCCGCATTTTTGCACAGTGACATAAAATCCCCCGCCTGCGCACGCGTAGCTTTGTACTCCGGCAAATAGCGGCCTGCCTGTCTCATCATCCAGACAGGTGTAATATCAACAGGCTGGCGCAGCAGCGCACGCAGATAACGATCGTTTTTCAGTTCGGTCATATTTGCAGTTCCTTTATGCATTATGCGGGGAGTGTACCATCACTCGTCATCTGCCCGACACATCGCCACGGTGTCTTCAATCAAACGCCGCGCCACGGTGCCCGGCGGCGGAAGCAGCGGCAGGTTATCGTAGCGATACCAGTTAGCGTCCAGTAATTCTTTCGGATCGATGACAATCTCTCCGCTGTCATAATCTGCCATAAACGCGGTCATCAGCGACTGGGGGAAAGGCCATGGCTGTGAGGTGATGTAACGAAGGTTTTTTACGCGGATGCCGCTCTCCTCCATCACTTCGCGGGCCACCGCCTGCTCCAGCGTTTCGCCCACTTCAACAAAACCTGCCAGCACGGTATGCACGCCGTTGCGATGGCGGGTATGCTGTGCCAGCAGGATGGAGTCATCACGCCGAATGGCGACGATAATGCACGGTGCGATTTGCGGGTAATAGCGTTCGCGGCAATGGCTGCACAGCATTGCCCATTCGGTTTTGCTCGGATGCATGGTGTGGCCGCAATAGCCGCAGAATTTATGCGAACGGTAAAACTCCGCCAGTTGGACGCCACGCCCGGCTAGCTGGAACAGGCCGACGTCCTGATCCAGGACCTGGCGAACCGTGCCCATCTCCTGGCAGCGCGCCTGTTGAACCAGCCAGACGGGAGCGCCTTCCCACTCACCAATTTGCATGGCTGGCAGGCCGACAAGATCGAAATTCTCTGCCGTCCCACACGGTATTTCTCCACCGGGCAGCCATAATTTCTGTTCGTGACTGACTATCCACCAACCGCTGTCTAATTTTTCAATAATACGATCCATATCTATTGCACTACCTTCGCTTCACTGGCACTTTGTTAACAGTGTTTTTACATTTTTGGGTGAGCCGTTTTTACTCTTTTAAAGTCGGAGTCCATCATGCTAAACCAGTTAGAAAGCCTGACAGAGCGCGTTGGCGGCAGCCATCATCTTGTCGATCAGTGGCTACAGGTGCGTAAGCAGTTGATCGTCGCCTATTACAATCTGGTTGGCATTAAGCCTGGCAAAGGATCGTATATGCGCCTCAACGAAAAAGCCCTCGACGATTTTTGCCAGCGTCTGGTGGATTATCTCTCCGCCGGTCACTTCAGTATTTATGAACGCATTGTCGGCGAATTGGAAGGCGAAAACCCACTTTTGGCGGCAACAAAGCTCTATCCGCAGCTTGAAGGCAACACCCAGCAGATCATGGATTTGTATGATTCCAGCCTGGAAACCGCCATCGACGATGATAACTGCATGGAGTTTCAACAGGCGTTATCCGCCCTTGGCGAAGCGCTGGCCGCGCGCTTTACGCTGGAAGACAGCCTGATTGCGCTGGCGCTGGACAGCAAATTTAACGGCGGCGCGAACGACGAAAATCAGATCGCGCGTCCGGCTTGAGTTCTTAAGCGTTAACGAGTAATTTACAACCTTCACCTCGCCTGCGGGCGGGGTTTTATCTTGTCGGAGTGCCCATTTGGGCTGAGACCGTTAATTCGGGATCCGCGGAACCTGATCAGGCTAATACCTGCGAAGGGAACAAGAGTCAACCTGCTGTTACATCGCCATAAAGGCGATGTCTCCTCTTGCTTCATCCGTCGTCTGACAAGCCATATCCTTACTTTACTGGAATGTGCTATGTCTACTACCAAACTGACCCGCCGCGAACAGCGTGCACAGGCTCAACGCTTTATCGACACGCTGGAAGGCACCGCGTTTCCTAACTCACAGCGTATCTATCTTCAGGGCTCGCAGGACGATATTCGCGTCCCAATGCGCGAAATTCAGCTAAGCCCAACGCTCATCGGCGGCACCAAAGAGAATCCACAGTTCGAACAAAACGAAGCTGTGCCGGTGTACGACACCTCCGGCCCGTATGGCGAGCCGTCGATAAAAATTAACGTCCAGCTCGGCCTGGAAAAGCTACGCCAGCCATGGATTGACGCCCGCAACGACAGCGAACCGCTGGATGAGAGAAGCTCAGCGTACACCAAAGAGCGCCTGGCCGACGACGGCCTCGACGAGCTGCGCTTCAGCGGATTGTTAAAGCCCAAACGCGCTAAGTCCGGTAAATGCGTGACCCAGCTGCACTACGCCCGCCAGGGCATCGTGACGCCGGAAATGGAGTTCATCGCCATTCGCGAAAACATGGGGCGTGAGCGGATTCGCGGTGAAGTCTTACGCCACCAGCATCCGGGAGAAGGTTTCGGCGCGCGTTTGCCGGAAAATATCACCCCGGAATTTGTGCGCGATGAAGTGGCCGCCGGCCGCGCCATCATCCCGGCAAACATCAACCACCCGGAATCCGAGCCGATGATCATTGGCCGCAATTTCCTCGTCAAGGTGAACGCCAACATCGGCAACTCGGCGGTGACCTCCTCCATCGAAGAGGAAGTGGAGAAGCTGGTGTGGTCAACGCGCTGGGGCGCGGATACGGTGATGGACTTATCAACGGGGCGCTACATCCACGAAACCCGCGAGTGGATCCTGCGCAACAGCCCGGTTCCGATCGGCACCGTGCCGATCTATCAGGCGCTGGAGAAGGTTAACGGGATCGCCGAAGATCTGACGTGGGAAGCCTTCCGGGATACTTTACTGGAACAAGCCGAACAGGGCGTCGACTACTTCACCATTCACGCTGGCGTGCTGCTGCGCTACGTGCCGATGACGGCCAAACGCCTGACGGGCATTGTTTCCCGCGGCGGCTCCATTATAGCGAAGTGGTGCCTGTCGCATCATCAGGAAAACTTCCTTTATCAGCACTTCCGCGAGATCTGCGAAATCTGCGCCGCCTACGACGTTTCCCTCTCTCTTGGCGACGGACTGCGTCCGGGCTCGATTCAGGATGCCAATGACGAAGCGCAGTTTGCCGAACTGCACACGCTCGGCGAGCTGACCAAAATTGCCTGGGAGTACGACGTGCAGGTGATGATTGAAGGTCCGGGCCATGTGCCGATGCAGATGATTCGCCGCAACATGACCGAAGAACTGGAGCACTGCCACGAAGCACCGTTCTACACGCTTGGGCCGCTGACCACGGATATCGCACCGGGTTATGACCACTTCACTTCCGGCATTGGCGCGGCAATGATCGGCTGGTTTGGCTGCGCGATGCTCTGCTACGTTACGCCAAAAGAGCATCTCGGCCTGCCGAATAAAGAAGACGTTAAGCAAGGGCTTATCACCTATAAGATTGCCGCCCACGCCGCGGATCTGGCAAAAGGTCATCCCGGAGCGCAAATCCGTGATAACGCTATGTCAAAAGCACGCTTTGAATTCCGCTGGGAAGATCAGTTCAACCTGGCGCTCGACCCCTTCACCGCCCGCGCATATCACGATGAAACCCTGCCGCAGGAATCCGGAAAAGTAGCCCACTTCTGCTCAATGTGCGGCCCCAAATTCTGCTCGATGAAAATCTCTCAGGAAGTCCGCGACTACGCGGCGGCACAGACCATTGAAGTCGGCATGGCGGATATGTCAGAGAACTTCCGCGCCAAAGGCGGCGAAATCTATCTGCGCAAGGAGGAAGCCTGATGTATCAGCCCGATTTCCCGACGGTGCCACACCGTCTCGGCCTTTACCCGGTGGTCGATAGCGTGGAGTGGATCAAACGCCTGCTTGAAGCAGGTGTACGCACTCTTCAGCTACGTATTAAAGATAAGCGCGATGAGGAAGTGGAGGCGGACGTTATCGCCGCCATCGCTTTGGGCCGTCGCTATCGCGCCCGGTTGTTTATCAACGATTACTGGCGGCTGGCGATTAAGCATAAGGCCTACGGCGTGCATCTGGGCCAGGAGGATCTGGAAGTGACGGATCTGGACGCCATTCGTCAGGCTGGCCTGCGGCTGGGTGTTTCCACCCATGATGATATGGAGATAGACGTAGCGCTGGCTGTACGGCCGTCTTATATCGCCCTCGGCCACGTTTTTCCAACGCAAACCAAGCAGATGCCATCAGCTCCGCAGGGGCTGACGCAGCTTGCCGCACATGTTGAGCGACTGAAAGATTACCCGACGGTAGCCATTGGCGGCATCAGCCTTGCGCGCGCGCCGTCCGTTCTGGCAACGGGGGTTGGGAGCATTGCAGTGGTCAGCGCGATAACCGAAGCGCCGGACTGGCAAATCGCCACGGCTCAGCTGCTTGAGATGGCGGGAGCGGGCGATGAACAATCGTGACTTTATGCGCTACAGCCGCCAGATCCTGCTGGAGGATATTGCCGTCGACGGCCAGCAGAAGCTGCTCGCCAGCCGGGTGCTGATCGTTGGGCTGGGAGGTTTAGGCGCGCCTGCAGCGCTGTATCTCGCGGGCGCAGGAATCGGCACGCTGGTGCTGGCAGACGATGACCACGTGCATATCAGCAATTTGCAGCGCCAGATCCTGTTCAGCGTTGACGATATTGATCGGCCGAAAGCGGAGATAACGAAGCAGCGGCTGGCTCAGCTCAATCCGGATATTCAGCTGATCGCACTAAACCAGCACCTCGAAGGCGAGGGGCTTCATAAGCAAGTCGTGCAGGCCGATGTGGTACTCGACTGTACCGACACGATGGCGAGTCGTCAGGCCATAAATGCCGCCTGCGTGAAGCACGGCACGCCGCTGATAACCGCCAGTGCCGTCGGCTTCGGCGGACAGCTGATGACCATTGCACCACCCTTCACCCATGGCTGCTACCGCTGTCTCTGGCCTGATGAACGGGAGCCAGAGCGCAACTGCCGCACCGCGGGGATCGTGGGCCCGGTCGTCGGCGTGATGGGCACGCTGCAGGCGCTGGAAGCCATCAAGCTGCTGAGTGGCATGAGCGTCGCACAGGATTCACTGCGCCTGTTCGACGCCCGTTCCGGTAACTGGCGCACATTAATCAGAACACGCGTGCCCGGTTGCGCCGTCTGCGGAGGGAGCCATGCAGATCCTCGTTAATGATGAGCGCGTTGATTGCGAAGCGGGAGAACCTTTGGCCGCGCTGCTTTCCCGGCTCGGCTGGGCTCAGCCCGGCGTCGCGCTGGCGCTTAATCAGCAGATAGTGCCCCAGGCTCAATGGGCAGATACCCTTTTACAGGATGGCGATAGTCTCCTGGTTTTTCAGGCGATTGCCGGAGGCTGACATGCTACGTATTGCCGACAAAACATTTGAATCACACCTGTTCACGGGCACGGGAAAATTTTCCTCACCGGAACTGATGGTCGACGCCATCAAGGCTTCGGGTAGCCAGCTGGTCACGCTGGCGATGAAGCGCATCGATTTACGCCAGCGCAATGATGCCCTGCTCCAGCCACTGCTTGCGGCGGGCGTATCACTGCTGCCCAACACGTCTGGTGCAAAAACGGCGGAAGAAGCGGCGTTTGCCGCCAGGCTTGCGCGGGAAGCGCTCGGCACGCACTGGGTCAAACTGGAAATTCACCCTGACGCACGCTGGCTGCTGCCCGATCCGATTGAAACGCTCAAGGCCGCAGAGCTGCTGGTAAAAGAAGGGTTTGTGGTGCTGCCTTACTGCGGCGCAGACCCGGTTCTCTGCAAGAGGCTGGAAGAAGTGGGCTGTGCGGCGGTGATGCCGCTCGGTGCTCCTATCGGCTCTAATCAGGGCCTGGAAACTCGCGCCATGCTGGAGATCATCATCACGCAGGCAACGGTACCCGTTGTCGTGGATGCCGGAATTGGCGTCCCGAGCCACGCCGCACAGGCCCTGGAAATGGGCGCCGATGCGGTGCTGGTCAATACCGCAATTGCGGTCGCAGATTCTCCCGTCAACATGGCCCGTGCCTTTTGCCTTGCCGTTGAGGCCGGGGTTCTGGCCCGCCGGGCAGGCCCTGGAGCGACAAGCAAACAGGCACAAGCCACCAGCCCGCTAACCGGTTTCCTGGAGGTGCTGTGATGGCTGTTTTCACGGAACGCTGGCAGCAACTGAACTGGGACGATATACGCCTGCGGATCCACAGCAAAACCGCAGCCGATGTGGAGCGGGCGCTGGAGGCGCCATCGCTTAGCCGCGATGATTTCATGGCATTAATTTCGCCCGCCGCAGATGCCTTTCTGGAGCCGCTGGCGCAGCGGGCACAGCAGCTGACCCGCCAGCGCTTCGGACATACGGTCAGCTTCTACGTCCCGCTGTATCTCTCTAACCTTTGTGCGAACGACTGCACCTATTGCGGCTTTTCCATGAGCAACCGCATCCGGCGTAAAACGCTGGATGCCCGGGAAATCCAGCAGGAGTGCGAGGCCATTCGGGCACTCGGGTTTGAACATCTGCTGCTGGTCACCGGCGAGCATCAGAGCAAAGTGGGCATGGACTACTTTCGTCGTCATCTGCCCGCTATTCGTCGCCAGTTTTCCTCACTACAGATGGAAGTTCAGCCTCTTTCGCAGGCCGACTATGCAGAACTGAAAGCGCTCGGCCTTGATGGCGTGATGGTTTACCAGGAGACATACCATCAGGCGATGTACGCCCGGCACCATCTGAAAGGCAACAAGCAGGATTTCATCTGGCGGCTGGAGACGCCGGACAGGCTGGGAAAAGCGGGTATCGATAAAATTGGCCTCGGTGCGCTGAGCGGGCTTTCCGACAGCTGGCGTGTTGACAGCTATATGGTTGCGGAACATTTACTGTGGCTGCAAAAGCATTACTGGCAAAGCCGGTTTTCCATTTCGTTCCCACGCCTGCGGCCGTGTGCAGGCGGCGTGGAGCCCGCATCGATCATGGATGAGCGCCAGCTCGTGCAAACGATCTGCGCCTTCAGACTGCTGTCGCCTGAAAGCGAACTGTCGCTGTCGACGCGGGAGTCTCCACAGTTTCGCGATCGGGTGATTCCCATTGCGATTAACAACGTCAGCGCGTTCTCAAAAACACAGCCCGGCGGCTACGCTGGCGATCGCCCGGAGCTGGAGCAGTTTTCGCCACATGATGCTCGTCGTCCTCAGGAGGTTGCACAGGCTCTCATCGCCAGAGGATTGCAGCCGGTATGGAAAGACTGGGACAGCTGGCTGGGGCGTTCCTCGCAATAATCTGTAAGCGTTACATTTCGGAAAAGAAAGGGCTGAAAGGTGCTCGCAAAGCCGGGCACTGTCCATTGTTGGGGATCGTGATTTTCCCTACGCTACTCAGGTCAGCACGGAGCGCTGACCAGGGCGGCGGTTTCTTCCTCTCCCGCCCTGCCTTCTGCCCTTGCAGAAGCAATGATACTCGCGACAGGACTGTATTGATGGCGGATGTCAGCACGCGACATCCTCGCGTCTCATCCATTTCTATCGCCTATACCGAAGGCCATTACCTGCACGCGCCATGAGCCTTTACCGCTACGGCGGCGAAGATAGCGGCGGCTTTGGTGAATGGCACACGGAGCCATTAGAACAGCTTGTCGCCAGCGTGCATGGTGCGCTCTATCAGGCCAAACAGAAGGGTAAAAACCAGATAGTGCGTGCAGGCAGTAAATGATCGCTTCCGTCGCTTTTAGCCCGCCAGCACGGGCTTTTTTGTCCTGCCGAGTAAAACTGTAACCGGTTTCATTTTTTTGCGGCTATCTTTGTGATGCCTTACACACAATCGCGGTAAAGCGGTTGTTGAATCCGACGTCACGCGATAAAGATTAGGCATCAAGGACCATGAGGGCTAGTTATGAAGAACATCGTTTTATGCTGTGCAGCAGGCATGTCCACCAGCATGCTGGTTCAACGTATGAAAGACGCTGCTCAGAAGAAAGGCGTCGAAGTCACTATCAAGGCAGTCCCTGTCGCAGAATTCAAAGACAACATTGATGCCGCAGATATCGTGCTGCTGGGGCCGCAGGTGAAGTATGAGCTGTCGAAACTCCAGGCGCAGGCCGAGCCGCTGGGCAAAAAAGTCGCGGTTATCGATATGATGGATTACGGCATGATGAAAGGTGATGTCGTTCTTGAGAAAGCCCTCAAGCTGATGGAGTGAGACGTGGAAGATTTAGAATCAATTATCATGGAGCTGCTGGTTAACGCCGGCGCCGCACGCAGTTCTGCTTTAACCGCACTGCAACTCGCTCGTAAAGGTGACTTCGCTGCGGCGGAGCAGTCGATGGCAGAGTCGCGCGAATTTGTGAAACATGCGCACACTATTCAGACCCAGCTGATCGGTCTTGACGAAGGCACAGGCAAACTGCCGGTCAATCTGATTACCGTTCACTCCCAGGATCACCTGATGAACGCGATGGTCATTCAGGATCTGGCGGGCGATATGATCGAACTGTATCGTCGTTTGCCGCTGGTAAACTAAAAAAACGCTATCTCAGTCATACGAATGCCCGCTAAACGCGGGCATTTTTGTTTTCCGGCCGAACAACAGATATAAAAAAACCCGCCGAAGCGGGTTTTTAATGTCGAGTGGCACTTTGCTTACCCGACTTACGGTCTGCCCAGGCCCGGCAAGGTATGCCGCCGGGCACTCAACGATTACTCGTTGTCGGAACCGCCCAGGCCTGCGTTCAGCAGCTCTGCCAGGCTTGCAGAAGCATCTTCTGCAGTCACCTGTGGAGCGGCTGGCGCTTCACCCGCCGCGCGGCGACGGATACGATCCTGGTGGTACGCATAACCGGTACCGGCTGGGATCAGACGACCCACGATGACGTTCTCTTTCAGACCGCGCAGTTCGTCGCGTTTGCCCGCAACGGCTGCTTCAGTCAGAACGCGAGTGGTCTCCTGGAACGATGCCGCAGAGATAAACGACTCGGTTGCCAGAGACGCTTTGGTGATACCCAGCAGATCGCGTGCGTAGGTTGCACTGATTTTGCCTTCCGCTTCCAGCTCGCGGTTTGCGATCTTGACGCGGGAGTATTCCACCTGCTCGCCTTCGAGGAAGTCGGAGCTGCCTGCGTTCTCGATGGTTGCTTTACGCAGCATCTGACGCACGATAACTTCGATGTGCTTATCGTTAATCTTAACGCCCTGCAGACGGTAAACGTCCTGCACTTCGTTAGTGATGTAACGAGTCACCGCGTGAACACCACGCAGACGCAGAATGTCATGTGGCGCTTCCGGGCCATCGGACACTACGTCACCGCGTTCTACGCGCTCACCTTCGAACACGTTGAGCTGACGCCATTTTGGAATCATCTCTTCGTACGGATCGCTACCGTCAACCGGCGTGATCACCAGACGGCGTTTACCTTTGGTCTCTTTACCGAAGGAAATGATGCCGCTGATTTCCGCCAGGATTGCTGGCTCTTTCGGACGACGTGCTTCGAACAGATCCGCAACGCGTGGCAGACCACCGGTAATATCCTTGGTACCGCCGGATTCCTGAGGAATACGCGCCAGGGTGTCACCGGAGCTGATCTGTACGCCATCATCCAGCTGAACGATCGCTTTACCTGGCAGGAAGTACTGAGCCGGCATATCGGTGCCTGGGATCAGAACGTCGTCGCCTTTAGCATCAACGATTTTCAGTGCCGGACGCAGGTCTTTACCGCCGGTAGTACGCTCTGCAGAATCCAGAACAACCAGGGAAGACAGACCGGTCAGTTCGTCGGTCTGACGAGTAATCGTCTGGCCGTCGATCATGTCGGTGAAGCGAATGAAACCAGACACTTCGGTGATAACCGGCATGGTGTGCGGATCCCAGTTTGCTACGGTTTCACCGCCAGCAACCTGCTCACCGTCGCCTTTCGCCATCACAGCACCGTAAGGCACTTTATAGCTTTCTTTGGTACGGCCGAATTCGTCGATCAGCTTCAGCTCGGTGTTACGAGAGGTCACAACCAGCTTGCCCGCGGAGTTAACAACAGACTTCGCGTTGCTGAGCTTGATGCTACCTTTGTTTTTCACCTGGATGCTGGATTCAGCAGCCGCACGAGATGCCGCACCACCGATGTGGAACGTACGCATCGTCAGCTGTGTACCCGGCTCACCGATGGACTGTGCCGCGATAACGCCGATTGCTTCACCTTTGTTGATGATGTGGCCACGCGCCAGGTCACGACCGTAGCAGTGCGCACATACACCAAAGTCGGTGTCACAGGATACAACGGAGCGCACTTTCACGGAGTCAACGGAGTTGGCTTCGAGCAGGTCACACCAGTGTTCGTGCAGCAGGGTGTTACGTGGAACAAGAATGTCCGCCGTACCCGGCTTCAGAATATCTTCCGCAGTCACACGACCCAGAACGCGATCGCGCAGTGGCTCTTTAACATCACCACCCTCGATAACCGGGGTCATGGTGATACCTTCGAGGGTGCCACAATCGTCTTCGGTAACCACCAGATCCTGTGCAACGTCAACCAGACGACGCGTCAGATAACCGGAGTTCGCCGTTTTCAGTGCGGTATCCGCCAGACCTTTACGAGCACCGTGAGTGGAGATGAAGTACTGGAGTACGTTCAGACCTTCACGGAAGTTCGCGGTGATTGGCGTTTCGATGATGGAGCCATCTGGCTTCGCCATCAGACCACGCATACCTGCCAGCTGACGAATCTGTGCCGCAGAACCACGCGCACCGGAGTCGGCCATCATGTAGATGCTGTTGAAGGAAACCTGCTGCTCTTCTTTACCTTCACGGTTAATGACGGTTTCAGTTTGCAGGTTATCCATCATCGCTTTGGAAACGCGATCGTTGGCCGCAGCCCAGATATCGATAACTTTGTTGTAGCGTTCGCCCGCGGTAACCAGACCAGACTGGAACTGCTCCTGGATCTCAGCCACTTCGGCTTCCGCTTCAGAGATGATCTCGTGTTTCTTCTCCGGGATAACCATGTCGTCGATACCTACGGACGCACCTGAGCGCGCAGCGTATGCAAAGCCGGTGTACATGGTCTGGTCAGCGAAGATAACGGTCGGCTTCAGGCCCAGAATGCGGTAACAGGTGTTCAGCATTTTGGAGATAGCTTTCTTGCCCAGCGCCTGGTTGACGATGGAGAAAGGCAGACCCTTCGGTACGATCATCCACAGGATTGCACGACCAACGGTCGTATCAATCAGGCTGGTTTTCGCCACGAATTCGCCGTTTGCATCTTTTTCGTATTCGGTGATACGCACTTTAACGCGCGCATGCAGAGAGGCCAGGCCAGCGCGGTAGATACGCTCAGCTTCTTTCGGGCCAGTCAGCACCATGCCTTCGCCTTTGGCGTTAACACAGTCACGGGTCATGTAGTACAGACCCAGTACAACGTCCTGAGAAGGAACGATGATTGGCTCGCCGTTCGCTGGGGACAGGATGTTGTTGGTAGACATCATCAGCGCACGCGCTTCGAGCTGGGCTTCCAGCGTCAGCGGTACGTGAACAGCCATCTGGTCACCATCGAAGTCGGCGTTATAGGCCGCACAAACCAGCGGGTGCAGCTGGATAGCTTTACCTTCGATCAGAACCGGTTCAAACGCCTGGATACCTAAACGGTGCAGGGTTGGTGCACGGTTCAGCAGTACCGGGTGTTCGCGGATAACTTCGTCCAGGATATCCCAGACGACAGCTTCTTCGCGCTCAACCATTTTCTTCGCGGCTTTGATGGTGGTGGCCAGGCCACGCAGTTCCAGCTTGCCGTAGATGAACGGTTTGAACAGCTCCAGTGCCATTTTCTTCGGCAGACCGCACTGATGCAGACGCAGGTATGGACCTACGGTGATAACAGAACGACCGGAGTAGTCAACACGCTTACCGAGCAGGTTCTGACGGAAACGACCCTGCTTACCTTTGATCATGTCGGCCAAAGATTTCAGAGGACGTTTGTTAGAACCGGTGATCGCACGACCGCGACGACCGTTATCCAGCAGGGCGTCAACCGCTTCCTGCAGCATACGTTTTTCGTTGCGTACGATGATATCCGGCGCAGCCAGATCCAGCAGGCGTTTCAGACGGTTGTTACGGTTGATAACGCGACGATACAGATCGTTCAGATCCGACGTTGCGAAACGACCACCATCCAGCGGTACCAGCGGACGCAGATCTGGCGGCAGAACCGGCAGAACGGTCAGGATCATCCACTCTGGCTTGTTACCAGACTGAACGAACGCTTCCAGCAGCTTGATACGCTTGGTCAGTTTTTTACGTTTGGTTTCGGAGTTGGTTTCGTTCAGCTCTTCACGCAGCTGCTCGCACTCTTGCTCCAGATCCATGCTCTTCAGCAGGGCCTGAATAGCTTCCGCACCCATCTTCGCATCGAATTCGTCACCAAACTCTTCCAGCGCATCCAGATACTGCTCTTCAGTCAGGATCTGATTACGTTCGAGGTTGGTCATACCGCCTTCGATAACCACATAGGATTCGAAGTACAGCACGCGTTCGATGTCACGCAGTGGCATATCGAGCAGAAGACCGATACGGGACGGCAGTGATTTCAGGAACCAGATGTGGGCAGTTGGAGACGCCAGCTCGATGTGGCCCATGCGCTCACGACGCACTTTGGTCTGGGTCACTTCAACGCCGCACTTCTCACAGATAACACCACGGTGTTTCAGGCGCTTGTACTTACCGCACAGGCACTCGTAATCTTTTACTGGTCCGAAGATACGGGCACAGAAAAGGCCGTCACGCTCAGGCTTGAACGTACGGTAGTTGATGGTTTCCGGCTTTTTAACTTCACCAAAAGACCATGAACGGATCATGTCTGGCGAAGCCAGAGCAATTTTGATCGCATCAAACTCTTCGGTTTTAGTTTGCGCTTTCAGAAACTTTAATAAGTCTTTCACGGATTTGCTCCCGTCGGAGTTAGCACAATCTGGCGCCGGGGATTAGCCCGGCACCAGTGACCTGTTTGAGCGAGAGTTACTCGTCTTCCAGCTCGATGTTGATACCCAGGGAACGGATCTCTTTCAACAGTACGTTGAAGGATTCCGGCATGCCCGGTTCCATCTGATGGTTGCCGTCGACGATGTTTTTATACATCTTCGTACGACCGTTCACGTCATCAGACTTAACGGTGAGCATTTCCTGCAGGGTGTATGCTGCGCCGTATGCTTCAAGCGCCCACACTTCCATCTCACCGAAGCGCTGACCACCGAACTGTGCCTTACCACCCAGCGGCTGCTGAGTAACCAGGCTGTAAGAACCGGTGGAACGAGCGTGCATCTTGTCATCAACCAAGTGGTTCAGTTTCAGCATGTACATGTAACCGACGGTTACCTGACGCTCAAACTGCTCACCGGTACGACCATCGAACAGGGTGATCTGGCCAGAAGATGGCAGACCACCGAGTTGCAGCAGCTCTTTAATTTCAGCTTCTTTCGCACCATCGAACACCGGCGTTGCGATTGGCATACCCTTACGCAGGTTCTCAGCCAGACGCAGAACTTCGTCATCGCTGAAGGTATTCAGGTCGACTTTCTGACGAACGTCGGTACCCAGATCGTAGGCACGCTGGATGAATTCGCGCAGTTTCGCGACTTCCTGCTGCTGTTTCAGCATGGCGTTGATCTTCTCGCCGATGCCTTTCGCAGCCATACCCAGGTGGGTTTCCAGGATCTGACCGATGTTCATACGAGACGGTACGCCCAGCGGGTTCAGTACGATATCTACCGGCGTACCGTTAGCATCGTGCGGCATATCTTCGATCGGGTTGATCTTAGAGATAACACCCTTGTTACCGTGACGACCTGCCATTTTATCACCAGGCTGGATCTGACGTTTAACGGCCAGATACACCTTAACAATCTTCAGCACGCCCGGTGCCAGATCGTCGCCCTGAGTGATTTTGCGGCGTTTCGCTTCGAGTTTTTTCTCGAACTCGTGTTTCAGTTCGTCGTACTGCTCAGCCAGCTGTTCCAGCTGATTCTGTTTCGCTTCGTCGGTCAGACCGAGTTCCAGCCAGCGATCGCGTGGCAGTTTGTCGAGCTTCTCAGCTTCAACGCCACCGGCAACCAGCACAGCATAGATACGGCTAAACAGGCCAGCTTCGAGGATCTGCAGTTCTTCAGACAGGTCTTTCTTCGCCTGCTTCAGCTGCATCTCTTCGATTTCCAGCGCACGTTTGTCTTTTTCCACGCCATCGCGGGTAAAGACCTGAACGTCGATAACGGTACCGGAAACACCGTTTGGTACGCGCAGAGAAGAGTCTTTAACGTCAGACGCTTTCTCACCGAAGATCGCACGCAGCAGTTTCTCTTCTGGCGTCAGCTGAGTTTCACCTTTCGGCGTTACCTTACCAACCAGAATGTCGCCGCCGGTCACTTCTGCACCGATGTAAACGATACCGGACTCATCAAGTTTAGAGAGCGCAGCTTCACCCACGTTCGGGATATCAGCGGTGATCTCTTCAGGCCCCAGCTTGGTGTCACGGGACACACACGCCAGTTCCTGGATGTGAATAGTGGTGAAACGATCTTCCTGAACCACACGCTCGGAGACAAGGATGGAGTCTTCGAAGTTGTAGCCGTTCCACGGCATGAACGCTACGCGCATGTTCTGGCCGAGCGCCAGTTCACCGAGGTCGGTGGACGGACCGTCTGCCAGCACGTCGCCGCGCTCTACCGGCTCACCCAGGGACACACACGGCATCTGGTTGATGCAGGTGTTCTGGTTAGAGCGGGTGTATTTGGTCAGGTTATAGATGTCGATACCTGCTTCGCCCGGGTACATCTCGTCGTCGTTAACTTTGATAACGATACGGGATGCATCCACGTACTGAACGGTACCACCACGTTTGGCAACGGCAGTTACGCCGGAGTCAACCGCAACAGCACGTTCCATACCGGTACCTACCAGCGGCTTATCAGCACGCAGAGTTGGAACCGCCTGACGTTGCATGTTCGCACCCATCAATGCACGGTTGGCGTCATCGTGTTCCAGGAACGGGATCAGGGACGCACCGACGGAAACCACCTGCTGGGTGGAAACGTCCATGTAGTCAACCTGGTCACGGCTGAAGAGGCTCGATTCGCCTTTGCTACGACAGGTAACGAGGTCTTCTACGAAGTGGCCGTCATCGTCCAGGTTGGAGTTCGCCTGAGCAATAACATAGTTGCCTTCTTCGATAGCAGACAGGTAGTGAATTTCGTCGGTTACAACACCGTCAGTCACTTTACGATACGGGGTTTCGAGGAAACCGTATTCGTTAGTCTGTGCGTACACGGACAGGGAGTTGATCAGACCGATGTTTGGACCTTCAGGGGTTTCGATTGGACATACGCGACCGTAGTGAGTCGGGTGTACGTCTCGCACTTCGAAGCCCGCACGTTCACGGGTCAGACCGCCTGGGCCGAGGGCAGAAATACGACGCTTGTGCGTGATTTCGGACAGCGGGTTGTTCTGGTCCATGAACTGAGACAGCTGGCTGGAACCAAAGAACTCTTTCACTGCCGCAGAAATCGGCTTGGCGTTAATCATATCCTGAGGCATCAGGGTATCGAGATCGCCCAGAGACAGGCGCTCTTTCACCGCACGCTCTACACGCACCAGGCCAACGCGGAACTGGTTTTCCGCCATTTCGCCTACGGAACGGATACGACGGTTGCCGAGGTGGTCGATATCATCGACTTCGCCAATACCGTTACGGATACCGATGAGCTTCTTCATCACTTCAATGATGTCGTCTTTGCTCAGGATACCGGAACCTTCGATCTCGTCGCGCAGCAGAGAACGGTTGAACTTCATACGACCAACCGCGGACAGATCGTAGCGGTCTTCGGAGAAGAACAGATTCTCGAACAGGCTCTCAGCCGCTTCACGAGTTGGTGGCTCACCCGGGCGCATCATACGGTAGATTTCTACCAGCGCGCTCAGACGATCGTTGGTTGGGTCGACGCGTACAGTCTCAGAGATGTAGGCACCGTGATCCAGATCGTTGGTGAACAGCGTTTCGATACGCTTGTGGCCGGACTGGCTCAGCTTAGCCAGCAGATCCAGGCTCAGCTCCATGTTCGCCGGGCAGATCAGCTCGCCAGTAGAGGCATCAACGTAGTCCTTCGCAGACACTTTACCTGCGATGTATTCCACCGGGACTTCGATGTGTTTGATGTCATCTTTTTCCAGCTGGCGAATGTGGCGCGCAGTAATACGACGACCTTTCTCGACGTACACTTTGCCATCAGCTTCGATATCGAAGGAGGCCGTTTCGCCACGCAGACGCTCAGGGATCAGCTCCATCTGCAGCTTGTTATCACGGATTTCGAAAATCACTTTTTCGAAGAACAGATCCAGGATCTGCTCCGTGGTGTAGTTCAGCGCACGCAGAATGATGGTTGCAGGCAGCTTACGGCGACGGTCGATACGGACAAACAGGTTGTCTTTCGGATCGAACTCGAAGTCCAGCCAGGAACCACGGTAAGGGATGATGCGTGCGTTATACAGCACTTTACCCGAAGAGTGGGTTTTACCCTTATCGCTGTCGAAGAAGACGCCTGGGCTACGGTGCAGCTGAGAAACGATAACACGCTCAGTACCGTTGATCACAAAGGTACCGTTATCGGTCATGAGCGGAATTTCGCCCATGTACACTTCTTGTTCTTTGATGTCTTTGACCGTGCCTTCTGGCGCTTCACGCTCATAAATCACCAGGCGCAGCTTAACGCGCAGGGGAGCGGAATAGGTCACGCCGCGAATCTGACACTCTTTCACGTCAAATACTGGCTCGCCCAGACGGTAGCTCACATATTGCAGCTCAGAGTTACCGCTGTAGCTTGCAATAGGGAACACGGAGCGGAATGCCGCTTCGAGACCGTACTGGCCTTCAGGATCTTGCTCGATGAACTTCTGGAACGAGTCAAGCTGGATAGAAAGGAGATAAGGTATGTCCAGAACTTGTGGACGTTTACCAAAATCCTTACGAATACGTTTTTTCTCGGTATAGGAGTAAACCATAGGGTTCCTCAGCTCGCTGACAAGTCGACCGACTCTGCCCATTAGAGGGGCAGTTTATGCAACACTATTTTGTTGACCGGAAAAGGGAACTTTTTCCGCAATACCTGTTGCTATCACGCTTAAACCATTTCGTTGCGATTTACACAGAGCGAGCACCCTGTCGCAGTATATTAAGTCGTCGATAGAAACAAGCATTGTCAGGACAGCCAGCAGTCAAACAGTGTGAAATGCTACTGGCGCCTTACAGCGCAAAAAGGCTGGTGACTAAAAAGTCACCAGCCATCAGCCTGATTACTCAAGCTGCAACCGGAAGGGTTGGCTTATTTAACTTCAACTTCTGCGCCAGCTTCTTCCAGAGATTTTTTCAGAGCTTCAGCGTCATCTTTGCTCACGCCTTCTTTCAGAGAGGCTGGAGCAGATTCTACCAGGTCTTTAGCTTCTTTCAGACCCAGGCCAGTTGCGCCACGTACAGCTTTGATTACTGCAACTTTGTTAGCGCCAGCAGCTTTCAGAATTACGTCGAATTCAGTTTTTTCTTCAGCAGCTTCAGCCGGGCCAGCAGCTACAGCTACAGCAGCAGCAGCGGAAACGCCGAATTTTTCTTCCATTGCAGAGATCAGTTCTACAACGTCCATTACAGACATAGCGGATACTGCTTCAATGATTTGATCTTTAGTGATAGACATTTAAATTGTTCCTGAAAATCAGAATAAGTTTATACGTAAGCCAATGCTTTATAAAGATAACTGCGATTAAGCAGCTTCTTTCGCATCGCGTACAGCAGCCAGAGTGCGAACCAGTTTGCCAGCCGAAGCTTCTTTCATGGTTGCCATCAGGCGTGCAATTGCTTCTTCGTAGGTTGGCAGTGTTGCCAGGCGATCGATTTGCGATGCCGGGATCAACTCACCTTCAAAGGCTGCGGCTTTGACCTCAAATTTTGCATTCGCTTTCGCGAACTCTTTGAACAGACGAGCAGCTGCGCCCGGGTGTTCCATAGAGTATGCAATCAGGGTCGGACCAACAAACGTGTCTTTCAGGCACTCGAAAGGAGTACCTTCAACGACGCGGCGCAGCAGGGTGTTACGAACAACACGCATGTATACGCCAGCTTCACGGCCTGCTTTACGCAGTTCGGTCATTTTATCTACAGTTACGCCACGGGAATCCGCAACTACTGCAGACAGCGCGCCTTTGGCTACTTCGCTGACTTCAGCAACAATCGCTTGTTTGTCTTGAAGATTTAAAGCCATTAGCTTTGCTCCTGGATGTTTGCCAGAGATAACCTCTGGAACTCACTTCACTCTTTTCAACAAAAGAGCGTCTTAAATACGGTGAGCAGAAACAAGCCAAAGAGTATAAAAAATAATCTTAGCGTTCTGTCACCGTCTACGCAGGGAATTAAGCTTCTGACGAAACACCTGCGGTCTTCGACGGAGGCCTGGAAAAGGCCAGGCTCCAACGAACAAATCTGTCTCTGTTAGCCTACGCTAACAGAATCGTGGGGGTAAGATTGTAGACAAATCCACCGCCCACGTAAAGGCCAATCTTAGTTCGCCGCAGCGGCCAGACCAGCCTGATCAACAGCAACACCTGCACCCATGGTGGTGGAGATGCTGACTTTCTTGATGTACACGCCTTTCGCCTGAGTAGGTTTTGCTTTTTTCAGCGCAACCAGCAGAGCTTCCAGGTTTTCTTTCAGTTTGTCAGCGTCAAAGTCCACTTTACCGATGGTGGTGTGGATGATGCCGTTTTTGTCGTTACGATAACGAACCTGACCTGCTTTAGCGTTCTTAACCGCTTCAGCAACGTTAGGCGTTACGGTACCCACTTTCGGGTTTGGCATCAGGCCACGTGGACCCAGAACCTGGCCCAGCTGGCCAACAACGCGCATTGCATCCGGGGAAGCAATAACAACGTCAAAGTTCATTTCGCCTTTCTTGATCTGGTCAGCCAGATCTTCCATACCTACCAGCTCCGCGCCAGCAGCTTTAGCTGCTTCAGCGTTCGGGCCCTGAGCAAATACGGCTACGCGAACAGAACGGCCAGTACCGTGCGGCAGTACAGTTGCACCACGTACGTTCTGGTCAGATTTACGAGCGTCGATGCCGAGGTTAACGGCAACGTCAACGCTTTCAACGAACTTAGCGGTTGCCAGCTCTTTCAGCAGGGCGATAGCTTCGTTGATGTCGTACTGTTTGGTCGCATCAACTTTGTCACGGATCACGGACATGCGCTTGGTCAGTTTAGCCATTTCTTAGTCCTCCACTACCAGGCCCATGGAACGTGCAGTACCTTCAATGGAGCGAGTCATCGCTTCAATGTCGGCACCAGTCATGTCGGCAGCTTTAGTCTGCGCGATTTCCTGCAGCTGAGCGCGAGAAATTTTACCTACTTTCTCTTTGTTCGGCTTACCGGAACCAGACTTGATACCCGCTGCTTTCTTCAGCAGAACTGCTGCTGGAGGGGTCTTGGTAACGAAAGTGAAAGAACGGTCAGCGTAAACAGTGATTACAACTGGGATTGGCAGACCTTTTTCCAGGGATTCGGTTTTGGCGTTAAACGCTTTACAGAATTCCATGATGTTCACACCCTGCTGACCCAGAGCTGGACCAACTGGTGGACTTGGGTTCGCCATACCTGCTGCAACCTGCAGCTTGACGTAGGCTTGTACTTTCTTAGCCATTCTAAAATCCTCTGATTGGGTAATAACGCCTCAGGAAGGCTCCCCGTGAATAAAATTCGTTTTACGGGCCGCAGCCCATAAAAACAAAAGGCGCGAAATTGTATGCCAATTTCGCGCCTGGTGCAACGATTGATCGCTGCTTATTTAAGCTTTTTCAACCTGGCTGAAATCCAGCTCTACCGGCGTTGCACGACCGAAGATAGAGACAGAGACTTTCAGGCGTGACTTCTCATAGTCAACCTCTTCAACCACGCCGTTGAAGTCAGCGAATGGACCATCGCTAACGCGGACCATTTCACCTGGCTCGAACAGCGTTTTCGGACGCGGCTTATCACCAACCTGCTGCAGGCGGTTCATAATCGCGTCAACTTCTTTGTCGCTGATCGGTGCCGGACGATCGGAGGTACCACCGATGAAGCCCATTACGCGCGGTACGCTACGCACTAAGTGCCAGCTGGCGTCATTCATTACCATCTGAACCAGTACATAGCCTGGGAAGAATTTGCGCTCGCTCTTGCGGCGCTGGCCACCACGGATTTCGACCACTTCTTCGGTCGGCACCATGACTTCACCAAACAACTCTTCCATATTGTGTAATTTGATATGCTCGCGCAGCGACGTTGCTACACGGCCTTCAAAACCGGAAAACGCCTGAACGACGTACCAGCGCTTTTTAGGAGCTTCAGACATCTCAGAACCTCAGGCCAGTGATAAAAGATACCAGGCGAACCAGAATACCATCCAGTCCCCACAGGATCAGTGACATGACAGCAGTAACGGCGGCCACAATCAGCGTAGTGTGCAGCGTTTCCTGACGCGTCGGCCAGATGACCTTACGAACTTCAGTACGTGCTTCACGGGCAAACGCAACGGTGGCCTTGCCTTTTGTCGTCAACAGCGCGACACCGCCCGCTGCAGCAATCAGAATCACCACGGCCAGCGCACGTAGCGGCAACATCATGTCGCGATAGAGGTAGTTGCCCACAATGGCTACGATCAGCAGTACTGCAACGATCACCCACTTCATCGCTTCCAGGCCGCGCCCGCTCCCTTGAGCTTCGGTATTCGCACTCATAAACCAACCTGTCACAAGAATTCGACAAACATCTTTGCCCCGCGTGAGTGCGAGGCAACCAAAACCGAAATGCTCTGATGCGTTTCGGACTAAACGCCCTCTTCAGAGCCTGTCTCAGCAATGATTATGACAAAAAAAATCACTGATGAGCCAGGTTCTGCTTCGAAAGCGTGCAAAAAGGGCATCAAATGATGCCCTTTTATTGCGCATTGCGTCAAATGTTATCAGCGATTAGCCGAGAACTTTAGCAACCACGCCAGCACCAACGGTACGGCCGCCTTCACGGATTGCGAAACGCAGACCGTCATCCATCGCGATTGGGTGGATC
>NZ_JBFLVD010000046.1:0-364 GCF_040750395.1 Scandinavium sp. UTDF21-P1B
GTATTATGTTTGATAGCTGATCAACTCATTGAATACATGACCGAAAAGGGCTATCTTGTAGAGCAAATTCTTAGCTTACTCATTAATCATTTTGATAAAGTTGCCTATTTCATCGGTAAAGACTCAGGCGTCTCCATCAATGAAAGGATCGCCAGAAATATGTTGCTGAAATTTCGAGATGAAGAAGGATGGTTGTACGCGCGAGCCACGTTGATGAATGCGCCATGGGCTTTTTTAGGCACTGTTGCAAAGTTCGTGACGAGGTAGCCTTTTATCTTATTTAAAGGCCTTACATTTCAAAAACTCTGCTCACCAGACGCATCTCGCCCAGGGGATCACCATAATAAAACGCTGAAGCCTGGCC
>NZ_JBFLVD010000047.1:0-1687 GCF_040750395.1 Scandinavium sp. UTDF21-P1B
ATCAATGGGGAGCAGGTCATAAGCTCACCAAGACACTACTTCAAAGTGTTAGCGGTATCGATGGAACAATACTGCTCGATCCTGAGGGATTCTGCCACGCAATCGGGATCATTCTTGATGGTGAAGCTACCGATGAATGTACACCATCTAGGGGCTCTAGATATAATTCCGGCGTACGCTACGTACAAACAAACAGCGCTCGAAGACTTGCGATCATTGTATCTGACGATCGAACTATCGATATACTTCCGCCTGTCAGGCGTCTGTGCAGCCGCTCAAGAATAGAACAATGTGTCGAAAGATTGGAAGGAGCAACGTTAGACAATTACCACGATCCTCGCAATTGGTTAAATGATCATCGCTTCTATATCAATACTGAGCAATGTGCTCGAATTAATGCTGTGCTTGATAGATTAGATGCCGCTCCAAAACAAGTGGGCCTACTCTATTTTGGAACGGAGAGATTTGAAGCCGATTCTGATATGGACGAAAGCTATCTCACAGACTGATCAAGTACTGCTATACATTGGCTATTGCATTTGTTCGAGGGGCGTAAATGCCCCCTAATTCGCTGGGAAAACTTAAACTTAATCCTTGTTAGTGCTTTTTCTCAATCAACAGGTATGGATGAGACCAGTCAGTAACATCTTCATATGAAACAAACCCATCGTGCTCCAGTGCGCAAACGCCCTTATGGCTGGCTACGTAATCGTATACAGCCTGGCTTTCCAGCCCCTGTAATATGTGCGACAGCAGCTTCCGGCGCATCACATCTGACTTCCTGCGTTTACGCGCTGCCACATCTTTATAGGTTATGTTAAACGGTTGCCCTACCGCATTGGTAACGCATTTACCGTAACGATTGGTTTTAGCTGTGCTTTCGTAATAATCCAGCAGTAAAGCCAGATCTTGCCGTAAAGGTTTCAAAAGACGTTTCCATTGCTCCAGTACCCGCTTTGCTTCTGTCTTACCTAACTCACGGTTCAACAAGCGTCTGGTACTGGATTTAAGCGATAGCGTAACGAACCCGGCGTTGAATACGCTGGAGAACCTAAATTGCTTCACCAATTCTTCAGCAACACACAATATCCGGCAGATATATTGAGTTTCCAGCACCTCCAGCGACTTAGACGAAATTCCAATACTTAATAGCTCATGTCGCAGTATCTCAAGCTGGCATCCCTTGATGTCATAGTTCACACCACGTGCCAGACACGCCCACTTCATTTTAGACGGTAGAGTCTGGAAGCCAGTGCCAACCTCAAAGGATCTCCCGCCAATGTACGCGGTTTTATACGATTGCCTGTAAGACACTATCAACGGTGATTCCTTCACCAAATCCACACCTGTTTCAGCCAGTCGCGACAAGAAGTTAAAAATGAATATTTTGTTCTTCTCAGTGGAACGTTTGCGATGATAAGCAAGTAGTGCATCCAGATTGATTTCAAGCGGCTCAAGGTTGTCCCATACACTCACAACCCGTTCCCTGAAAGCAGCGTTAGGGATATCACGTTTAGACTGCTCATGTTTGGCATGCTGCCCACGATCAATGGCAATCCCAATCAGTTTATCAAATGAGTAACTTTTACGCTTGGTGAAAATATCCGTCAGATAATGGTAGCGATCCTTACGGCTAAGGTATGCCTCGCGGTCGTTGCCAAACAACTTGAATCGCCACGGATAATCT
>NZ_JBFLVD010000048.1:0-359 GCF_040750395.1 Scandinavium sp. UTDF21-P1B
CTAATGCTGGTCACTTAAGGTGATCAGCAGTTTTTCTCACCGGGTATTTCCGGGACTTTACTCTTAACTCCCGAGGGTAACTTCGCTCTCTTCTTCCCGGTAATACCAGCCATTTTGCTTTCTCATACAACGTTCTCAACTCACCCGGCATCTTACCCGGTGAAGCCCATGGCAACGTTATCAGCATCCGGGTTATTTCACTTATTGAGCCACTAAAGCTCAGCTGATAAGGCAGATAATCGCCTTTCAGTTCGAACGCCATCCTTACCATCTGGTATCTCACCAGGTTGTAAGTCAGCAGCACACCCCATAACTCCTGTCGCACCAGTTCTGGCAGCTTGCTGCGTAACGTCCAGCGA
>NZ_JBFLVD010000049.1:0-1207 GCF_040750395.1 Scandinavium sp. UTDF21-P1B
TGTAAGCATCCCTGCAAAACGAACCATTCACTTTTAGAGATCTTCCGACATACTGTTTATGTACTCTGAGGAGATCGTCATGCGCAAAGCCCGATTCACCGAGCACCAGATCATCACCGTTCTGAAGTCTGTTGAAGCCGGACGCACCGTCAAAGATGTCTGCCGCGAAGCGGGAATATCGGAGGCCTCGTATTACAACTGGAAAGCAAAGTACGGCGGTATGGAAGCCTCTGATATCAAAAAGATGAAAGATCTCGAGGACGAAAACCGCCGACTCAAACAGATGTTTGCCGATCTCAGTCTGGAATGCCGGGCGCTGAAAGACGTCATTGAAAAAAAGCTTTAAAACCAGCGATAAAGCGGGAGCTCGTCGGTTATCTGACCTCACAATTTACGATGAGCACTCGCCAGGCATGCAGGATGTTATCGCTGAGCAGGACGGTGTACTTTTACCAGCCCGACACCCGGCGTGATGAACCGGTGATCCACGCGTTGACCGAGCTGGCGGAGCGCTATCCACGATACGGTTTTAAGAAGCTGTTCCAGCTGCTACGCAGGCAGGGCAACACCTGGAACCACAAGCGCGTGCACCGGATTTACTGTCTGCTGAAACTGAATTTTCGTCGCAGGGGAAAGCAGCGTCTGCCGGTACGCAACCCCGCGCCACTGGCGACGCCGGAAGCGCTAAACCAGAGCTGGTCCATCGATTTTATGCATGATGCGTTGCTCTGTGGCAGACGCTTCAGGACCTTCAATGTGGTGGATGACTTTAACCGTGAAGCACTGGCGATAGAAATTGACCTGAATATCCCGGCCCAACGTGTTGTGAGAGTGCTGGACAGGATCGCAGCAAACCGGGGTTATCCGCTGAAGATGCGGATGGATAATGGCCCGGAACTGATCTCAGTAGCGCTGGCGCAGTGGGCCGAAGAACATGGGGTAATGCTGGAATTTATCAAGCCGGGTAAACCGACACAGAACGCGTTTATCGAGCGCTTTAACCGGACGTACCGGACAGAAGTCCTGGATTTTTATTTGTTCAGGACACTGAATGAAGCACGGGAAATCACGGAGCGCTGGCTGGCCGAATATAACAGCGAGCGACCTCATGAATCTCTGAATAATCTGACGCCGGAAGAATACCGGCTGATGGCTGAAACCCCGGAAGTCTCAAAAAGTGCGTGGAACTAAAACAGGTGTGCTGGCA
>NZ_JBFLVD010000050.1:0-522 GCF_040750395.1 Scandinavium sp. UTDF21-P1B
GCTTCACCTTTATGCGCTCGTGGGCTTCGATACCCGACCAGAGCCTTTATCCCGGCACGCTTCATCAGCCGCCAGACCCGGTTAATCCCACATTGTTGCCCGCTATCTCGCAAGTCGAGATGGATTTTGCGATAGCCATAAACGCAACCGGACTCCAGCCAGAACTGTTTGATTTGTCCTGTCAGTCTGAGATCCGCCTGATGCCGTGGTGAATGCGGCTGCTGAAGCCAGGTGTAAAACCCACTCGGATGAACATTCAGCACCCGACAGAGCAGACGAACAGGCCAACAACAGGAGTTGTCACGGATAAAGGCGTACCTCAGTCGGACAGCTTTGCGAAGTACGCCGCGGCTTTTTTTAATATGTCCCGTTCGTCAGTAACCCGCTTCAGCTCCTTCTGGAGTCGGCGGATCTCGGCCTGAGCATCTGACTGCTCTTTGTTGGTGGAAGAGTCCGGCCCGTATTTCTTTATCCAGGCATAAAGACTGTGGGTAGTGATATTGCCAGCACACCTGTTTTAGT
>NZ_JBFLVD010000051.1:0-391 GCF_040750395.1 Scandinavium sp. UTDF21-P1B
CCAGATTTTTAAAGAGCAAAACTTCGCAGTGCACCTTTTCAGGTTCACTCTGAAGTTTTCTTGTATTCGCAGTAAAGATGGTGGAGCTATGCGGGATCGAACCGCAGACCTCCTGCGTGCAAGGCAGGCGCTCTCCCAGCTGAGCTATAGCCCCATCGTAGTTAACCTCTTCAAATTTGCGGTGCAAATTTGGTAGGCCTGAGTGGACTTGAACCACCGACCTCACCCTTATCAGGGGTGCGCTCTAACCACCTGAGCTACAAGCCTGTAGAGGTTTTACTGCTTCATTTCATCAGACAATCTGTGTGAGCACTGCAAAGGCAGGTTCTTTAAGGTAAGGAGGTGATCCAACCGCAGGTTCCCCTACGGTTACCTTGTTACGACTTCACAC
>NZ_JBFLVD010000052.1:0-252 GCF_040750395.1 Scandinavium sp. UTDF21-P1B
GCGTGGTAACCATTGACAGCAGCGGGCTGCTGACCTTTACCGGCGCGGGCAGTACCACAATTACCGTCAGCCAGCAGGCCACTGAGACCCAGCTGGCGCCCGCGCCTGCCACGGCGACGGTGACGGTAAATAAAGCTGCATCGACGGCGCTGAGCGCACAGCCGGTCAGTGTGACTTACGGCGATGCACCGCAGACGCTGAAAGTGAACGGCGGTAACGGCGGTGAGAAAAGCTACAGTTCGGATAATCCTG
>NZ_JBFLVD010000053.1:0-965 GCF_040750395.1 Scandinavium sp. UTDF21-P1B
TCCATCGCGATTGGGTGGATCAGGGTAACAACCATTTTGATGTTGTCGCCTGGCATTACCATCTCTACGCCTTCTGGCAGTTCGATGGTACCGGTCACGTCAGTTGTACGGAAGTAGAACTGTGGACGGTAGCCTTTGAAGAACGGAGTATGACGGCCGCCTTCGTCTTTGGACAGAATGTACACTTCAGATTCGAACTTGGTGTGTGGCTTGATGGAGCCTGGCTTCGCCAGTACCTGACCACGTTCGATTTCTTCACGTTTGATACCACGCAGCAGAACACCTACGTTCTCACCAGCACGGCCTTCGTCCAGCAGTTTGCGGAACATTTCAACGCCAGTACAGGTGGTTTTCGCGGTTTCTTTGATACCAACGATTTCAACTTCTTCACCCACTTTAACGATACCGCGCTCTACACGACCGGTAACAACGGTACCACGGCCGGAGATGGAGAATACGTCTTCGATAGGCAGCAGGAACGGCTTGTCAATTGCACGCTCTGGTTCTGGGATGTAAGAATCCAGGAAGCCAGCCAGTTCGATGATTTTCGCTTCCCACTCTGCTTCGCCTTCCAGCGCTTTCAGCGCAGAACCACGAACGATTGGAGTGTCGTCGCCTGGGAAATCGTACTGAGACAGCAGCTCACGTACTTCCATTTCTACCAGTTCCAGCAGCTCTTCGTCATCAACCATGTCGCATTTGTTCAGGAACACGATGATGTAAGGAACGCCAACCTGACGACCCAGCAGGATGTGCTCACGGGTCTGAGGCATAGGGCCGTCAGTCGCAGCAACAACCAGGATTGCGCCATCCATCTGAGCAGCACCGGTGATCATGTTTTTAACATAGTCGGCGTGGCCCGGGCAGTCTACGTGTGCGTAGTGGCGAGTCGGGGTGTCATATTCAACGTGGGAAGTGTTGATGGTGATACCACGAGCTTTTTCTTCTGGTGCGTTATCGATCTG
>NZ_JBFLVD010000054.1:0-4241 GCF_040750395.1 Scandinavium sp. UTDF21-P1B
AACTGCCAGGCATCAAACAAGTGAAGAACCCCGACCATCCGGTCGGGGTTTTTTGCGTTTACACACGAACCACCCACAGACATATCCACAAGCCTTCCCTTCCTGAATGCGGTAAACTAGCCGTGATTTTGCATCTGGAAGCCACTATGAATCACTCCTTAAAGTCCTGGAATACCTTTGGTATCGATTGTCATGCCCGTCGGATTGTCTGTGCAGAAAATACCGTTCAACTGCTTGAAGCCTGGCAGCAGGCAACCTCTGAAAACCTGCCTGTCCTAATTTTAGGTGAAGGGAGTAACGTCCTCTTTTTAGAGGATTATTCAGGTGTCGTCCTGATCAACCGACTTAAAGGGATCGAGGTGAGTGAACAGCCAGATGCATGGCACCTGCATGTTGGAGCGGGTGAAAACTGGCACAGTCTCGTCACGTATACGCTTGAGAAAGGTATGCCCGGGCTTGAAAATCTGGCACTGATCCCAGGATGCGCAGGTTCATCACCGATCCAGAATATTGGTGCTTACGGCGTGGAACTGCAGCGAGTCTGTGACTATGTTGATTGTATTGAGCTCTCTACTGGCATTATGAAACGCCTGAGTGCTGAGGCGTGCCGGTTCGGCTATCGCGACAGCATCTTCAAACATGAATATCAGGACCGCTATGTCATTGTCGCTGTAGGATTAAAGCTGGTAAAAGCGTGGCAGCCGGTGCTGAGCTATGGCGATTTGACCAGACTGGATCCTCAAACAGTTACGCCACAGCAGGTCTTTGATGCTGTCTGCCACATGCGTATGACTAAGTTACCCGATCCAAAAGTGAATGGAAATGCTGGCAGCTTCTTTAAAAACCCAGTCATTAGCCCTATGGAAGCTGAAAAGCTTCTGGCTGCTTGCCCGGATGCACCGCATTACCCACAGTCTGACGGTGGCGTTAAACTCGCTGCCGGCTGGCTTATCGACCAGTGTCATCTCAAGGGGCAGCGAGTTGGCGGAGCCATGGTACATCGGCAGCAGGCTCTGGTTCTTATTAATGAAAACAATGCGACCAGCGATGATGTTGTTGCGCTTGCCCGCTATGTTCGCCAGCAGGTTGGAGAAAAATTTGATGTGTGGCTGGAGCCTGAAGTACGGTTTATTGATGCGCGCGGCGAAGTCAATGCGGTGGAGGTTATTGCGTGAAGGATAATACGGTCCCATTAACGCTTATCTCAATTTTATCCGACGGTGAGTTTCATTCCGGCGAGCAGCTCGGAGAGCGTCTGGGTATGAGCCGGGCGGCGATTAACAAGCATATTCAGACGCTGCGCGACTGGGGCGTCGATGTATTTACCGTTCCCGGAAAAGGTTACAGCCTGCCTGAGCCTATTCAACTGTTGAATGAAGATCTCATTAGAAACAGCATAAGTGAGGGTGCTGTTACGGTGCTGCCTGTGATTGATTCCACCAACCAGTATCTGCTGGACAGGCTGGCGTCACTTCGCTCCGGAGATACCTGCGTGGCTGAGTATCAGCAGGCGGGCCGTGGTCGCCGTGGCCGGAAGTGGTTCTCGCCTTTTGGTGCGAATCTTTATCTGTCAATGTACTGGCGACTTGAGCAAGGGCCCGCTGCTGCGATTGGCCTGAGCCTTGTCATTGGCATCGTGATGGCTGAAGTCCTGCAAAGCCTCGGCGCGGATAAAGTTCGCGTAAAATGGCCGAACGATCTCTATCTGCTGGATCGTAAGCTTGCGGGTATTCTGGTTGAACTCACCGGTAAGACGGGAGATGCCGCGCAAATTGTCATTGGTGCGGGTATTAACCTCGCTATGCGACGAGTCGAATCTGATGTAGTCAATCAAGGATGGATCAATTTGCAGGAAGCCGGGATCAAAATTGATCGTAACACCCTCGCTGTGCGTTTAATTAAAGAACTTCGAGCTGCATTGGTGCTGTTCGAGCAAGAAGGTCTGGTACCTTATCTTCAGCGCTGGGAGAAACTGGATAACTTTATTCATCGCCCGGTGAAGTTGATTATTGGTGAGAAAGAGATATTTGGCATATCACGGGGCATTGACATGCAGGGGGCATTATTACTCGAACAGGATGGAGTGATTAAACCCTGGATGGGCGGAGAAATTTCACTGAGAAGTGCGGAATAACAAATTAAGAGGGAGCAGATGCTCCCTTTTTTATTTTCGAAGCCGAACCTGTTCGACAGAATGGTTGGCACTTTTCGTCAATATTAAACTTGCTCGCTCGCGCGTAGGAAGTATATTTTCTTTTAGATTCAGAAGGTTAATTTCATTCCATAATGATGTTGCTATGTTGACAGCTTCGTCTTTGGATAATTTTGCATAATTATGGAAATAAGAATCTGGATCGGTGAATGCTCCTTCACGGAATTTCAGAAAACGATTGATATACCAGTTTTTCAGCTGATCTTCCGGGGCATCTACATAAATAGAAAAATCGACAAAGTCTGAGACAAATACATGATGCGGATCGTGCGGGTAATCCATACCACTTTGCAGAACGTTCAGACCTTCCAGAATCAGGATATCCGGATGCGTGACCGTTTTGTCGCCATCGCAAATAACGTCATAAATTAAGTGGGAATACACCGGAGCAGTGACATCTGCCGCACCTGATTTAATATCTGAAACAAATTTCACTAGGCGATGCATGTCATAAGACTGCGGGAAGCCTTTTTTCTTCATCAGCCCACGTTCTTTTAGAACCTCGTTAGGATGAAGGAAGCCATCGGTGGTGATCAATTCTACCCGACGGTGCTCTGGCCAGCGGCTGAGTAAAGCCTGTAGTACACGCGCCGTTGTGCTCTTACCTACCGCCACGCTGCCGGCAATGCTTATCACATAAGGAATGCGCGGCGCGTTCGTCCCTAAGAACTGCTCGAGCACGGCCTGGCGACGCAAATTGGAGCTAATGTAGAAGTTCAGCAGACGCGAGAGTGGCAGATAGATCTCTGCCACTTCTTCCAGAGACAAATCTTCGTTGATCCCTTTCAGGCGCGTGATTTCCCCTTCGGTAAGGGTCATGGGCACGGAATCGCGAAGGGCAGCCCACTGGCTGCGGTTGAACTGTAAGTACGGCGTCATTAACGTTTGCTCTTTTTTGCTCATAAGCATGTTCAGTTCACGCCCATCGGTTTCATGTGCCGAAGCTGATGAGGTGAGACATTCAGTTAATCAGGACAATGGGCAGGAGGTTAACACCAGATTGAATGGAATAAGAAGAAAAAATCAGATTTAGTGATGCTTCCAGCAGAACGCATCTCTGCCGGGCTTGTTTCATGTTGCTGTGCGAGTTCTGATGAGTGGCCTGACTGAAAGCGTTGTGGGTTGCTACGAGCGAACGGTAAGAAAAAAAGGAAGATAGAAACAGACATTCAGCCCATTTTTTGTTCGCAGATGACGGAATTTGCATCATTTTTACACCGTTATGCACAAAATGTGAGCAAGAGATCGTTTTATGCAATTTTTTAGTTGCAAGCCCCGTCATGTCTCCCTAGAATGCGCGCTACTTGATGCCGACTTAGCTCAGTAGGTAGAGCAACTGACTTGTAATCAGTAGGTCACCAGTTCGATTCCGGTAGTCGGCACCATCAAGTCCGGTGGGGTTCCCGAGCGGCCAAAGGGAGCAGACTGTAAATCTGCCGTCACAGACTTCGAAGGTTCGAATCCTTCCCCCACCACCACTTTCTGGCAGCGTTTTCGCCGCCTGAGTTGGTAGAAGTTAAACACCAACTCAAACAATAAAAGAGAGAACACTCTTTTTTGTTGCAGAAAGAACTGGGTAGCCGAGTTTCAGGATGCGGGCATCGTATAATGGCTATTACCTCAGCCTTCCAAGCTGATGATGCGGGTTCGATTCCCGCTGCCCGCTCCAAACGTGCTGATATGGCTCAGTTGGTAGAGCGCACCCTTGGTAAGGGTGAGGTCCCCAGTTCGACTCTGGGTATCAGCACCACTTCAATCTCCTCCTCCCTGGTTTCTCTCTGTGAATTGCATTCAACAAGTCAGGCATGTTGCCTGGTTGATGTGGTGATATCACCGATTTATCCGTGTCTTAGAGGGACAATCGATGTCTAAAGAAAAGTTTGAACGTACAAAACCGCACGTTAACGTCGGTACTATCGGCCACGTTGACCATGGTAAAACAACGCTGACTGCTGCAATCACTACCGTACTGGCTAAAACCTACGGCGGTGCTGCTCGCGCATTCGATCAGATCGATAACGCACCAGAA
>NZ_JBFLVD010000055.1:0-253 GCF_040750395.1 Scandinavium sp. UTDF21-P1B
GTGTAGGCGAGTCCGCCGCCCAGCCCGCCCTGTCGGTAGAACTCGGCGTCCGGCAGCTCCGAGCCCATGCCGCCCTCCCCGGCCGCGAACGCGGTGAGGGCGAAGTGCCCGCCGTGTGCGAGGGCGCGGTCCAGGAGCGCGAGGTAGCTGACGCGGCGGTGCGGGGGCAGGTGGTGGAAGCAGCCGGAGTCGTAGACGAGGTCGTACGGGCCGTCGTCGAGCGCGGTGTCGAGGGCGCCGGCGAAGGCGTCGC
>NZ_JBFLVD010000056.1:0-151 GCF_040750395.1 Scandinavium sp. UTDF21-P1B
CCACCAGCAGGAGGCCGGCGCCCTCGCCCCAGCCCGTACCGTCGGCGGAGGCGGCGAAGGACTTGCACCGTCCGTCGGCCGACAGGCCGCGCAGCCGGGAGAACTCGACGAAGGCCTGCGGCGTGGACATCACGGTCACGCCGCCGGCCAG
>NZ_JBFLVD010000056.1:194-345 GCF_040750395.1 Scandinavium sp. UTDF21-P1B
AGGAGCACGCCGTGTCGACGGTGACGGCCGGTCCCTCCAGGCCGAAGACGTACGACAGCCGACCCGAGGCGACGCTGCCGGCGCTGCCGCTGTAGAGGTAGCCCTCGAACTCCTCCGGCGGCAGGTGCGGGCGCGATCCGTAGTCGTGGTA
>NZ_JBFLVD010000057.1:0-263 GCF_040750395.1 Scandinavium sp. UTDF21-P1B
CTGTAACGGGTTTTAATGAAGCCATCACAAATGCTTCTGCGACAATAAAGACTTTTGTCTGGTCAATGGTAAAAGGACTCGGAGAGTTTAATGCAGTTATGGTAAAAACACTATTTAGTATGGATATTATAACTGCTATTAAGCAACCGATTATGAACCTAACGTCTAGCATAGCAACTAATATGTTAGGGATTGCGGGAACGATTGGTATTGCCTTTGTCTTTGTTATTTTAGGTGTAAAATTTATTGGACAACAACGATAC
>NZ_JBFLVD010000058.1:0-238 GCF_040750395.1 Scandinavium sp. UTDF21-P1B
GATATTAATATTGAACTTAAACGTCGTCAAGGCGGCTATGGTCGTGGCGGACGGATGAAAATTGAGTCTGACCAAGTTGAAATTACTTCAGGCGTTCGACACGGAAAAACAATTGGTAGCCCGATTACACTTAATGTTACAAACCGTGATTTCAAGAATTGGGAACAGATTATGGCAGCCCAAGATGTTGAAGATAAAATTAAAAAGCAACGTCGTTTGACCAAACCACGCCCAGGAC
>NZ_JBFLVD010000059.1:0-274 GCF_040750395.1 Scandinavium sp. UTDF21-P1B
CGCATGGAGTCGTCGAGCGAGGGATCCTGGTCGGCGGTCTCCCAGTACAGCATCGTCTCGTACAGACGTCGTCCCAACAGATGGACGCCGACATCGCGAATCTCGTCGATCCAGAAGCGGAAGACCTCCTCGTCGGGCTCCGTCCAGTCGAAGCCGCCGTCCGGCCCGACGATGTAGCCGTCGAGCGAGACGCTCATCGCATAGGTCACGCTGCGCATCGGAAGTCCTCCTCGGTGACGGGTTCGACAGTACGACACACGCCCTAGTGTCCCTT
>NZ_JBFLVD010000060.1:0-208 GCF_040750395.1 Scandinavium sp. UTDF21-P1B
CTCCGCAGCGTAACCGCGGAACGCGCCGGTCAGGCGCGCGGTCCCGAACCGGCTCCGGCCGGGCATGGACCTCTTCGGCCTCCCATCAGGCGAGGAGTCCCCGATTCCGGTCAGGTCAGGAGCCCGGCGCCCCATCCGGGCGAGGAGCCCCGCCTCCGGTCAGGCCAGGAGCCCCGAGGACCGCCAGAGCCGGCGGCCCGCCCCGCGC
>NZ_JBFLVD010000061.1:0-274 GCF_040750395.1 Scandinavium sp. UTDF21-P1B
CTCGACGGCACGGCGGCGATCGCGGAGAAGTACGACCTGACCATCGGCGTCTGCGCGCACGCGGGGGACGGCAACACCCACCCCGTCGTCTGCTTCGACCACGCCGACGAGGACGAGTCGCGGCGGGCGCGGGAGTCCTTCGACGAGATCATGGCGCTCGGGCTCGCCCTGGGCGGCACCATCACCGGCGAGCACGGCGTGGGCGTCCTCAAGAAGGAGTGGCTGGCCCGCGAGTTGGGGCCGGTCGGCCTGGAGCTCCAGCGCGGGATCAAGC
>NZ_JBFLVD010000062.1:0-268 GCF_040750395.1 Scandinavium sp. UTDF21-P1B
GGTCAACACCTGCCTCCCAAGCATCCTTGATACCGTGAGCACCTGGAAATTCAGGCAGATAGGCTGGGTGAATATTGATGATACGCCCTTCATAGGCTGAGAGCAAGGTTTCTCCGACAATCTTCATGTAGCCCGCCAGACAGACCAAGTCAATCTCGTGTTTGTCCAACAAATCAACGACGGCTTGCTCGTAAGCCGCCTTATTCTCAAACTCTTTGAGTTCAAAAGCGAAGCTTGGAATGGCTAAGTTCTGAGCACGCTCTAAAAC
>NZ_JBFLVD010000063.1:0-227 GCF_040750395.1 Scandinavium sp. UTDF21-P1B
GGTCAGGTGTTTCCCTTTGCTCTGGCTTGTGATAGAATAGTCTTGCATCTGAATTTCCTTTTTATACTATTTGGTCGAACTTCTAGTATAAGAGATTCAGATGTTTTTTGCTTGACTCAAGGTGGCTAACTTCATTTTACAATTTGCGGATTTTTCTTTAATTAAATTTGGAACAAATAGTAATATCAAAATACTAATAATAGCTAGTACAATTAACATCTCTATCA
>NZ_JBFLVD010000064.1:0-273 GCF_040750395.1 Scandinavium sp. UTDF21-P1B
CATCGTCGACCTCCTGACGACCCTGCGCGCCCGCGGCCTGCGCCTCGCCATAGCGACCGGCAAGGCCGGCGCGCGGGCCCGTTCGCTGCTCGACGTCCTCGGCCTGCTCCGGTACTTCGACCACGTGATCGGATCGGACGAGATCCCCCGGCCGAAGCCCGCCCCGGACATCGTGCTCCACGCCCTCGAGCTGCTCGGCGTTCCGGCCGAGCGCGCCGTCATGGTGGGCGACGCGCCCACCGACATGGCCAGCGCGCAGGGCGCGGGGGTCTC
>NZ_JBFLVD010000065.1:0-231 GCF_040750395.1 Scandinavium sp. UTDF21-P1B
CTCGGGCAGTGACCGGAAGGCCTGCATGGCGAGCGACCGCTCGGCCTCGTGCATGGCCCGGACGTCCGCGCCGAGGTCGAGCGTGTCCTGGTCGGAGACCTCGGAGGAGCGGGACGCCTCCGCCGCGAACACGGCGAAGTCCTCGACGAGGTGCTCCCGCTTCTGGGTCCTGGCCCAGTGCGCCGCGACCCGTCGGACGGTGGTCATCAGATAGGCGCGCACGGCCTGGGC
>NZ_JBFLVD010000066.1:0-224 GCF_040750395.1 Scandinavium sp. UTDF21-P1B
GTGTGGCCGGAGCCGCTGCTGCCGCCTTCGCCCGCCCCGACGAGGCACAGCGCCCCGCCCCGAGGAGAGACATGACCGCGCGGCGACTGACGGTCCGGTCGGCGGTCCGGGAGGCCGAGGGCGTCCTCGGGCTGCTGCTCGCCGACCCCACGGGCGCCGAGCTTCCCCCGTGGGAGCCGGGCGCGCATCTGGAGGTGACGCTGCCGTCCGGGACGGTCCGGCAC
>NZ_JBFLVD010000067.1:0-263 GCF_040750395.1 Scandinavium sp. UTDF21-P1B
ATCTTCAGCGGATACACCGGGGGAGTCCCGCCGAACTCCGGACAGACCGACTGGTGGTCGCACCAGCCGCACAGCTTCGTCGGCCGCGGCCGCCAGTCACCCGTCTCCGTCGCCAGCCGGATCGCCTCCCACAGCGCGAGGAGCTTCCGCTCCACCCGCAGCAGGTCCGCCTCCACCGGGTCGTACGTCAGGACGTCACCGCTGCCCAGGTAGACCAGCTGCAGCCGTCGCGGGATCACCCGCTTCAGCCGCCAGACCACCAG
>NZ_JBFLVD010000068.1:0-250 GCF_040750395.1 Scandinavium sp. UTDF21-P1B
ATCTTGAACCTCTTCGTCGTCATTATCAAAAAACGCTTGAAATTTGGAATGAAAATTATCTCGAAGTTTTTGATGAAGTAGAAAAAGAAATGGGTAGACCATTTGCAAGGATGTGGACACTTTATCTTCAAGCCTGCGCTGCAAGTTTTGAAGCTGGAAATATTGATGTTGTTCAATATCTTTTGACTAAAGGTGCTTCAGGTCAAGGTTTGCCAATGACCCGCGAATACATGTTTAAAAAACATTAAGT
>NZ_JBFLVD010000069.1:0-208 GCF_040750395.1 Scandinavium sp. UTDF21-P1B
GCCGAGTTCGGTGGCGACGGTGGCGAGCGCGGAGGCCTGGCCGGGGTCGGCTGTCGCGGCGACCGGGCGCCAGGGAAGAAAAGCGATGCCGGTGGCCTCGCACGCCTCCAGAACCGACTCGGAGTCTCGGTCGAAGAGGTTGTAGCGATTCTGTACGCTCGCGATCTCCGCGGTCTGCCGGGCCTCGGCGAGCTGCGCACCGGTGACC